>CASTST010000101.1 GCA_949451655.1 uncultured Eubacteriales bacterium | reverse complement strand
CGCTACGCGGGAGCACCCTAGGATCCGCTATGCGGCTCCAGCACAAGGGAGCCTTGAGTGAATTTGGATTGCTGCGAGGGGGCTCCCTTTACGGGGGGCGACTAATTAGGATTATGTGCTAAGCTCTTATAAATCAATCATATAAATAAAGTAAAATAGCAGAAAGGATGAATCAATATGGCAAATCCAGTGATTATGCCGCGGCAGGGTCAAAGCGTGGAAGCTTGTATTATCACAGCGTGGCATAAAAAAGTAGGAGATGCGGTCAGTGAAGGAGATCTTTTGTTTTCCTATGAAACAGACAAATCCGCATTCGACGAAAAAAGTCCTGTGTCCGGTACTATGCTGGCAATTCTTGCGGCAGAGGGAGACGTTGTCCCCTGCCTGGACAACGTATGTGTAATCGGTGCGGCGGGAGAGGATATTTCCGCATTTACTGGCGGTGCGCCTGTGGAAGAAAATAAGGAAGAAGCCCCAGCCGCTGCCCCGGCAGTACAAAAGGAAGCAGCGCCTGTTACCCGGCGGGAGGGCGATATCCTGCGTATATCCCCCCGCGCAAAGGCACTTGCACTGAAAACCGGCGTGGATATGACCCGCGTATCCCCCACCGGTCCCCACGGACGTATTATCCAGCGGGATATTGATGCGGCGCTGGACAGCGGCTATCACGGAACTGTTGCAGATGTGGAAGCATATTTGGCGGGCGGTTATCAGAACAGCACGGCAGTGGAAGTGGCTCAGAGTACAGCAGTAGAAGCAGTGCAGCCGGGACAGGGAGACACCGTATTTGTTTCAGACGGTGCAGATTTCGGTCTGTACGAGGAAGCGCCTATGTCCGGTGTACGCAAGGCAATTTCCCGTTCTATGTGCGCATCCCTCACAGAGATGGCGCAACTTACGCTGAATGCTTCTTTCGATGCAACCTCCATTATGGAATACAGAAAGCAGCTCAAACAAAATGCCGAGGCTTTGGGTCTGCCGAAGATTACCCTCAATGATATGGTGCTGTATGCAGTGTCCCGGACACTTCCGGCACATCCCTATATTAACGCAAATCTGGTGGGAGATTCCTTCCGTCTGTTCCGTCATGCCAATATCGGCTTGGCAGTGGATACGGAGCGGGGACTTCTGGTACCCACCCTATTCGGTGCGGATACTATGTCCCTTGCGCAGATTGCCGCAGCGTCCAAGGAAGCGGCAGAGCGTGCGCGCGGCGGGCAGCTTTCTCCGGATGAAATGTCCGGCGGCAGCTTCACTGTAACCAACTTGGGTTCTCTTGGAATTGAAAGCTTCACACCTGTTATCAATCCACCGCAGACGGCAATTCTGGGCGTTTGCACCATCACAAACCGGATGCGGGCAGACGGATCCGTATATCCCGCAATGGGACTGTCCCTCACCTTTGACCACCGTGCGGTAGACGGCGCACCGGCAGCGAAATTCCTGGCACAGCTTTGTTCTATGTTGGAGAATTTCCAGTTATTGCTGGCAAAATAAGGGGGAAGCACAATGGTATATGATTTGATGATACTGGGCGGCGGTCCGGCAGGCTACAATGCGGCGGAGCGTGCGGCGCATAACGGAATGCAGGTACTGTTGATAGAAGAACGTGCCCTTGGCGGCGTGTGCCTCAACGAAGGCTGTATTCCTACAAAAACACTGCTGAACTCTGCAAAGATTTATGAAAGCGCCCTTCACGGCGCGGATTACGGCGTGACGGTGTCCGGCGCGTCTATTGACCACGCTAAGGTGGTGGATCGCAAGGATAAAGTAGTAAAAACACTGGTGTCCGGCGTTGGTGCGAAAATGCGGGGCGCAAAAGTCACTGTGGTGAACGGAACCGGCTGCATCACCGGCAAAAATCCGGACGGATTTCAGGTGCGGTGCGGGGAAGCGGTATATCAGGGAAAACGGCTCCTTATTTGTACCGGAAGCGAAGCGGCGGTGCCCCCTGTAGAAGGACTCAGAGAGGCAGTGACAGCAGGCTTTGCTATGACCAACCGGGAAATTCTCGACATGCGTACCGCGCCGGAGAAGCTGTGCGTCATCGGCGGCGGCGTAATCGGGCTGGAAATGGCGTCTTATTTCAGCACTGTGGGCACACAGGTCACCGTGGTGGAAATGCTGGATAAAATTGCCAGTCCTACAGATAAAGATATATCTGCCGTTTTGCAGAAGAATTTAGAGAAAAAGGGCATTCGCTTCCTTCTGGGCGCAAAGGTCACCTCTGTGAGCAGTGAGAAGAAAACAGTAACCTGTGAAGCGGACGGAAAGTCTGTTTCCATTGACTGTGATGCAGTTTTGGTGAGTACCGGCAGACGGGCGCGTACCGCAGGCATCGGACTGGAAAAAGCCGGTGTGCTTCTGGATCGGGGTGCAGTCGTTTGTGATGACCGGGGCAGAACCTCCGTGCCGGGAATCTGGGCAGCAGGTGATGTAAACGGACGCAGTATGCTGGCGCATACCGCATACCGGGAAGGCGAGGTTGCCGTGTCCGATATGCTGGGTGCCACAGACCGGGTCGATTACTTAGCAATTCCTGCTGTGATCTACACAAAGCCGGAAGTTGGTACTGTGGGCGATACGGTAGAGAGCGCCGCAAAGCGCGGTGTGCAGGCAACAGAACATACAGTCAGCCTCCGTTACAGCGGACGGTATGTAGCCGAAGTGGAGGGCGGAGACGGTATTGTAAAAATCGTTGTGGATGACGCCCATAAAACCATTATCGGCGTGCATATGATCGGCTCCTACGCTTCCGAAATCATTTACGGAGCGGCGGCAATGGTTGCATCCCGGCAGCGGGTAAGCGATGTACAGAAACTGGTATTCCCCCATCCTACCGTATGCGAAGTCATACGGGAAGGCATGTTTATGATTGATTAAAATAAAAAAGGAGATAGAACCGTTATGCCAAAGAATCAATATATCAGCCCCAGCGATGCATTTGCATCCGGATACCTTTCTTTTGATAAAATTCCTCTGTGCCAATATAAAAAGACATTGGCGCAGGAAAAGAAATTGTACACCAAAGAAGATTTCCTGCGGATTTACCGGGATATGCGGATTATCCGTGAGTTTGAGACCATGCTCAACGAAATCAAAACCAAAAGTGTGTACAACGGCGTAGAGTATACCAACCCCGGTCCGGCGCACTTGTCTATCGGACAGGAGGCCTCCGCAGTGGGTCAGGCGTACTGTCTGGATATCAACGACTTCACATTTGGATCTCACCGCAGCCACGGCGAGATTCTTGCGAAAGGACTTTCCTCCATTGAAAAGCTCACAGAAACAGAGCTGTATGACATTATGAAGGAATTTCTGGGCGGCAATATCCTGAAAGTGGTAGAAGGCAAGCAGGAAAAGCAGGGCGATGTGAAGGAGCTTGCAATCGACTTCCTTCTGTACGGCGCGCTTGCAGAAATCTTTGCCCGGACTACAGGCTTTAACAAAGGGCTTGGCGGATCCATGCACGCGTTCTTTATTCCCTTCGGTATTTTCCCCAATAACGCAATCGTAGGCGGCGCGGCTCCTGTTGCCCTTGGCGCTGCCCTGTATAAACGGAGCAACCACAAAAAGGGAATTGTTATTGCCAACTCCGGCGACGGCGCGCTGGGGCGCGGTCCCGTTCTGGAAGCCCTCAACATGGCGTCTATGGATCAGATCCGCAAGCTGTGGGGTATGGACGGCAAATACGACGATGGTGGTATGCCGATTTTGTTTAACGTGTTCAACAACTTCTACGGCATGGGCGGTCAGACGAGAGGCGAAACCATGGGCTTTGATATCGCTGCACGTCTTGGCGCAGGCTTCAATCCGGATATGCTTCATGCGGAGAAGGTAAACGGATATGATCCGCTTGCAGTGATAGATGCTACCCAGCGCAAGAAGGAGCTTCTTATCAAGGGAGAAGGTCCGGCAATGCTGGAGGTTGCCACATACCGTGTCAGTGGGCACTCTCCTTCTGATTCTTCCACCTACAGAAGTCAGGAGGAAATTGAAGAGTGGAAGGCTGCTTGTCCTATCGCGGCATACCGGAGCAAGATGGTAGCAGGCGGTATTGCAACAGAAGAAGAGTTTGACGCGATTGAAGAAGATATTATTAAACGGATCACCAAGATCTGCCG
This sequence comes from uncultured Eubacteriales bacterium, assembly GCA_949451655.1. GTDB lineage: Bacteria > Bacillota > Clostridia > Oscillospirales > CAG-272 > Avispirillum. The sequence goes on along the minus strand of CASTST010000101.1, from coordinate 3,632 downwards.
TATGTCCATTGACGAGGAAATCTCCCCCAGAATGGATCTGGACAGCCAGCCGGATATTATTTCTTCTATTATGTTCTCCAATCAGTCTGTGCTTTCTATGGATCCCCAGCGTGAGCCGGAGGTACTGATTCCCAAAGAAGAAAATCCCCGTCTGAAGCAGATCGCCGGCAAAGCGCGTTATGCTTATGATGAAAAAGGTGAGCTGATTCCTAAAATCAAGCAGTTCGGTCTGCGGGACGGTATTTTTGAAGCAATTATTGATAAATTCTATGAAGATCCCACGCTGATTGCATACGGCGAGGATAACCGAGACTGGGGCGGCGCGTTTGCTGTATACCGCGGTCTTACCGAGGCGATTCCCTATCACCGTTTCTTCAATTCTCCTATTTCTGAGGCTGCCATTGTAGGTTCTGCCGTAGGATACGCTATGGCGGGCGGTCGTGCAATTGTAGAGCTGATGTATGCGGACTTTATCGGCTGTGCAGGCGATGAAATTTTCAACCAGCTGTCCAAATGGCAGTCTATGTCTGCCGGCATTCTGAAAATGCCTGTAGTGGTGCGTGTATCTGTTGGTTCCAAATACGGTGCACAGCACAGTCAGGATTGGACGGCGCTTACAGCGCATATTCCGGGATTGAAGGTTTGCTTCCCCGCAACGCCTTATGATGCAAAGGGACTCATGTGTGCAGCACTGAACGGAACCGATCCGGTTATCTTCTTTGAAAGTCAGAGGATCTACGATATCGGCGAGCAGTTCCATGAAGGCGGCGTTCCTGCGGAAAGCTATGAGGTTCCATTTGGTGAACCGGATGTGAAGCGGGAAGGTACGGATGTGACGATCCTCACCATCGGCGCAGTATTGTACAGGGGTCTTGCCGCAGCGAAGAAGCTGGAGGAGCAGTACGGTATCAGTGCGGAAGTGATTGACGCACGCTCTATCGTGCCGTTCAACTATGATAAGGTTCTGGAAAGTGTGAAGAAAACCGGACGTATTATCATTGTCGGGGACGCTTGCGATAGAAACTCTGTAATGCGTGATATGGCATCCAACATTGCAGAAATGGCGTTTGATTATCTGGATGCGCCGCCGGTTGTATTCGGTTCCCGCAACTGGATCACCCCTGCATATGAATTTGAGAAATATTTCTTCCCACAGGCAGACGGTATTATTGATGTAATCAGTCAGAAGATTCTGCCCATTCCCGGTCATGTGAGCACGGTGAATGAATCGGAAATCGAGCATATGGAAAGAAGTAAACAGGGACTGTAAAAAATAAGGAAAGGAGAGGGATTTTCCCTCTCCTTTTTACTTTATTGATTAAGGGACTGCCGACGCAGCATCCCCAAAAAAGGCTTCCATGTGAGGATCTACTGCGTGGCTCCAACCAAATAAAAAGCCCCCCTTGTGCAAAGGGGGGTGGGTTTTGCGTAGCAAAACTCGGGGGGATTGTTTGCATAGAGTGCCGATTTAAGATCATTCAAAATGATCGTATTACAATCCCTCAGTCGCTGTCGCTTCGCTTGGCGACACCTCCCTTTGTCGGGGGAAGCCTTTTTGGGGGGAGTTTACGCTGTGCCACTCTCCCGGAAAATTTGCAATGCTATTCCTCACCCTGCTTTTTTCTGTATCCCTGTCCGTTGTGGGATCCGTGATGCCCGTATCCCTTATTGCTGTCTGACGATGTTCCGTCATCATTGCCGCCGCACAGTTCCTCCATTAAATCCCGGATTTCCCGCATGGTCATGCCTCGTATAGACTCGGGCAGTATATCAGGATCAAGCTTTTTCAACTCTAAAAACGCTCTGTATTTTCCAAATGAAAGTCCTGCTTCGTGGGCTGCCACAGTATCTTCACGGGATGCAAAGTAGCAGTAGGTATTTTTATGTTCTGCTGTGCATTGTTCTATTTCTGAAAGAATTTTAGCAGACTGTGTTTCATCCGAACCCATAACCGTGATTTCCAGAATTTCATCATCCGCCAGCAGTTCTGCTATCTTTTCATTTTCCAATACCTGATTGATTGCGTCTGTGTAATTTTTGAATTTAATATTCAGAGTGTCGGACAGTGCGTGTCCGTCGGCATTTATACCGTCTACGGAAATGATTCTGCCAAACCGGTTTACGCTTAACTCAATGGAGGGATTTATATCTATGCTGATTCCGGATGTTGGAGTAAAATAAAGCCAACATCCTCCGATCAGCAGAAGCAGCAAACATGCACAGGCGGTTGCATACATGCAGAGCTGCCGTGTGATCGGTTTTGTATGCTTTTGCATCTGCCCTGCAAGAAAAACCTTTGTATTCTTTTTTAATGTTTCCTCTGCCTGTATCTGATTGAAAGCCTCTTTTATTTTATCCTTCATAACCATCACCTCCCAGTTTTTCCCGAAGCATTTGTTTGGAACGCGTTAAAAGTGTATAAACCGTATTGACATTTTTTCCTAATATACGACTGATTTGCGGAGCGGTATAATCCTCAAAATAATGCAGATAAACAACATCTCTGTATTTTTGAGGAAGGGACAATACGGCTTCTAAAACTTCTCGGTGATCTTGGGAAGCCTGGGCGGGTAGTTCCATAACTTCATCTAAAGATACCGTGCGTTTGCGAAAAAAGCTTCCCAGCAAATCTTTACAGGCGTTGATTGTAACCCGGATTATCCATGCCTTTTCATGTTCTTCGCTTTCAAACGCAGCGGAGCTAAGGACATACTTCAAAAATACTGTTTGAAATATGTCCTCGGTATCAGCATAATTTTTCAAATATAGCATGCAAACCCGTCGAACTGTATCAGAATATTGTTCGACTGCTTTATTTACTTCTTGCTCACTCCGCATGATGATTTTCCTTTTTTATTTACCGCATCTGCCCTGGCGGAGACCGTGTCCGTTTTCTCTGCCTTCTCTGGATGTAATGTTATCGCAAATGCCGTCGCCATCTTCGTCAACAAAGTTTTTACCGCATTCGCCCTGTGCACCGTTTCTGTAACCGTTTCCCTTGCCTTGTCCGGATGCAAAATTATCGCAAATCCCATCGCCGTCTTCATCTACAAAATTTTTGCTGCCTTTTGACGGGCGGTCGCCGTAGTTGTCGCATACACCGTCACCATCTGCATCAACATAGCTGCAAACACGGCTGCCGGCATTGTCACAAACACCATCACTGTCTGCATCAATAAAGTTGCGGCGTGCCCCGGAACCTGCTGCAAAGGCGCTTGTTGTTCCTACTGATAATGCGATGATTGCTCCTAAAATTCCTAAAAATGCTTTTTTCATGATAGATGATTCCTCCGTTTTTTTGTAATAGCTTTTTTAAGGCTTCATCTCTAATACGATTATAAAGGAGCAATCCATTCAAATTTTTCAAAACTTTTTATTTTTTATTGTACCATAAATCTGCGTGTAAGGAAACAGTGTTTTTTATCAGGTGGTAATGCATAAAATTCCTATGTGAAATTTTTTGTCTTAAGTCCCCCAAAACAAAAGAAACTTCCGCGCAGCGTAAAAAAGCTTCCCCCAGCAAAGGGAACTGTTGCGTAGCGCCCTAACAAAAAAGGCTCCCTTGTGAGGATCCACTACGTGGCTCCACCCAAATAAAAAGCCCCCCTTGTGCAAAGGGGGGTGGGTTTTGC
>CASTST010000100.1 GCA_949451655.1 uncultured Eubacteriales bacterium | reverse complement strand
CTCTCCGCCGGGCACAAGCCCTTCTTCCCCTTCCAGTCCCAAAGGATCTTCACCGTTCGCGATGCCATCCATAATATCCTGCATTTCCTCGGACATGCGGTCTACATCTTCATCGCTGAGACCCATTTTCGATATAATATCATTCACAGGTTTAATGCCCAATTCCTTCGCGCACTTGATACAAATGCCCTCCTGCTTGGACTCGCCTTCATCCATCCGTGTAATGAACACGACTGCCATCCGCTTATGGCATCTTGCACACATTACCATCCGTTGTCGCCTTTCTCTGCTTTCTCATTTTATTCTTCAAATAGCTGATATAATACAGAACCAGCACGCCAAATGCTATCACCGCTGTGAATATACACAAAACGTAGGTAGCCCACATATTCACACTAAACCAATCCTGGAACAGCAAGAACAGCATAACCACAGCGTAAAACACCACCGTATATGCCTTGCCGAAATACTTGGACACGCCAATCTCCCTGCTTTTCTTAAAGAGAACAATGGCGCCGCAGCCCATCATCAATTCTTTGAGCACAATCAAAATCAAAATCCACCAGGGAACAATTCCCCGAAAAACCAGACAAAGCAGGGCTGTGCACTGCATCAGTTTATCTGCAAGGGGATCCAGAATTTTTCCGGCATTTGTAACCCAGTCAAATTTTCTGGCAAGAATTCCGTCCACCACATCCGTTATACCGGACAGGACGAAAATAACCGCAGCCAACATTACATAATCCGGATATGCCCAGATAAAAATGGCTGCAAACGCAAAAGACATAAGAAGCCGTATAACTGACAAAATATTCGGAATGTACTTCGCCTTCATAAAAGTGAACCTTTCTGAAAAAGTTTATAAATGATAAGTTAATGACCGAAAACAGCGTTGGTAATTGCTTCTACTGGATTATACTGCGCAAAAAACTTCAGTAAAACAGAGTCGTCCAGTATTGCCGCATCTACCGTTCCCGGGGCAACGGAAGCAATCGCCTGTACTGCAGCATCGGCAACCATCGCAAAAATCCATACAAAGAGGAGCGCGCTGATCACACCGAAAACAAGCCCCAGAGTTTTATCCACGCCGCGCAGTACGGGAAGCGTGAACACAATGCCGATCGCCCATGTAATCAACCGCAATACTAAAATTGCCGCCAGAAACAAGCCGATAAACACCGCAATATTTGCAATGGTTCCGGCGATGGGATCCGCCACCGCATAAGACACCTGCTCTACTGCGGCGTGACTGCCATCATTGGCGCTGTTGATCAGTTCGGTTATATGTTGAGAATCTGCACCGTATTGATCCAGAATTTTTAAAAACTGTGAATTTTCCAAAAGCTTGGACAAATCATACACCATGTTCTGTGCGCCGTCCGCCCCTGCCTTTGCCATAGAAGCAAGGGTATCCACCACACCGCCGGCAATTTTATCCAGCAAAAACTTTTCCTTTACAAACAGGGCAAGCTTGGGCGTAAACGTATATGCTACAAGCAGTGCGCCGATACCGGAGCACAGACTCATGACGGACTTAAAAAATCCCCGTTTGTAGCTTATTAAAATCGTCAGCGCACACAGTGCGACAATAACAATATCCAATATAAAATGCATATTAAACCTTGCCTTTCTTCATAGCAAGCATGTTTCTATATATTGTATTGCAGAACTTCCCCACTCATTCACCGAAAAAGAGAGAATATGTTCCGCCGGTTTCACAAATAACTGCGCCGCCGGATGCCGGCAGGATATCCAGCGCCTCTCCCCGGAGGCTTTCCGTAACCGGATCCCCGCCAGACACAGCGTACTGCCGCACCTGGTCCTCACAAAGAACATAAACGGATCTGTCCCCGTCCGCCGCAATCATCCGGATTTTTTCATTGATTGTATTATTATATATGATATTGCCGTTGGTGTCAAATAGAATTATATCATTTTCTGAACCAACCGCATTTTTTGACACTGCCAACGCAAGATAATCTCCGCTTAAATCAAATCCGACCGGAACAGCGCCTGCAATATCATACTGACCGCACAGTGCGTCTCCATCGTAAAACAACACCTTGTTATCGCACACCACTGCAAGCTTTCCGTTTTTTGCATATCCGGCAAACAGCGGCATTGTATTCTGCAATTCTACAGACGCGGTTTTCTCGCTGCCTACGGTACAGAACATAATCTCGCAATATGCACCTGCGCCGGCTGCACCAGCGGACAGCACAGCCATATGCTCTCCGCCAGAGTCCAGTGCAATATCAATTACATATTTGTCTTTATAATATTTTACAACGGGCTTGAAGTCCGGGCTGTAGACAGTGATGAGATATTTAGATTCGTCCGACCCGGTAAGCAGTGCATAGGTGCCGTTGTCTGCCACAGCAGCGTCTTCAATCACCCGCTCCGCTTCGCTGTTGAGCACCCGGGCGATAGTGGTATACATGGAATAAGATTTGCCCGCCGCATCATACAGCAGTGCATATTTGTTTCCGGTAACCAATCTGGGATCTCCGTAAGCACTTTCATAATCCAGTTCTTTGGATCCTGATGCGTTATACAAACGAAATCCGGATGCACCTGCAACTGCAATCCGATCCCGGAACAGTGCAAAGGAAGGAGCATATTGCCGTTCATAGCTGATATCCGCATATTTTCCCACCGCAGACACAACGCCGGTATCCAGATCCCGGATCAGATACATCAGGTTTCCGTAAGTAATATTCTTTCGATAAAAAAGGAGCATAATCAGCAAAAACGCAACCAGAAGAATCACAGACAAAAGTTTCGCCCATCTGTACCGATCTGCAATCGCTATATAATAGCTGTTGACAGCAGGCGCCTCATCATCCAATGCAATAGGAATATGCGCCTGACGCTTCTTTTTGCGCGCTCCCGGATCATCCGGTGCTTTTCTGCCGCGTACCCGCTTGCCGGACGCTTTTTTTCTCCGGCTGCCTGTCCGGATCAGCTCGTCCTGTTCCCATTCGCTGTTTTTGCCAGCCATATGCATGCCTCCTCTCCGAAAAATTTATTCACACTGCCACAAAATCTGCTCCGGATACTGCACTCCGCGCAAGTAGAGCCCCTCCGGCGGGGCGGTAAATCCCGCACGGTTTCTATCGCCGCTAGTGATAATATCCGGAATATCCCCAGGGGATATTTTCCCGGCTGCCGTTTCCAGAAGCGTGCCGGTCATGATCCGTACCATATTATATAAGAACCCATTAGCAGAAACAGAAAACACTACCATGCCGTCCGCCTCCCGCTGCACAGCCGCTCCCATAACGGTGCGAACCGTATCTTTTCCGCCGGGCTCCCCTGCCATAAATGCACGGAAATCATGCTGCCCCACATATGCCGCAGCCGCAGCCTGCATACGTTCCAGCATCTCCGGCGTAATCCTGCGGATGCTGTGATAGCTTCTGCCCCGGGCAAAGGGATTCCCATAGGGTGCGTCCCAAATCCGATACACATATTCTTTTTGTACAGCGTCATACCGGGGATGAAATCCATCAGGAACCTGGGCTGCCGCACATACGGAAATATCCGACGGAAGGAAAGGGGCAAACGCCCGGTGAATCTTTCCGGTAGGAATCGTGCACCAATTCTCCGTGATGTTTCCATCAGCAGGAGTCACCGCACAAACATATCCCAACGCATGCACACCGGCGTCCGTTCTGCTGCATCCGGTGATACTGCAAGGTCTGCCAAACATACGGGACGCCGCCCGGGTTAAAATTTCCTGTATGCTCGCCCCGTTCTTCTGACACTGAAATCCGCAGTATCCTGTACCGATATATTGTACCTTCAATACAATTTTCATAATAACCTGCTTACATTGCCAAGGTATAACCGGGAGCGAAATAATTGAGCAGCACAACGCCCGCGCACAGTGCGCAAAGCGCCAGACACATCGCGGGATCCCGCCAGGTGGAATGCAGAATATTCATCCGTGTACGCCCTTTCCCGCCGGTATAGCACCGACATTCCATGGCGGTTGCCAGTTCTTCCGCACGGCGGAAAGCAGAAATGAAAAGAGGAATCAAAATCGGAATCAGTGCCTTTGCACGGCGTGCCAGAGAACCGGTTGAAAAATCTGCCCCTCTCGCTTTTTGGGCATTCATAATCTTTTCTGTTTCCTCCACCAAAGTGGGGATAAAACGCAGTGCTATGGTCATCATCATGGAAAACTCATGCACAGGCAGGCGAATTTTTGCCAGCGGTGACAAAAGCCGTTCCAGACCGTCCGTCAGCGCAAGAGGTGTTGTGGTATAGGTCAGCAGAACGCTGGTTCCCGCCACCAGAATCACTACCCGTACTACGATCAGGAGCGCGTTAATGATCCCCTCCAGATAAATATGAATGATCCACCAATCGACCAATACCGTTTTGCCCTTCAGCCAGAAAATGTTGATAATCGCAGTAAAGGCTATAATAAAAATCAGCGGTTTGAGTCCCCGCAGAATCATACGCAGGGGAATTCGGCTGACAGCAATCAGCAAAATTGCCGACAGCACCAGCAAGGCAAAGGCAAACACATTCTTTGCAAGAAATATTACAACTATATAAAAAATAGAAAAGAGAATCTTCCACCGGGGATCCAGTCTGTGCAAAAAGGAATTTCCCTCATAATACTGTCCGAATGCAATATCAGCTTTCATGTGTAAACCGCACCTTTCTCTGGATTTGCGTCGGCTTCAACGGCGGTGAAATGCGGCTTTTATAGTTTCTCATCTTTCAGACTTTTCCTTTCCCAGACAGCAGCCGCTGTGCGGCAAATTTCACTGTATATATATCCAGTCCGATATCCACGCCAACCTCTCGAAGCGCGCGTGCCACGCGGGTGATCTGGGGTACGTCCAGCCCTACGGCAATCAGCTCCTCCGCCCGGCTGAATACCTCCGCCGGGGTACCGCTCATGACCAGTTTCCCGTTTTCCATCACCAGAACCCGATCACAGTACAGCGCCATATCCTCCATACTGTGGGAAACAATAATTACATTGGCACCACTTTCCTGCTGATATTCCCGGATTCTGCTGAGGATTTCCCTGCGTCCGCCGGGATCCAATCCCGCTGCAGGCTCATCCAGCACCAAAACATCCGGTTCCATCGCCATAACTCCTGCAAGAGCAGCACGCCGTTTCTGCCCTCCGGACAAATCAAACGGTGACTTACTGAGCAGTTCGGGAGAGAGCCCCGCAAACTGCGCTGCGCGTGCAACTGCCTGTTTGATTTTTTCCGGCTCCATACCCATATTTTTCGGACCGAATCCGATATCCGACTCCACCGTTTCATCAAACAACTGATATTCGGGATACTGCATTACCAGTCCCACACGAAATCGGATTTCCTGAATTTTTTTGGGATCCGCCCAAATATCCTTCCCATCCAGCAGCACCCTGCCGCTGTCCGGTTTTAAAAGCCCGTTGAGCATCTGCACAAGGGTAGACTTTCCGCTGCCGGTGTGACCGATCAAGCCGGTCACCTCACCCGGACGGAATGTAAGACTTACATCATCCAACGCCCGCATTTCATACGGTGCGCCTTTTCCGTAAACATAGGTTACGTTTTCAAGTGTTATTTCCGCCATGTGTTTTTCCTTCCAAGGCTCTTGCAATTTCAGCAGCGCAATCTGCCGGATCAAAGATATCCAGCGCCACGTCATAGCCTGCCTGCCGGACATGCCACAGCAGCTCCGTTGTCTGGGGAACGTCCAGATTCGCCTGCCACAGTTCTTCGGCGCGGCTGAAAACCTCCGTCGGCTTTCCTTCCATAATAATGCCGCCCTGCTGCATTACCAGCACCCGATCTGCCATGGTTGCTTCGTTCATATAGTGGGTGATGTGGATAACGGTAATTCCCGCTTCCCGATTAAGCCGTGAAATCGTATCCATTACTTCTTTTCTGCCGTGGGGATCCAGCATTGCAGTACTTTCATCAAAAATAATACATTTTCGGTGCATAGCAATCGCGCCCGCAATGGCAACCCGCTGTTTCTGACCGCCGGATAAACGGTGTGCCGCATGGCGCGCATATTTCGTCATGCCCACGGTTTCCAGCGCCCAATCCACCCGCTGCCGGATTTTTTCCGGCGGCAGTCCTAAATTTTCCGGTCCGAATGCAATATCTTCCTCAACAATTGTTGCCACCAACTGGTTATCCGGATTTTGAAATACCATGCCTACCTTTCGACGACCATTGTTGATATCTTCCTCTGTTATACTGTCCTCGGTCATATCCTTGCCGTCAATGTACAGCTTTCCCTCTCCAGGAAGGAGGATCATACAGAGAATCTTCGCCAAGGTAGACTTGCCGCAGCCGTTGTGACCCAAAATCGCCACAAACTCTCCTTCTTCAATGGAAAAACTTACGTCCCGCAGCGCTTCCACCGACTGCCCTTCCTCATCGCCGGGATACGAATAGGAAATATGCTCCGCTTTTATTATGGTGCTCATCTATTTCTCCGATTTCTTTGCTGTAGTATCATCCGGCGTCCACCGTGCGCTGGCTCCCGCAGGAAGAAGCAATCCTGTTTCCTCCACTCGCAGCCCAAGCTCACCAGTATCAATCTGTCCCCGATTCCCCATAGCCTGCATCACCATATAACCCATAGTTGCCGGTGAAAGACCGGTAGTATACGAATTAACAAGGAAAAACAGCGGATTTTCCGTCATCAGAGATGCCGCAAGGGAGATCAATTCATGGGCACAGTTCTCCAACTTCCAGATTTCTCCGCCGGGACCGCGTCCATAGGACGGCGGATCCATAATCACCGCATCATACTTTTTTCCGCGCCGAATTTCACGCTCCACAAATTTCTTGCAGTCGTCCACAATATACCGAACCGGCGCGTCGCCCAATCCGGACAAACGCAGATTTTCTTTTGCAGCCTGTACCATACCTTTTGCCGCATCCACATGACATACAGACGCGCCTGCTACCGCAGCCGCAGCCGTAGCACCGCCGGTGTACGCGAACAAATTCAGCACGTTCGGTTTCCGTCCTGCCGCGACAGCGCTGCGGATAATCCCGGAAAACCAGTCCCAATTGACCGCCTGCTCCGGAAAAAGCCCTGTATGCTTAAATCCCATAGGACGCAATTGAAACGTGAGTGCACCGTACCGGATATTCCAGCTTTCCGGAATTTTACACACCGTCCACGCGCCGCCGCCGGATTTGCTTCTTTTATAGACTGCGTCTGCTGATTTCCAAAGGGGATTTTTCCGCTCCGTATTCCAAATCACCTGAGGATCGGGGCGAATCAGAATATAATCACCCCAACGCTCCAGCCGCTCCCCTGCCGATGCATCCAGCAGCGCGTAATCTTTCCATGTATCATTTGCCCACATGATTCCACCACATTCTGTAATTAGTTATTATAAAACTGCCCGATTCTTGAAAAGGCGCTGTGTCCGTGACAGATTGCAATCGCCAGTGCGTCTGCGGTATCATCCGGTTTCGGTGCTTCCCGCAGTCCAAGAAAAGATGTCACCATAGTAATCACCTGTTTTTTGTCCGCCCGTCCGTAACCGACCACCGCTTGTTTCACCTGCAGCGGCGTATATTCCGATATAGGAACGCCCCGTTCATGGGCAGTCATCAGTATTACACCCCTTGCCTCTGAAACAATAATACCAGTTTTCTGATTCGTATTCCAGAAAAGTTCCTCCACACACATAGCATCCGGATGATACTTGTCCAGAATCTGCCCAAGCGCCCGATGAATCTGCAAAAGCCGTTCTTCCGTTTTCTCTCCTGCCTTCGTTTGAATA
>CASTST010000099.1 GCA_949451655.1 uncultured Eubacteriales bacterium | reverse complement strand
AATACCATGCAGGTATGGACGCCTACCTCCGGAACATTAACCCTTGCATATGCCTTGACGGTAAAAATTCTGAATCCGGGAACAAATACAGAAATGACCATCATGGACGCTGCCGGTTTGAACAAGCCTGAAATTATGGTGATTACTCTGGGGATGAACGGGATCAGCTTCATGAAGGAAGATTCCTTTAAAACAGTTTATACCGCGCTGATCAATGGAATCCTAGAACAAAGTCCGGATACAAAAATTATTCTGCAATCTATTTTTCCACGTGCCTTGGAAGGCAATGAAAACTACGCATCTATCACACAGGAAATGATTGATACAGGGAATGTTTGGGTACAGGGCATCGCTCAGGAATGTAATGTGTATTATTTAGACACAGAATCTGTGCTGAAGGATGAAAACGGATATTTGCGGTCTGAATATAGTGTCGGAGACGGAATTCATATTTCGAGAGATGGATATCAGGTTATTCTTCAATATATACGAACCCACCCAATTCCGGAAGTCTCGTAATTAAATCGCAATTTTGGATTACACGTAGTAGCTTCTTCCCAGTAAAGGAAAATGGCTTATCGTTAAAAGGCTCCCCCGGCAAAGGGAGCCGGCTCGTCCAAGCTTAGCGATCGAGACGGAGGGATTGTTTAAATAAAACTGCCGATTTAGAAATACTGCAAAACGATTGCATAACAATCCCTCACCCGCTACGCGGGAGCTCCCTTTGCACAAGGGAGCCTTTTTAGTTTGATGCTTTGCGGAAACCCCTTTGTACAAGGGAGGCTTTTTAGACTGATGCTTTAAACGATCCGCTAATTATATAAAAAGCCACCGACAATGTCGGTGGCTTCAATTTTCATTTATTCCTGATCTGCGGATTCTTCCGTTTTCGCTTCAGCAACAGGTGCATCCTGCTCGACAGCAGAAACATCTTTCTTCTGATTCTTCTTATCAGCTGCCTCTTTTTCAGCTTCAGCACGGAGTGCTGCACGCTTGGACGCTTTGATTCTTTCCCGTTCTTCTGCTTTTTCCGTCATCTTCTCAATAGTATGATTGATATCGTCCGCAGCCTTATCAATATCGGCGCCATATTCAACGGTAAACTTGAATGCGTCCTCACCGGATTTCAGTTTCAGACCGAAATAGTAAACAGAAATTTCTCTGCCTTGTGCGTTAAACTTTTTCTCCTCAATGTATGCTTTTTCTACATCTTCAAAAGGATACGCACCACCAAATTCGTAGTTTGCTTCTTCAGAAGCGTCTGTCAATGTAATATGTTTACCATATACATAAATCTTTGTCTTAGTAAAATACAACTGCGCCGCATTATACATGTTGGTTCTGTAAACATGGTCAGAACCTTTCTTGCAGTAGATATCTGCCGGGCTGAAATCATATCCTTTGAGGAAAACAGGCTTAATAATTGTCAGAAAATGTCTTTCGTACACTTCATATTTAATCATTGCCTGCTCCGGCATTTCTTTGGTCACACCGTATATCTGGTTGTCGATATCATATTCCCCTGCTTTCGCACCGGAACCGAAAACTGCTACAGCAATACCCACCAGGATAATCACAATTCCGATAGGACGTGTGTTTCCGCCGAACAGCAAAATAACTCCCAGAAGAGCAATTGCAAGTCCCACGATTAAGACAGGATTGATCCCTTTTGCTGCAAAATACTTTTGATTGCGCTTTGTTTCCATTTCTCTCCATTCCTATTCTTAAAAATCAATTTGTAACAATACGTTTATTATTCAACAGGTACGATCCAGCCCATTTCGTCTTTTTCAGTTCCCCACTGCATGCCTGTGAGCTTGTCGTACAGCTTCTGAGAAATAGGTCCGATCTCGCCGTTGTTTATATCTATTCTGAAACCTTCATCATTATACTCGCCGACAGGAGAAATAACAGCAGCGGTTCCGGTTCCAAACGATTCATTCAGTGTACCATTCTCATATGCCTGCCGAATTTCATCAATGGAGACTTTTCTTTCTTCCACGGTATATCCCCATTTTTTCAAAAGTTCGATGCAGGATGCACGGGTCACGCCAGGCAGGATATTGCCGTCTGCAAGAGACGGAGTTACAATTTTTCCATCAATCACGAAAAATACGTTCATCGCGCCAACTTCATCAATATATTTACGTTCGATTCCATCCAGCCAGAGAACCTGTGCATATCCCTGTTCTTCTGCTTCCTGCTGACCCAAAAGGGATGCGGCATAGTTTCCGCCCACCTTTGCTTCGCCGGTGCCGCCTTTTACGCAGCGGACGTATTTGCGCTCAACCCGGATTTTTACCGGTGCAAGACCGCCTGCATAATACGATCCAACAGGAGAAAGGATAATTACAAAAGAATACTTTTTGGAAGGATGCACACCGAGCTGAGGCTCTGTTGCAAAGATAAACGGGCGTATGTAAAGAGAGGTTCCTGCGCTGTGAGGTACCCAATCCCGGTCAATGTCTACAAGCGCTTTAATCGCCTGCAACGCATCCTCTGCGGGAATCTGGGGCACGCACATTCTTTTACAGGTATTATTCATACGTTCGATATTTTTATCGGGGCGGAACAACTGGATACCGCCGTCAGCACGACGATATGCTTTGAGTCCTTCAAACAGTTCCTGGGCATAATGAAATACCATTGCGGAAGGCTCCAGCGCAATCGGTCCGTAAGGAACAATTCTTGCGTCATGCCAGCCCTGCCCTGCATCGTAATCCATAATAAACATGTGATCGGTAAAATACCGTCCAAATCCAAGGGTGTTGTCCTCAGGCTTCGCTTTTTTTACTGCTGCCTTTTCTATTCTGATTTCGAGCATAATTCAATCAGTCCTTTCCGCGGGACAGGCTGCAATACTGCCGTCGTCGCCACTCACAAAATTCAACTTTTTTCATGTTGCTACACTGTTTTATTATACACTTACATTCAATCAAAATCAATATGGGGCAGGAAAATATTATGAATTTTTCGTGAATCTTTTTGTAATTATTTTCATTCTGTATATATCCCGGAAAAATCAGTACAAAATATTTACAAAACATATGAAAGGAAAAAGCATATGAAAAAACAAATTCCATTGATCGTTCTCGTATTAAGTCTCATATTTGCCTCAGCAGCCTCCGCTGCTGCAATTTCCCCCGCACTGGAGATCCTTGCAGGTGAAGAAGCACTGATCGTGTCCGGCACCGCCGGTGAGCCGGTGTTCTTTTCGGAAGAACTCTTAAAAGATACTGCAAATAGCGATTCTTTTGAGTCTGTAACCATCCTATCCCTTCCCTCTGCCGCAGACGGTACACTGTTCTTTAATGATGCCGCAGTTGCACCGAATCAGGTAATTGCATCAAAGGACATGGACAAGCTGCATTTTGATGCGGCAGAAGGCGTGCTCTCCGCCAGCTTCCGTTTCACCTTCGATCGTTCTTATGATATGAACTGTATGATCAAATTGTCAGACAAAAATAACAATGCACCCGTCTGCACCAAAGGCGCGGCAATCAAAACCTTTTCCGGCATGAACTGTGCAGGGGCTATGATTGCCAGCGATCCGGACGGCGACGCAGTCACCTATGAAGTGCTTTCCTATCCAACCAAAGGAACGCTTTCCTATAACCAGAAAACAGGCGATTTCACTTATTCGCCCTATGAAAAGGTGCATGGAACCGATTCCTTCGTTTACCGGGTGCGGGACTGCTATGGTGCTTATTCTGATTCCTGCAGCGTAAACATTGCAATTGACCGGAAAAGCACTTCCCTCTCTTTTTCTGATATGGAAAACAGCTACTGTCAGGCTGCCGCAATTGTACTGACCGGCAGCGGGCATATGGACTATACAGAAGAAGATGGCGAGATTTATTTTGAGCCTTCCAGCGAAGTTTCCCGTCTGGATTTTCTGGTCACTGCCATGAATGTGCTGGGAGCAGCAAACATTCCGGAAATTACCAACACGGGCTTTACCGATGATGCAGACATCCCCGCAGAATATAAGGGATATGTATACAGTGCACGCAAGTTGGGCATTATCAACGGCGTTCCCAGCGGCAACGAGCTCTATTTCAAGCCCAACGAACCAATCACGCGCGCACAGGCTTCTGTAATATTAAACAATATTTTAGGCTATTCTGCCACCGCAGGAATGCACTACAATGACGAAATCCCCGCTTGGGCACAAACCTCTATAGACGCATTGCGGGAATTGGGAATATATCCCGTATCAGGCGGTGCAGCCAATCCGGCAGCAATGCTGACAAAAGAGGATACTGCAAAAATGCTTTTCAATTTGATGACACTTTTGGATGAATAAGTTTCCTCTGTTTGGGAAATACTTTACACGAACCCGAAAACGGATTTATGTATGTGATAAATCCGCCGGGAACAATTTATAAAAAGAAAGGTGCTCATGTATTATGAACAACCAGAATCAGACTCCTGAAAACCAGAACAAGAATCAGCAGAACCAGAACAAAAACCAGAATAAGAACCAGAACAAGAACCAGCAGAAAAACCAGAGCGAAAACAAGTCTAACCGCGAGCCCCAGGACTAACCTGTTTGGTATATGCAATAAGAAACCGCGCAGCAGCGCGGTTTCTTATTGCTTTTTTGTATTCTTGTAGCAGCAATATAACGCAGACAATCCCTCCGACACAATTGCTGCGCTTGGATGCACCACCTCCCTTTGTCGGGGGGAGGCTAATGAGCTAAGAAAAAGCTACAGCGAGCTATCTCCTTTTACTGGTGGAAAACCAATGAAGTTTTTTCACCACGCAGTCATAATTCTTCTTTATCCTCCGCAGCTTCCATTTCCTTTTGAATTTCACTGTCATAGGAAAGCATCGGTTTTACATCTTTCCCATGTAGTTTGCGCGCCACATAATTTTTTGTAATTTTAGCCACCAGCGGGAAAAGCGCCAGCACGCCGATCAAGTTCGGTATCATCATCATGCCGTTGAATGTATCGGAAATATCCCATGCAAGGCTGGACGTCATAACTGCGCCGGAAATAATCATAAGAACAAATATTACTTTATACACAGGTACAGCCTTTTCGCCGAAAAGATATTCGATAGCTTTTGTGCCGTACTGCGACCACCCAAGCACCGTTGTAAAAGCAAACAGAAGCATGGCTACAGCGATAAAGATTTCTCCGCCTTTACCGAACACATTTCCAAATGCGGTAGCAACCAGTGTTGCGTCATTCACTCCGCTGACTGCAAGACCTGTTTCAAGATCAATAAAACCGGAAGATAAAACAACAATAGCCGTAATGGTACAAACGACAAACGTATCAAAGAACACTTCGAAAATTCCCCACATACCCTGCTTGACCGGTTCCCTTACATTGGATGCGGAATGCACCATAACAGAAGAACCAAGACCTGCTTCATTGGAAAACACACCGCGCTTGCATCCCTGTGTGATTACCTGCTTCAATGCGATTCCAACTGCAGCTCCGCCAACTGCCTTAACGCCAAAAGCAAATTTAAAGATTGAAACAAACATTGCGCCAACCTGCGTAATATGAGTCCCCACCACAATCAGCGCACCAACCACATACAAAACAGCCATAAACGGTACAACCCGTTCTGCTACCGCGGCAATGCGCTGCAAGCCGCCAAGGATAATCAATGCTGCTATAATCATCAGTACTACGCCGATTATAATATTCACAAGAGACACACCAGCAAATTCAGGCGCTTTCACTCCAGAAAAGAACGCAGACTGAATATTAAGCGTGATTTTGTTTACCTGCCCCATGTTGCCTATACCAAAAGAAGCAAGGAGCACGCAAACAGAAAAAATAATCCCGAGAATTTTACCAATCGTTTTATTATGAATCTTTTTACCAAGTCCGTCCTCTAAGTAATACATGGCGCCGCCGGACCATTCGCCTTTGCTGTTGCGACGTCGGTAAAAGATTCCAAGAACATTTTCAGAAAAGTTGGTCATCATTCCGAAAAAAGCTGCGATCCACATCCAAAAGACCGCACCGGGACCGCCGATTACAATAGCGGCTGCCACCCCAGCAATATTACCGGTACCAATCGTAGCGGCAAGCGCTGTACAAAGAGCCTGAAACTGGGAAATCGTCTGCTTATCGGTTTTCTTAGTGGAAGCTGCGCCTTTCTTAAATACGCTTCCAATGGTGTTTTTCCACCAATGACCGATATGGGATACCTGAAAAAACTTTGTACAACATGTCAGCAAAACACCTGTACCGATTAACAGAATCAATCCGATTTTCACCCAGACAAAATCATTTACTGCATCGTTGATTTTGGTGATTGTTTCTACAAATTTGTCCATTTTATCGTCCGTTCCTTTACTTAGAATTTGTAACTGACTGCCAATTTTAATTTACAAAAAAACAGACTGTCCCCAAAAAGCACAGTCCGTTTCATTTCCGCCATCGGAAATACTTTGTCCTTTTGCCTGAGAGATTAACGCCTCAGCGTTTTGCCCCTTCGGCACGCATTCACCTGCGCTTCTCCAAAGTTCTGTCCCCTTACAGTCCTGTACTGGAATAAGCATTTTCTGTAAGTTTCACACAGATTTTGTATTCAATTATCAATTCTGAACTCATTATAACAGAAATATATAAAAAATACAAGATTTGTACACATTTTTATAAAAAATACGGTAATATATTTTATATAGGCGCACCCAAATATTGATTTTCGCTAGAAACTATGTTATTCTGAAATTAAAGTATATGATAGAAAGGCTTTGTTATGAAAAAATCCATACCAGTTCCCGTCCGGATCTGCATAAATGTTCTTATCACGCTTGTGGCAGCTGCGATATATTTTTACATTGTTCTGCCGCCACTCAACATTCAGTCCGGCGATTTTTGGACGTTTGTTATTTTAATTCTGCTTCTGTTCAGTGTTCTGACTCTGCTATCTTCCGGAAACAAACAACAAACTCCGGCAACTGCGCACGGACTGTTCCGGTTTCTATGGAAAAATATCCGCATTCCTATGATTCTGATTGGCGTATGTCTGGTATTTTGCCTGATCGGCTCCATCCTTTCCGCTGTTATTTTCAATACCAAAGCTTACAGCTCACTGATTACCCTGCAGGAAAGCGATTTTACCAAGGATGTAACGGAAATTTCCTACGACCAGATTCCTATGCTGGATGAAATCTCCGCCAATACGCTTGCCACGCGGAAGTTGGGTGAGCTCAGTGATCTGGTAAGTCAGTTTGAAGTTGATGAAAGCTCTGCACAAATCAACTATCAAAATACCCCTGTCCGTGTAACCTATCTGAATTACGGCGACCTTTTCAAGTGGTTCAACAACAGGGGCGACGGCATTCCTGCCTATATCGTGACAGACATGGTAACCCAGGAGGTATCCGTTATCCGTCTGGAGGAAGGAATGAAATATACGCCTTCCGAGCCTTTGAACCGAAACATCAACCGGCACCTTCGTTTTAAATATCCCTTCACCATGTTTTCCGACGTCAATTTTGAAATAGATGAAGACGGCACGCCCTACTGGGTCGCCTCCGTTATGAAAAAAACAATTGGTTTATTCGGCGGAACGGACATTACTGGAGCAGTCCTGGTAAACGCTGTGACTGGTGAAAGCAAGTATTACGAATCGGGAAACATACCTTCCTGGGTGGACAGAGTTTACAATGCGCCGCTGATTATTGAACAATATGATTATTACGGTGAATACAACAATGGATTCTGGAATTCTATTTTTGGGCAAAAGGGCTGCACCGCTACCACAGTCGGTTATAATTATATTGCCCAAGACGACGATGTATGGGTTTACACGGGAATCACCTCTGTAGG
>CASTST010000098.1 GCA_949451655.1 uncultured Eubacteriales bacterium | reverse complement strand
GGTGAGGGATTGTCTAAGCAAAACTGCCGATTTATAGATTATCTAAAATGATAGTATGACAATCCCTCCGACTCGGTCGCTACGCTTGGGCGATCCACCTCCCTTTGCTGGGGGGAGGCTTTTCGTTTAATTAAAACTCTGTAACAGTTCCCTTCACCAGGGGGAGCCTGTTGAGATTGAGTGCTATTCACCAGCCCTTTTCACAAATACAAATCTGCGCTGCATAATATAACTGAACGGATACAGCAAAAGCTCCGTTATAATTTTTGCCGCCGCCAAAGGGATCGGAAGCGCTACGTTGAACACCCATATGAGACCATAGTTCAACAAAAGGAGTGTTACGGCAAGTATATAATATTTTAAAATACTTGTCCGGGTTCCCTGCGCAAACACAAATCTCCGATTCAAAGAATAATTGAATAGAGAGCTTACCACACGGGCACTCACCACACTGACCAACAGGGACAATTCCTTACCCAGTCCCCGCGTGATATACTGCAGCAAAAGAAGCAGCACAAAATCAATCAAAAACGCCGCCACCGATGCAGAAACAAACTTCAGAATCACTGCATATATTTTTACGGAATCCCGAATCACATGAAAATGCGATCCGCTGTTATTGTTTTCATATACAGTTTGAATGGGGATTTCCCGCATTGAAATCCGCTTTTTCGCACAGTATAAAAGGACATTCATTTCATATTCATACCGCTCCCCCTTGATTGCAAGCATTTCCTCTATCCGACAGGTACCGAACGCCCGCAGACCTGTCTGCGTATCGCTCACCTGAACACCGGAAGAAATGCGAAACACAAAACGGGTGAGTGCATTGCCAAATCTGCTTCTTGCAGGAACATCGCCTACAAATTTTCTGGAGCCCAAAATCAGCGCATCGGGCTGCTTCCGCAGTGCGTCTCCAACCCGGATAATATCGCGCACCAGATGCTGCCCGTCTGCATCAGCAGTAATCACGCCTGTGTATTCCGGATGTGCTTTTATATACGCATATGCCGTTTTCAGTGCCGCACCCTTACCACGATTTACCTCATGGCACAGCACAGTCACCTGTTCCGGCAAATCTGCAAAAACAGAATCGTATTCGCTTCCGCTTCCGTCATTCACTACCAGAACGGAATACTCCGTCTGCTCCAAAATTCTGGTTGCTACCGAAAGCAGTCCCTCCCCCGGTCTGTATGCCGGAATGACAACAATAATCACACGCCCGTCCCTTCAGCTTTTGTGCTTATTTATTTCATATACTTATAAATATTATACAGTATTGTTTTCAGGGGCGCAATACTGTTATAGAGCAAAACAGATAAAAAATGGAATTCTCGCAGCCAGCAATACAAACACTGGAATAATGCGTGCGATTGGCACAAATAAAAAGGCTCCCCCAGAAAAGGGAAACCTACGCAAAGAACTAAATATAAAAAGTCCCCCATGTGGAGGATCCACTGCGTAGCTCCATAAGGGAACTAGCTCGCTTTAATTTTCTATCATCGTAAAAGCCTCCCTTGTGCAAAGGGAGGTGGGTTTTGCGTAGCAAAACTCGGAGGGATTGTCCATAGCTGCCAATTTGCAGAATAGTCAAAATGATAGCTTTACAATCCCTCACCCGCTACGCGGAAGCTCCCTATGGAGCCACGCAGTGGATCCTCACATAGGAGCCTTAAATAAATTTGGAATACTGCGTGACAGTTCCCTTCACCGGGGACCTCCACCAAACTTATGCCTCCTACGTAAGGGACCTTTTTCGTTTGTCGTACACTTCTTTTATTTCTTTTTCTTTTTATACCGATCCTCTTCGCTGAAAACGCATCCGCAATATTTCTGCATATACAACCCCAAATCCCGGGCAATCTGCTGCCCCTCACGAAAATAGGGGCGAAAATCCCGATAGACAAACGCCACGCCGTATTCCTCCGCTGCCTGCCGTGCAGCCGCCTGAATTCCCTCATGATTCTGATATGGGCTGATCAGCAGCGTTGTGCTGAACCCATCGTATCCATGTTCAGCCGCATAGCGCGCCGTGGCGGACATACGTACACTGTAACAATATGTACATCGGTTTTCAAAATCTGGGCACACCGCCTCCACAAAGGAACGCAGTCCATATTCGTCCTCCAATAGCAGCCGCGCGCCAATCGACTTGGCATAAGACACAAGGGTATCCCTGCGGCTGCGATATTCCGTAAAAGGATGAATATTGGGATTGAACCAATACAAATCCGGTTCGATTCCTTCCCTCCGCAAGGTGTCAATACATTTTACGCTGCACGGAGCACAGCATGTATGCAATAAAAGTTTCATAATCTATTTTTCCTGTCATTTTTTCGATTTGGACGCCGGCTCAATCTCTTTCGCCCGCATCAGCGCCAGCTTGGTACAAACAGGTCCGATCAGTTCATACACAAATGTTCCGCAAAGAATCACTGCCTGAATGGTCTGCCCAATATCCGGCAACGCTTTTGCAGCAATCAAAGAAAGACCGATTGCCACACCCGCCTGAGGAATCAGGGTAAATCCGATATACTTGCGCACCTGCGGCTGGGAATGTGCAAGGACAGCTCCCAAAGACGCGCCGCCGATTTTTCCTGCCACTCTGGCAAGAATATATGCAATTCCAAGCAGCCCGATCTGGGGCAGAATAAACAGATTCAATTCTGCACCGGATACCACGAAAAACATGAGAAAAATCGGCGGGGTTATTGTATCTGTAATATCCAGTACATCTGCACCATCCGGACACAAATTGATTAGCGCTGCGCCCATAAACATGCACAGCAGCAGGGACGACAGACCCAGCATGGACGCAAGGGAAGATCCCAGAAACGCAAAGGCAAGCACAATAATCAGCCGGTTTGAAGACTTTTTGAAAAAGTGCAGGGGGATGCGGAACAATATGCCCAGCAAAATCCCGATTCCCGCAGAACCCAGAATTTCTACAAAAGGTTTCGCAATCGACCAAGCGATAGACACCTCGCCGGGATGCTGCAGGGTGTTCACCACTGCCATTGCAATACCAAAGGCAATCAGCGCCACAGCATCGTCCAGCGCTACCACGCTCAAGAGTGTTTCCGTGACAGGTCCTTTTGCTCTGTATTGCTTTACAACCATTACCGTAGCGGCAGGCGCCGTTGCAGAGGCAATCGCGCCAAGTAGCAGGGACAGTTCCAAATCAAATCCCAGCAAAAGCAGAACGCCGCACACAACAAGCATTGCGCCGAACGCTTCCAAAAGCGCAATGATAAGCGGGGCTATGCCTACTTTTTTCAGATAGGAAAGCTTAAATTCCGCACCAATGGTCAATGCAATCAGAGACAGCGCCATATCGGACACCAGTTCCAATTCGTGTACAAATCCCGCAGGAAGCACACCAAGCACACATGGACCGAGAAGCAGCCCCGCCAGCAAATATCCGGTTACATTGGGCAGCCGGATCATCTTAACGGCACGCCCCATAATCAGTCCCGCAAACAATATGACCGATAAATAAAACAGGGTAGTGAAAGTCAATGGAAGTCCACTCCTTCCACTGAGAGAACGGGCAGCGTAAACATAACCGCGGTATCTGGTTGGGACAAATCTCCCACAACAGAACGGACAATTGCTTTGGCTTCTTCGATTTTGTCATCCTGTAGCGCCATGAAAATGGTACGGCTGTCCTTGCGCTCCTCCATATCGCCGAGTAAGCGGCGCAGCGATCCCACAATCGGATACTGTTCTATATTTTTTGCAAGGATACGCACCATACCGGAGCTTTTCAGCACGGTAGCGCCGCCGATTCCCTGCTCCATCCAAGCATCCAACAGCGGGCTTAATTTCTCCGTCTTGTTCAGCACGATAAGCAGCATTTGCATAACAATGATCCTTCCTTTGCTAAAAATTTAAATGAAATTTTCCGCATAATAGTATAGCACAAAACATCCGGAAAGTCGACTGTAATTTTGCGTGTGCGCAAGTATATTTGCAGTAAAATGATATATAAACATGAAAAGACCCCCAGTGAAGAAGTTTGCTTCGCCACCTCCCCGAGGAAGAGGATTGCCGTAAGACTTCTACCAAGCTCATGCCTCCCCTGTGCAAGGGGTCTTTAGGGGTGCGCTCCGCGACATGCTCCAGGGGTTCGCAAAACGAACTCCAACACAAGGGAGCTTTTTTTGTAAAGATAGGTTACCGCGACAGTTCCCTTTCCCAGCAAAGCTAAAAGCACACATCGAAAATACCAAACAATCCTGACAAACTTTCCCCGTAAAAACATGTAAAAAGACGCACAAAAGAAAAGCCTTGCAACCCCCCTTTAAAACAAAGGAAATGCAAGACTTTTCAACGTTTTTTAGCTGGTCGGAGTGACTGGATTTGAACCAGCGGCCTCTTGGTCCCGAACCAAGCGCTCTACCGAACTGAGCCACACCCCGATCTATTTTCTTTGGAATCCTATATATTTTAGCACGGGATCCTCACATTGTCAACTGTTTTCCAAAAAAATATTAGATTTGTCAATCCGTTTTTACCACATCAAATAAAAATTTGCTGCAAACAAAAAAATCCATAGAAATTCCCCCTGCTTTCGTATATACTATAATGTGATATATTTCTCCTGCAAAATTTGTATTTTTTTGAAAAATATAGTAACCTTTGCCGGACAACTTCTGTCTTACTGTATAGACAAATACAAAACGCATGTGCGTATCTTTGGAAAGGAGCGGACTATGAACCTGAAAAAATGGTTATTGATCGCAGGCGGTCTGTCTGTGATCATCATTGCCGCTGTTCTGACAGCAGTCATTTGCAGCAGGCAAAATCCATCAGCAGAACAAAATCCCGCAGACGAGCCCACAAACGCAGACACCACAGAAGAAACAACCCCGCAGACTACCCAGCCTCCCCAAATGTCAGAACCGGAAACTACCGCTCCTCCCGTATCAGATCCGGCAACGGAACCGGTAAGCACCCCGGAGCCGCGTCCCCTTCCGCCGGACACAGGCGCGCATAAGTCTGCCAATTTTGGAAACGTGCTGTTTATCGGCGACTCCCGAACCGTTGGACTGAAGGACTATGCCAATCTTGGCGGCGCCGATGTTTTTGCGGAAAACGGACTGAATGTGTTCCGTTTATTTAAAGATGCTGTCCCAGTCCCAGGAAAGGGAAAAGTTACATTAGACAGTATACTTGGCGCAAAACAATATGATAAAATTTATATCATGCTGGGTATCAATGAAATCGGCTATGATCTGGACAGAGTAATTGACTTTTACGGGAAAGCGCTGGATACCCTTCAGGCACGCCAGCCGGGTGCAACTCTTTATATTCAGGCGAACCTGATGATTCAGAAAAGCCGTTCAGACCGGGACAACATCTACAATAACAGCAATATGCGGTATCTGAACGATCACATGGCCGCATTTGCCGATGGTGTAAAACGCATTTTTGTTGACGTCAATCCCCTATTTGGAGACGGTGCAGGCAACCTCGCCCCCCAATATGCACACGATGATTTTCATCTGCTTGGTGGTTGGTATACCGTTTGGGCAGACTGGCTATACGAAAACACCTGCGAATAGTATACCGCTGCACAGAAAGGAGCCCGCACGTGTCCATTATTCCCATCAAAGACAAGGATTGGTTCATCGCCGGCGTGATGGAATATCAGGATCGCATGTACCGGATTGCCTTCAATATGCTGCGGAATGAAGAAGACGCAAAGGATGTATTACAGGATACCCTGCTGCGGGCGTATTCCAGTCTGGATTCCTTAAAGGATCCGGAAAAATTCCGCCCCTGGATTATGCAGATTCTGGTAAACTGTGCCCGGGACGCCTGCCGCAGACGCAGCCGGTCAGCCAGCATACAATTAGATGACTATGCCGATTGTATGCTCTGGAGAGAGAACGACAATGAACCAACGCTGGATAGTATTTGGCTGCAGGAGGGTATCCGGCAATTGGATGAAAAATCCCGAACGGTTCTTCTCCTGTACTATTTTGAAGAAATTGAAATCCGCGACATCAGCCGGATCATGGGTATGAGTGTTTCTGCCGTGAAGGTTCGTCTGTTACGCACCAGACAAAAACTGAAAAAATTACTGAGCGAGGAGGTATACGAAAATGGACAAGTTTGATCTGACGCTCCATACGCTTTTGAAAAAAGCATCCAAAAAAGTACCGGATCCCATGCCAAAGGATGTTTCCGACGCTGTTTTGCACACGCTGACCTCCCTGCCGGATACCCCCCCTGTATTTGACAAGCGCAATACTT
Source organism: uncultured Eubacteriales bacterium (assembly GCA_949451655.1). GTDB lineage: Bacteria > Bacillota > Clostridia > Oscillospirales > CAG-272 > Avispirillum. The sequence goes on along the minus strand of CASTST010000098.1, from coordinate 1,649 downwards.
CAAAAGTATACAAAATCATTGCCGCTGCTGCCGCTGCCGCAGTTGTTTTTGTGGCACTGCCCAATATAAGCCCGGGAATTTCCCACGCCATGGAAGATATCCCTATTATTGGCGCTATGGTAAAAGCAGTGACCTTTCGCAGTTATACTGCAGGCAATGACAAAATTGACATTGATGCAAACGTGCCCCTGCTCAAAGGAAGCGATTTTATTGCAAACGGAGTGCTGGACGGGGTGAATCAGGAAATCCAGGAAATCACCGACAGATTGATTCAAAGATACATTGATGATATAAACGGCGGCGCTGACTGGCACGAATCCCTGCAAATCGACTATGATGTTATGACAGACAATGAGGAATGGTTCACCCTGCGGCTAAGTTTGTACGAGGGCGCAGGCAGCGGCATGCAGTATTATAAATTCTACACGCTGAACAAGCGAACCGGCGATCTGTGCACCCTTGCAGATTTGTTTACCGATAACACGTACATCAAGCGGATCAGCGAAGAAATCCGCAGGCAGATGCGGGTACGAATGGAAGAAGACCCGACATGTACATATTGGGTAGATAATGAAATTGAAGATTGGAACTTTGAATCCATTGCACCGGATCAGCATTTTTATTTCAATGACGCCGGCAATCTGGTTCTTGTATTTGACAAATACACAGTAGCGCCCGGTTACATGGGCACGCCGGAATTTGAAATCCAGCGGGAATTATTTGCAGATATTTTGAAAAGCTGAATTGGGAATTCTTTACACTCCATAAGTAGATGTCGCGCCCCGCAAGCTTCACTATGCTTATGCCCCCTTGTGCTGGAGCCGTCCAACAAAAGACCCCCATGTGAGGACCTGCTGCGCAGTTCCAAAGGGGGCATCCCGCGTAACAGACCAAATATAAAAGGCCCCCTTGTGCAAATCCCTACTAAACAAAAAGCCTCCCCCCAGCAAAGGGAGGTGTCAACGTAGTTGACGGAGGGATTGTCTGCACATACTGCCGATTTGTAGATTATTCAAAATGACAGCTTTACAATCCCCCAGTCTCCGCTACGCGGATCCAGCCCCCTTTGCACAAGGGGGCCTTTTATATTTGGAGTGCTGCGCGACAGCCCACTTTGTACATGGGAGTTTTAGAGTAGTTGGCAGCCCTTACTTCATTCTCACAACCTGCGCCCTATCTCCCCTCCCCTTCCTGTTCCTGAATAATCTTCTGTGCAAGCTCGTGAATCTCTGCCAATTTGATCTTTTCATAGTTGACTTGCCTTTGATATTGCCGATCCATTTTTTCCAGTGTGTTCACTCTTTTTATTTTCAATTCACTTTCATCTATTTCCACATAAACGCAATCCTCACACATACCAACACTGTTGATAGCAACATCTTCTGCCGTACACCGATCCTTTCGATAATAGATACAAAACTTATTTTTACAGCGCATTTTTTCCTCCAATTATGTTAATGTGATATAACTTTATTATAATATATACATATAAAATATGCAATCATTATGTATAAGATTGTATATATTTCGTACATTTTGCAATAAAGAGATAAAAGTGGCTCCCCAGCAGAGGAAGCTGCCACAGCCAAGCGCAGCGATTGTGACAGAGGATTGCCTCAACAATGAAAAGCCTCCCTTGTGCAAAGGGA
>CASTST010000097.1 GCA_949451655.1 uncultured Eubacteriales bacterium | reverse complement strand
TTGCTTTATCCCCCGCGCTCATCAGTCCTGATTCCAACGCTGTTGCTTCTGTGTACGTCTTGCCCGCGTTCCATTTCGCTCGTTCCGCTGCGCTCACGTGCACGTCTGTATTCGCACTATGCTGCTGGATTGCCTGGGCGTTGACCATGCCCGACAGCCTTGCAAACTCTGCCGCGTCTGCCGCGTCCTCCGCTGCTGCCGTGGCAGACGCTGCTGCGGTGGTGGCAGCCAACGCAGCTTCCCCCGCCGCTTCCTTTTTCCCTTCCAGTCCTGCCGCCATCTCCGTCAGCGCACTGTATTCATTTGTTGATTCGATTGCCGTATCACTTTGCAGTATATCCTCCACAATAACTGTGAACTGAGGACAGGATATAACTACAGGATCACTGTCTCCTGAAAGAATCCGCACTTCGCATAATACTTCGCCCGGAACAGCCAATTCTCCGGATGTAAAAGTGTGCTGCAAATAACCGTTTTCTACCGCACACATGCTGAACGATACAGTTCCGTCCGGCTTCTCCGCATATAAAGTAACGGTGCAGTCAGCCGGCACCTGATATGCATCCCCCCGCTCTACTAAGTGAATGCATACAGTTCTGGACATGCTATCGCCCGCACGGAATCCTGCAAGTGTCTGCTGTATTCCTCCCTGCTGCACATCTAAATTGATTCTGTATATGATTTCCTTCATGCTTCCTCCTTGCTGCTTTAGCAGCAATATATATTAGCAGGAATATGAAAACGACCGCGCCGGTTCGCGGCATACCTGAAGCTGTCTGTCAAAAATTGAAAATCCTGCCGCCGTTATTGTAACGATTTTCCGGAGAATTTTCTCCCATAACGGATCCAAATAAAAAAGCCCCCAACAAAGGGAGCTGTCGCCCAAGCGCAGCGTTGCGTTGCGTTGCGAAGCGATAACGACTGAGGGATCGCAAGCAATAATGCCAATATAAAAAGCGCCGCAATTTGCTTCAACATTATAACCTGCGAATCCGTTTTTTTATTTTACGAATATCTCCAAGCATGTGCACAGCATCCCGCACAATGTTGATCTTAGAATCCCGGTGATTGATAATATGCACTGGAATTTCAGTCAGCGGTATTTCCAGTTTTTGTGCAACTTTTATTGCTTCCAAATCGAATGCAAATCCATCAATTGTACAGAGAGAAAATATTTTTCGTGCAGTATCTCCATCAAAGCATTTAAACCCACACTGTGAATCGGTCAGGCGAAATCCCGCACAAACAGCGATGACTTTGATGTACAGTTTCGACGCCATCCGCCGCAGCATGGTATATCCTGCATATCCGTTGGAATCCAAATTGCGGGATCCCAAAACAAATGGATTTCCCTCAAGCACCTTTTCTGCTCCCAACTCAATTATATCGGTACCATATGCCAGATCACAGTCTGTATACAAAACCACATCCCCTTGGGAAGCAAGGATCGCTGTACGCACCGCCGCGCCTTTACCGCGGTTTTGTTTATATCCGATACACCGTACCCGGTTCATGCCTTCATTCTGTACCGCATTTTGCAAAAGTTCCAGACTGCCGTCCGTTGAACCATCGTCACAAAAAATAATTTCCCAGTCGTATCCCTGACGCATGCAGTAAACCGTCATGGCGCGGTAAAGGGTGCGCGCAGTGGCGGCGCAGATTGCATGTTCGTTATACATAGGAATACAAACGGAAATTTTCATAGAAATACCATGCCTTTAATTTATAGTTTGAATTCGGAACGGATATGCTGTTTTTTTAAGAGTTTACGATATGTTCTGTTTCTCTTTCTAAACTTTATCCAAAGCCAATACGGTGAACTCCACTTCAACCTTCACCGTTAGCTTGTCCAGTGCCAGCAGTTTCTCCCGCCCCTCGCGGGGACAGCGGTAATAAAAAGGTGTCATTGTAAACAGTGCAGCGATCGTCTCCTGATCCGGCAGATCTATCTCATAAGACAGCGTTTCCCGCTCTGCCACTGTAAAGCCGGCAGGCATCTGAACCCCCTCGCTGATGCGGGGTTGTCCATACAACGCACAGCGCATCTCCCACAAATGCTCCCGTCCCGCAGATACTACAACCAGCGCACCGTCTTTCTTCAAAATCCGTGCTGCCTGCTCCCCGGGTATCGGTGCAAAAATGCTGTATACCAAATCGGCGCTCTCATCTGCCAAGGGCAGTGCAAATATATTGCCGGCGGCAAACTGCACCGTGTCAAGTCCTTTTGCTCTTGCAAGCTTAGCGCCCGCCTGCGCACCGCTTTTCGCAGCGTCAATCCCTACGCCGGCGCAGGATATACCCCGCCCCTGAAACCATTGCGCAATCCGGCAGGTATGATACCCCTCGCCGCTGCCCGCATCCACAAAGGTGACTGCATCTCTGTTTTCAATAACCTTATGCCCCAGCTGTGCGGCTGTGTCGGACACAGCGTCATACCATCCTCCGGACAGGAACCGACTGCGGCTGCGGAGCATGTCCTTATCGTCTCCCGCCCGGGCGTTATTCTTTTTCCCGGGCGGAAGCAGGTTTACATAACCGGACGCGGCAATATCATAGCAGTGTCTGCGCACTCCGGTGCAAAAGAAACTGCCTTCCTGCCGGGCAAGCTGTGTGCCGCACAGGGGACATATTAAAATTTCATGTATATCCGTCATCAGCTTATCGTCTCCACCAGCTTTGCATGAAGTGCATATCTGCCGTTTGCAGCCCCGTTGGTACAGGTGGAAAGGGTAATCATCGTATCCCCCGCCGACAGAACAGCGTCCGATGCAAACTTGGAATTGGACACCACTTCATTTGCAAATTCAAGGAAGGAAGCTTCCGAACCGAATTCTGTGCGGAAATACTGATATTCAGCCGTTGTTTGGTAAACGGACACAGGCTGATATATATATACCCCTTCCATGGTGTAAATATAAATTTTTGCACTGCGGAAGAAATCCTCATTCAGGAATTTCGTCATATCGTGAAACATCATATTGCCTGCCGCCACGTTGTGCCCGTAGATAACTGTGTTATAGTTTTCGGTGATCGGATTTTTTGTGGTATAATCCAGAAAAATAGACCCTATAGGCAGGTAATTATTATTGTAAGAATGATCCAGATAATAATCGTTGTCTGTTCCCAGAAGAATGGGGTAATTGATCTTCGTGCCCTCTACATAAATCCAGCCGAACACATCGCTGTTGATTTCCCGCAGGGAGGTCAAACTGGCGCGCATCTGTTCCAGCTGCTGATCGTATGCAGAAGTGCCGCCCATATTCCCATCCCCCCTGCCGGAATTGATCCTGTCAAAAAGGGATTGGAGCGCTGCATCGCCGGAAAAACAGGTCAGCGTATTGTTCCAGGGATATGCCCCGGCGGCATTTGTTTGCCCGGGAATGAAAAGGTTAAAATTATCCGAGGCGTCGTTATAAATCTGACCGCCTTCTATTTTACCCCATATGTTTTGTCCCAGCATGACGAGACTGACCACAAGAACGGACCCGAATATAAACAGCAGGGCAAGCTGCAGAATATTTGATGTTTTGCTTCTTTTTTTAGAAGCGGCTTTGTTTTCGCCGTCCTGTACGGTATCTTTTTTCGCCATAAGTTCCTCCGCAGTGAGCGTGTCTACCGACTGGGTGAAATCTTCAAATGTAAAGTTTTTGTCATAGGGAATTGCCACGTCCGGCGCCGGAATCATTCCGGGATCGTCCGCCGGATTTTCCGCTGCGGGAGTGCTCACCTGTTCCTGCTCCGATTCTATGGGAGCAGCGTCGGGGATCGCTGTTTCTTCTTTTTTCTTTGCGGACTTTTTCTTTTTAGACATAACTGCTCCTTTCATTACATGAATGTATAATACGACACTTTGATTATAGCCTCTGCAAAAGAGAATTACAACAAGAAATATGTAAACAATCACAAAATTTCATTCTTTCTTTCAATTTTTCATTGCAAAAGTATGCACATTCATGTACAATATTACAATGATGATAAAAAATGGGAGTTACCCTGACAAGAAATTACCCGCCGCAACTTTGCGATGCGGGCTTGTTTTGCGTGCGCTGCAAATGAAAGGATATTACTATCATGGCTGATATATTTGAACTTTTCAAACAGATTTCCAAAGATAAAAACGAAACGGCAGGACCGCCGACGCACCTCATTGTGGGGCTGGGAAATCCGGGTGAAGAATATGCTCTCACCCGGCACAACGCCGGATTTATCGCGGCGGATTTTATTGCGCAGCGTCTTAGCACAGAGTGCAGCAGAGTCCGGTTTCATGCAATGACCGCACCTGCACAGTTAGAAGAATATCGGATCCTGATTATGAAACCGCAAACGTTTATGAATCGCTCCGGCGAAGCGGTGCGGGACGCAGCCGCCTTCTATAAAATACCCGCTCAGAATATCATTGTTTTGGTAGATGATATTTACCTCCCCCCCGGACGGATGCGGATCCGCGCCGGCGGAACCGACGGCGGGCACAACGGATTGAAGGATATTATATATCAACTGGGAGACGACCGTTTTCCAAGAATTCGTATCGGTGTTGGAGAAAAGAAGCATGGAGATCTGGCAGATTGGGTGCTGGGCAAGTTTTCCAAAGAAGATTTGGATTTGATGATCCCTTGTTTTGCTGCGTGCTGTGACGCCGCCGCCTTGATTATGAAAGGAAAAACAGAAGAGGCTATGGGGCGGTTCAACGGGATGAAACCAGGGACAGTAAATGATAAAAAGGATACATTGGAATAGGTCCGATAGTAGAAAGATCATGCAAATATCTGCTTTTGACAATCCCTCAGTCTCCGCTACGCGGATCCAGCTCCCTTTTCCGGGGGGAACCTATAAAGTTTGGTGGGCGGCGTGTTTCTTTCCTTGGAGCCATATAGCGGATAGATTTAGGCGTGAAAGCTATTCTCTCAGCAAAGGGAGCTGTCGCGCAACTAAAAGTTTCATAAGGCTCCCCCGGCAAAGGAAGCTGCCGCGCAACAAAGAGTTTCATAAGGCTCCCTTGTGCAAAGGGAGCTGTCGCGATAGCGACTGAGGGATTGTCTCTCTACCAATTTGCAATCACTCCACGTCTGTTTTCAAACTGAAAATACACCTTTCGTCTATAACGAACCAAAGAAAGGCATTATCATAACCATGAACAATCAAACCTTACTGCTTTCGGCGATCCGCTCCTGCCGGGAATATACAGCACTGTCGGACGCGCTTGCCGTCTCCCGCCGCAGAGCGGTACGCCACCCTGTCTGCGTCAATGGACTGTGCGAAGGAGCACAGCCCCTGTTTCTTTCCGCACTGACCGGAGACGAAACTGCTGCAGAGCGCAGGGTGCTGCTGCTGTATTCCAGTGACCGTGCCGCCGCTGATGAAGCGATGCGCCTGTCAGAACAGGGAATCCCGGCATATCACTTTCCAGTGCGAGACTATCAGTTTCACAATACTACCGCCTCCCGCGACTACGAGCGCGGACGGCTTCTTGTACTGTCTGCACTGCTTTTTTCCGAAACGCCTTTTGCCGTCTGTGCGACTGTGGAAGCAATTCTTCAAACCACAGTACCGCCAGAAGATCTGATTCACCTCACCTATACGGTAGATCCCGAACGCCCGCTGGACACAGAACGACTGGCAGAAATACTGGTGAACGGTGGCTATACCCGGGTGGAGTTGGTGGAAGGTCCCGGGCAGTTCGCCATGCGCGGCGGTATTATAGACGTATATCCTCCCGCAGAAGCCCCTGTGCGTATTGAATTGTTCGGGGATGAAATTGACCGCATGGGCAATTTCGATCCTGCTACCCAGCGGTTTACGGAAGCAATCCGGGAGCCGCTGCGCATTCCTCCTGCGGGCGAGATTTTACCCAGCACACAGAGCCGGGAGCTGATCCGGGCTGCTTGTGAAAAGCAATTAAAAAAGGTACAAGGCACAGAAAACGCCCGGGCAGCAGATATTCTGCGGGCAGAGCTTGCAGCGCTGGACAACAGCGAAAATATCGGATTTGCAGACAAATACCTCCCCCTGATTTATCCCGAAGCATCCTGCTTTTTAGATTATTATGACGGACTTGCCGTCCTGTGTGATGCGTCCGCAGTGCAGCAGCAGGCGCAGGCGGCAGAAATGCTCACCATGCAGACGCTGGAAGAACTGATCGGTGCGGGAGAACTGCACAAAACGGTGCGGGGAACATATATGCATCCGTGGGCACGCATGGAAAAAGCGCTGGAAGTGCTGCCAAGCGTGCTGGTTGATCCTTTTGCACGCAGTCATGCAGGGCTGTCTCCTGCTGCGGAATTTCATTTTGAAACCAGACATATTCCTGCATATGCCGGAAATACCTCCTTGCTTTTAGAGGATCTGGAACAGTTTGCCCATGGAAAATACCGGACGGCGATTCTCTGCGCTAACGAGACGGAAGCCGGAAACATTGCTGATATGCTTTCCGACGCGGGTTACACAGCCGCTATCTGCAATGAAAATTTGGATTTCTACGGCAGGGAAAGCACCCGTCAGCCTGTAGCCCTCCTATATGGCGACGGAGGCGCAGGCTTTGAGCTTACCGGTGAGGCGTTTGCTTTTCTGAATTATTCCGGTATACCGGGATCTGCCGCAGGCAGGCGCAAGCGCAAAAAAACTGCGGCAAAGAAGAACCGGGAAGCCATTCTCTCTTACAGCGATCTTACCGAAGGGGATTATGTCGTCCATGAGGCATACGGAATCGGGCTGTTTGAAGGAATTGAAAATCTTACGGTCGACGGCATGTCCCGAGACTATGTAAAAATCAAATACGCCGGAACTGATCAGTTGTTTCTGCCGGTGGATCAATTGGATTTACTGTCTAAATATATCGGCGCCGCTGCCGAGGGAGGCGGGGTGCGCCTGTCCAAAATGGGAGGATCCGACTGGTCGCGTGCAAAAAGCCGTGCCAGCGCATCCGCCAAGGAAATGGCAAAGGAGCTAATTGAATTGTATGCCCGCCGCAGGCGTGCAAAAGGCATTGCGTTCCCGCCGGAGGACGATATGGGCAGACAGTTTGCCGCTGCGTTCCCCTATGAAGAAACGGACAGCCAGCTTACAGCCATTGCAGACGTAAATCGGGATATGGAAGCGGACTATCCCATGGATCGTATTGTATGCGGAGACGTTGGATATGGAAAAACCGAAGTTGCGCTGCGCGCCGCCTTTAAGGCTGTGTCCGGAGGATGTCAGGTGGCAATCCTTGTCCCTACTACGATATTAGCATATCAGCATTATCAGACAGCGCTCAGCCGATTCCGTGGATTCCCTGTTTCCATAGATATGCTGTCCCGGTTCCGGAGTAAAGCCCAGCAGACCGCGTCCCTGCGCCGTCTGCGCCGGGGAGAAACCGATATTGTAATCGGAACCCATCGGCTGATTTCCGAAGACATCACATTCAAAAATCTGGGACTGGTTATCGTGGACGAGGAACAGCGGTTCGGCGTTGCTCAGAAAGAAAAGCTGAAAGAAGCTGCAATCGGCGCAGATATGCTGACACTTACCGCTACACCGATCCCGCGGACGCTGAATATGGCAATGGGCGGCATTCTGGATATGAGTGTGCTGGATGATGTGCCTGGAATGCGTTCTCCCGTGCAAACCTATGTAATGGAGCACGAAGACGGGATTTTATATGAGGCAATCCGGCGGGAGCTGCGCCGGGGCGGACAGGTGTTTTACCTGAACAACAATGTGGAATATTTATACACCATTGCAGGCAAACTGGGGCGGGCTGTTCCGGAAGCACGCTGCGCCGTAGCCCACGGGCGCATGGATCGGGACGAGCTGGAAGAAGTGTGGGAAGGTCTTGTTGAGGGAGAAATTGACGTGCTGATCTGCACCACGATTATTGAAACAGGCGTGGATATTCCCAACGCAAACACGCTGATTATAGAAAACGCAGATCGGTTCGGGCTATCCCAGCTTCATCAGATCCGCGGACGTGT
>CASTST010000096.1 GCA_949451655.1 uncultured Eubacteriales bacterium | reverse complement strand
TTGTCTTGTAAATTAGAAGATATTGCAAAATATGTAGCGAAATGAAAAAGCCTCCCTTGTGCAAAGGGAGGTGGCATGCCGCAGGCATGTCGGAGGAATTGTCTGAGCAATACTGCCGATTTGAAAATAATACAAAATGATGGTAAAACAATCCCTCAGTCGCTATCGCGACAGCTCCCTTTGCACAAGGGAGCCTTTTTATTGAAGGTTCGCGGGAACACCATAGGATCCGCTACGCGGCTCCAGCACAAGGGAGCCTTTTTATGTTTGAGGCTATCATATCAGCTCCCCATGGAGCCACGCAGTGGATCCTCACATGGGAGCCTACTCAGGTATGGCGCTATGCGGGAGTTCCTTTCGCCGGATAGTCTGATGAAGTTTACACTATACTAAAAACTCCCCTGATACAGGGGAGTTTTTCACATTGCAACCGCTCATATTAGTCCATGCTTTTGCATTTCCAATACCAGCTTTTCCCGTCCTTCCGTTCCCATAGGACATAGAGGCAGACGCATCTCATCGCTGCAAAGTCCCATAAGACCGAGCGCCGTCTTTACCGGAATTGGACTTACTTCAGAAAACAGCGCCCGTATAATCGGATACAATTCCTGCTGTAAGGCAGCGGCATCCTGCAGCCGTCCCATTTCACACAAACTGCACAGGCGCACCATAGCCGCCGGCATAATGTTGGACAGTACCGATACAACGCCGCATCCGCCTACCGCATAAATCGGCGCTGTCAACTCGTCACATCCGCTGTATATCCCCAACTTATCCCCATAGGACGCCGCAATCTTTTCCGCATATCCTACATTTGCCGAAGCTTCTTTTACACCGCATAGATTTGGAATTGTGCACAGCAGCGCATACGCTCCCTCACTGATGCAAAGTCCCGTCCGCCCCGGTACATTATACGCGATTACCGGGATCTGCACTCGTTCCGCTATGGTTTTATAATGCAAATACACGCCTGTGTCCGTTGCCTTGTTATAATACGGTGTGACCACCAAAATCCCGTCCGCACCTTCTTTTTCTGCATCTGCCGCATATTCCGCCGCATATTCTGTAGAAGGCGAACCGCAGCCGGCAATCACCGGAATTTTGCCGTCCACTCGCTTAATTGTGAATGCGATCACCCGCTTTTTTTCCTCACCGCTGAGGGTCGGCGCTTCCCCTGTCGTTCCACAGGGGACAATTGCAGCCACACCGTTTTCCATTTGAAATTCAATCAGCCGCGCCAGCGCATGAAAATCTACTCCGCCGTCACGCATTGGCGTAACAATCGCAGTAGCGCAGCCCGTAAAAGGTACTTTCATATGTAAACCGCCTTTCAAAATCATAAATATGTAATGAAACACCGCAAGCATGTGTATGTTCCTTGTTTTCAGTATATTCATCCTTCTTCATTCGGGCAAAAATTTGCCATTGCAATTTTTTTATGATATACTACAGAAAAAACAGTCTGCACATACAGACTGAATAAAGGAATGGTCACAATTATGAAAGCAATAGAAATCATGGAAGCAGTGCTTGGCAAGGAATTTATGGAAGGCTGGCACGGCATGGTAGACTGCTGTCACGCAGGCAATCCGGAATGTGAAGTACAGAAAATCGGCGTCTGCTTTGCTGCAACACCGGAGGTGCTTCGGCAGGCAGCCGCATGGGGGGCGCAGCTTTTAATTACTCACGAGCCTACCTATTATACGCATTTGAATGAATTTAAACCTTCCCTTCTGACAAATCAAAAAAAAGAACTGGTAGAATCCACCGGTATTACAATCTACCGTTATCACAATTCCATGCACTTCCGGGGCGAAGACATGGTAAGCCGGGCATTTCTGGAGAGAATGGGATGGAAAGGAATCTTTGACGGACAATTAAAATTTTCTTTGGATACACCCCTCTCCCCTGCACAGATTATCAAGGACATATGCAGTGGTCTTGGACTTCCCTGCCTGCGTGCAATCGGACGGGAGGACGGCACAGTGCGTAAAATCGCGCTATTCCTCGGTGCAAGGGACGAAAATACTTATGAACCGTTTTTCACAGATGATACAGATCTTGCCATATGTGGAGAGATCTGCGAATGGCAGTTCGGAGAACCGGTACGGGAGGCAGCGCAATTCGGCATGCAGAAAACGATGCTCCTGCTTGGGCATGTACAAAGTGAAAAATTTGCAATGGAAGCGTTTGCAAAAGAGATTGACGGCAAATTTTCAGGCATTCCGGTACAATATTTTGACTGCGGCGATCTGTTTACCTATATACGGTAATAGAAAAAGTCCCCCGCAAAGTGAGGTGACCAGCGTAGTTCCCATCAACTTCATCAGTCTCCCCCCAGTAAAGGGAGGTGGCATGCCGCAGGCATATCGGAGGAATTGTGTAAGTGATACTGTCGATTTGAAGACACTGCAAAATGATAGCAAGACAATCCCTCACCCGCTTCGCGGGATGCCCCAGGGGTTCGCTTCACGCCCCCCGCACAAGGGGGTCTTTTAAATTGGCACAGTACGATAGCCTCCTTTGTGCAAAAGGAGGTGGCATGCCGTCAGGCATGTCGGAGGAATTGTATAAGTGATACTGCCGATTTGCAGTTTATTCAAAATGATAGTATAACAATCCCTCAGTCAGCATCGCTGCGCTTGGCTGACAGCCCCCTATGGAGCCACGTAGTGGATCCTCACATGGGGGCCTTTATTGTTTGGTGCTCCACGGCAATTTCCTTTGCTGGGGGGAGCCTTTTTTGGTTATGCAAATATATAAATTAAAATATCATATTGATTCCGGCAACGATAATAATCAGCGCAAAAACATTCTTCAAAATCCGGGTGTCGATTTTATCCGTAAGATATGCGCCTACAACACCGCCGACAATGGCTCCCGGCACAAACCGCAGAAACAAGTTCATATCCAGACTTCCCCGACTGCTGTAGCTGATTGCCGATACCACACACAACGGAAGCACCGCGGCAACAACGGAAGCAAAATCATCTCTCGCGCCCTCGCTGCTTTTATTAGGATTGAGCCGCCGGAACATGGACAGCAAAATAATCCCGCCGCCTGCTCCCAAAAAACCGTTTATAAATCCTGCAAGACTCCCTACAAATGCCAAAATTCCAAGGCGCACCACATTATTTTTTTCTATTGCAATTTTCAAAATTATTCCCTTTTTCTGATTATCCCTTGAATTTGCAGGCAAATTCTGCTATTATATAAAGTAGATAATTTTGCCCGGCGCGTTATAAAACGCTGTGCAATTTATAGTATTCTCACATCTTGGAAATTTATTAAGCATCTGAAAATATATGAAATTCGGGAAAGGTACGGTCATTTCATGGCGCAAAAGAAAGCAAAAAAACAAACTACTCCCCACAGCGGCAAAAAAAATACGTCCTCCCGTAAAGAGCCCGCGAAAACAGTCAAAACTCCCAGTCGGTCTTTATGGTCCCAAATCGCTCCATATCTAATGCTGGTCGGCGCAATTTTTCTGATTGTTTGCTTCGTAGGCGGCGCAGGAGAAGACCCCGGTATCGTTATCGGTTTTATCTATAAATTCCTTACCGGGCTGTTCGGCGGCTCCGCTTTTGTAATTCCTGTTTTTTTGGCATTTGTAGCAATTGCGTGGATGGCAGACAAAGCAGACTCTGTTCTGGGAATGCGTACCGGATTTGCCAATGTGTCTGTAATACTCACATCCATGCTGCTGGAAATCATTTTTCCGCTGGATTCTTTCAACATAATCGACATGTACAATCGCGGCTCCGAACTGCTGGGCGGAGGCGTAGTCGGTGGATTATTGGGTGAATTTTTTCTTTTATGCTTTCAAAAAGCAGGTTCCTACGTGCTCATTATCGCTATGCTGATTTTGAGCGTTCTGCTTACTGCAGGAATCACCCCAAAATACGTTTATGCATATGTGTCTGCAAAAATGAAGGCGTCACGGCAACGCCGGCAGGAAGCGAGAGAATCCGGTGCCATGGAGAATGCGTTCCGCGATCCGGATGAAATTGTCATTCGTCCGGCGGCACGCGCAGAAAATCCCCCACAAACACCTGTGCGGGCAAGACGGAAAAAATTTGAAACAGATATACCCATTGATGAGGAAGTTGCCGCTGAACCAACGCAAGCCGAACCAACTGACGATAGCGCTGCCGAAGACGACATAGAGGCTGCTATTTTTGCAGAAGTGCTGGAACGCTCCCGTCATGAAAAAACTGCGGAAGAACTGCAAACAGAAGCGGAAATGTTTGCGCAGGCAAAAGAACCAACCTTCCCCACGGAAGAAGAGCCTGCCGTACAAGTGGATCCGGACAGCGCAGATCTTTTGGATCAGCTTGCAGATTCCTATCTTGGCGCGGGAGACGGAGAAAATCCCGCCCAAACGCCGGACGCTCTGCCGCTGACGCGGGATACTGTGGCAACTGCCGCTCCCGTTCAGCCGGAACCCGAACCGGAGCCGGAATATCATTTTCCCCCCCTTTCCCTGCTCAGCGCGGCGGATCATAAGAAAAATGACAACATCCGGGAAGAACTTCATGAAAACGCTTCCCGTCTGGTAAGTGTTCTTGCCAGCTTCAATGTTAAAACGAAAATCGTAGGCGCCTCCAGGGGTCCTACAATCACACGGTATGAATTGCTGCCGGAAGCAGGCACCCGCGTTCGTTCCATCGCCAATCTGGTAGATGATATCGCACTGAACCTTGCAACCACCGGCGTGCGGATCGAAGCACCCATTCCCGGCAAAGCGGCGGTAGGAATCGAAGTTCCCAACAAGACTGCCGAAACGGTATACCTGCGCAGCCTGCTGGAAACAGAAGAATTTCAGAACAATCCCAGCAAAATTACAACCTCCCTTGGAGAAAATGTTGCGGGCGAGCCGGTCATCATGGACATAAAGAAAATGCCTCATTTGCTGATCGCCGGCGCAACAGGTATGGGTAAATCCGTATGTATCAACTGCCTTCTGATTTCTTTGCTGTATAAAGCCAAGCCTTCCGAGGTTCAGTTGATTCTGATTGACCCCAAAAAGGTTGAATTCAATATTTATAACGGGCTGCCCCATCTGCTGGTTCCGGTTGTAAGCGATCCAAAAAAAGCCGCCGGTTCGCTGACCTGGGCAGTCAACGAAATGGAACGCAGATACGGACTGATAGAAGCCGTAGGTGTGCGGGAAATTGCATCCTTCAACGAAATCACAAAAAATGATCCGGAATATGAATATCTGCCCCAAATCGTTATTGTCATCGACGAGCTTGCAGATTTGATGTCCACCGCACCGGACGATGTAGAGTCTTCTATTGCCCGTCTTGCGGCAAAAGCCCGTGCGGCAGGTATACACCTGATTATCGGAACACAGCGCCCGTCCGTAGACGTAATAACCGGTGTAATCAAAGCCAATATTCCCTCACGTATTGCATTTACCGTTGCTTCCCAGGTAGACTCCAGAACCATTATCGACAGAAGCGGTGCAGAAAACCTGATCGGTCGAGGGGACATGCTGTATAACCCCGTAGGCGCATCCAAGCCTATGCGTGTGCAGGGCGCGTTTGTGTCCGACAAGGAAGTGGACGAAATTGTATCGTATATTAAACAATATAACGCCGCAGGCGGCGCTGCCTACAGCGACGTTGTTATGAAGCAAATCGAAGAAGAAGCCGCTATGTGCGGTGTCAAAAAAGGAAGCGGCGGAGCTGCGGCTTCCGGCGATGCAGGGGACAATGATCCGCTGATCCGCTCCGCACTGGATGTAGCGTTTGAAAGCGGAAAGGTTTCTACCTCTCTTCTGCAAAGACGTTTATCTGTGGGGTATGGCAGAGCGGCAAAAATCATTGACAAGCTGGAACAAATGGGTTATGTCAGCGCACCGGACGGACAAAAGCCCCGGGAACTGCTGATTTCCAAACAAGACTATATGGAACTTGTACTGAAAAGTGAAAACCCACAGGAAGCAAAACCTGAATAATCCATAGTTTCCGTCTGTTCCCCAAAAATATTTACAGTTTGGACCTGTAATCCTACGAAAAGCGAGGCACTCGTATGGTATACTTATTTTTAGCAGAAGGTTTTGAAGAAGCAGAAGCGCTGATCCCAGTGGATCTTTTGCGGCGCGCATCCGTCCCCGTTACAACGGTGGGAATCGGCGGAAAAGTAATCTGCGGCACCCACGGAATTCACGTCACCGCTGACATTGCCGATAAAGAATTGCCGACAGAGTTGCCGGATCTGGAAATGATTGTGCTCCCCGGCGGAATGCCCGGAACCAAAAATCTGGATGCCAGCTCCGTTGTTGACGCAGCACTTGAGCTTGCCACAGCACAAAACAGCTATATTGCTGCAATCTGTGCCGCTCCCATGATTCTCGGAAAGCGCGGGCTGCTCCGCGGCAAACAGGCAGTTTGTTATCCCGGATTCGAAAAGGATCTGGATGGAGCCTCTCTTGCCTCAGGCGGCGTTGCAGTGGATGGACGCATCATTACCGCCAAAGCCGCAGGATACGCAGCAGACTTTGCCCTTGCATTGATTCGTGCACTCCGCGGGGCAGACGCAGCGGAGCAGGTTCGCGAGGCGATATGCCCATGAACAATCACGCAATACATCCGTTAAAGGAGAGAAAAGACCGTCTGCGCAGCCAATACAAAAAACTGCGTGCAGAAATTTCTGCCGAGGCGCGTGCCGCACGGGATGAATCCATTTGTCAGTCGGCACTCGCGCTGGTCAGCTTCCGTTATGCAGATATTGTCCTGCTGTATGCACCCATGGAGCAAGAAATCAACATTCTTCCTATTGCTGAAGCCGCACTTAAAAAAGGAAAGAAAATTGCGTTTCCCAGATGTGATGCTGCCAGCAGGACCATGCAGTATCATTTTGTACAGTCCCTGTCAGATCTGACCGTCTCCACCTATGGCATCCGGGAACCGGACGCTGCATTGCCGATATATGATCAATCTGTGCATACGGACAGCGCAGTGTGCTTCATTCCCGGACTTGTATACGATCAGCACGGCTATCGGCTGGGCTACGGAAAAGGTTTTTATGATCGGTATCTTTCCGGCTTTCATGGGTGCCGCATTGGTGTAATTTACAGCGACTGCATTATTCCTGAAGTTCCCCGAGGAAGATATGATATCCGTGCCGATATCCTGCTTACCGAGAAAAATGTGAGGGTGCCGCGGTGAAAATCAAAGGAATCCATGCTGCGCCTGCACTGCTGATTATTATCAGCGCCCTGCTCTGCGGCGCAAATCTCATTGATGTGGAAGCAATATCGAAAAACACCAATATATATCTTACCGTCATGGTACTGGAGCTTATCATCCTCGGTGTACCGTCTGCATTCTTCTGCATTTTGCGTGGTGCCGGATACAGCCAGGGACTGCGTGTCAAAATGATGAAAACCCGGCATGTAACCATTACAATCTGGGCATTCCTTTTTATGACAGCAGGCAGTATTGTACTAAGCTTTCTTATGTATTATCTGTTTCCCGACGCCTTTATCGCATCCGCGCTGAGTAATACTGTAAATGGCTCTGCCAGCCGTATATATCTTCTGATCACCTTTGCTCTGCTGCCGGCACTTTTAGAAGAATTTCTGTTTCGCGGTGTTATCTCAGCAGAATACAGTTCCTACGGTGCGTCTGTCGCGGTAATCATGAGTTCCCTGTGTTTCGGACTTTTGCATTTCAGCTTTGTCCGGCTGCCGATATACTTTTTTATGGGTATTATTCTCGCACTGACAGCAGGCGCCACTCGCTCCCTGCTGCCTTCCGTTATCGTTCATGCAGCCAATAATGCTTTTGTATTATTTTTTGAAACATATTTGTACCGAATCGCCGGAAAGCACAGCGGAGGATTGATTCTGCTTGCATTTCTGATCGGTGCGGCAACACTGATATTTGCAATTCTCTTTTTCAGTCGAGCGGAAAAGCTGTATTACGGATATGGCGTTATGAACCGCCCATCCCCGATGATCCGCAAGAGGAAAGCCGGTGAATTGCCCCTTTGGGCGCAGGCGTTCCTTTCGCCAACATTTATTTTATTTGCTGTATTTTCAGTCATTCTCGCCGTATTTCTATAAAAGTCTGACGGCAC
>CASTST010000095.1 GCA_949451655.1 uncultured Eubacteriales bacterium | reverse complement strand
CGGCGCAAGAGAGCGGCTGAACCGGGCGCTGGAAATTATTTTGCTTTCCTGCTGGGCGTCCCTTTTGAAAGGTCGGGCAGATCAGAAGCTGGAAGAACTGGAGACGGAGTAACTTTGCAGAAAGAGTGAAAGAATTATGATGGATTGGTGGAATGGCTTGGATCTGACGGAACAGATTTTTGCGTTGATTGCAATTCCGTCAACACTGGTTCTGTTGATACAGACGCTCCTTATGCTGTTCGGTATAGAGGACGGCGTTGATACGGATCTGGATTTAGACGGTGACGGCATCCCTGATTTGGATGTGTCGCCGGATGATTTCGGTTCGCTGCATGTGTTTTCCATTCGCGGTATTGCCGGAATGCTTTGTATAGGCGGCTGGAGCGGGCTGGTAATGTATCAGGCAGGCTGGAGTCTGTGGCTGACGGTGCTTTTGTCCGTGGTGTTTGGTGTTATCACCCTGCTGTTGCTTGGATACGTTATGTATGGCGTGTCCCGGCTGCAATCCAGCGGAAATGTGGATATCAAAACGGCAGTGGGAAAAACGGGCACGGTGTATATTCCGATTCCCGCCGGTCGCAGCGGACAGGGCAAGGTCAATGTTACACTGAATGAAACATTTATGGAATTGGAAGCAGTAACGCAGGCTGACCGGCGGCTGCGTACCGGAGAAACAGTACGAGTGACCGGTACAGACGATCGGGGTGTGCTGATCGTAGAGCCTTTGCAGACAGACAGCATAAAGGAGGGGAGTCCAACGTGAAATCACAGTCCCGCATGTCGCTGGGGCGCGGCGTCAAGGAAGGGGCGGTGCTGCTTGGTGGCATTTTGTTTGCACTTGGCGCAGGATTTCTGTATCAGAAGCTGACCGGACGGCAGGTTGGCACAGGTGCTTTTACCTATTCGCTGTCCTATACGATTCCGGTTGTGCTGTGCGCAGCCGCAGCATATACGATAGCAGCACTGCGCATTCGCCGGATGATCGGAGCGCGGGCAGATTCCTTTGAGGAAGATGCGGCTATGGCACCGGAAGAAACAGAACCGGCGCAGGAGCTTTCCGATGATGCGGAATATGAAATTTTGGAAGTGCAGGAAGAAGAGTCTGTCCCTACTGCTGCGCAACAGCGTGCGGAAAAGATTGCGTCAGCCCTCGCGGCACAGCGTACATTGCAGGCGGATTTTCCACCGGAAGAGGAACCGCAAGGAGTAGACGATGATGCGTGGGACGCGCTGTATCGTGCGCCGGCGGAGGAAGAGGATGCGGCTGCGCGGGAAATGTATGCGGATCTGCCAAAGGCGCTTCCGGAAGGATATGAACTGCCTGCGGAGGAAGAAGACGAGGAGCCGGATTTTTGGGAAGATGAGGAAATGGAAGAGTTGCCCCCGCGTTCTCCCTTTTGGGAATTGCTTCCGATTTTATGCGCCGTTTCAGCGTTTGTACTGGTTTTGCTGTTTGCAGCTTCGTTCTGGACAAAAGCCGGGGAAGATGGAATTTGGGTGTCTCATTTTGGCAAGGTTCGGGCTTATACTTGGGATCAGGTTACAGCATATACAGTAGACGCCGGATTTGCCGGCGGCGAAATGCGGCTGACCTTTCAGATGTCGGACGGACGGCGTGTGAAGATTGCACCGTCCTCCTATGCCCATACAGGTGCGTTTTCTGACCAGTATGAAAATCTGTATCAGTATTGGCTTCATGCAGACAACATGCTTTCTGCTGCCGGCGCGGATAAAACGGTTGCACAGAAGCAGTATTTGGCAGATACATACATGTCCGACGATGAAGGCGATTGGTATTATGTACGGCAGATCATTGAATATGAAGAAGATCTCTGGCAGGAAAACTGAATTTGGTCAATATTATAAATTTTACATTGAAGGAGAAAAGAAATGCATATTGGAAGAACACTTTTGGATTTGAATACGGCAGTCACGGGATCCATTGATCCTATGGTAGTGGTATTGGTGTGCGCGATTGTTGTGGTTGTACTGACAACAATATTGTTGATTTTTTCCCGGTATAAGAAATGTCCTTCCGATAAGATTATGGTGATCTACGGTAAGATCGGCAAAAAAGGCAGTGAAAACCGCAGTGCAAAATGTATCCACGGCGGTGCGTCCTTCATCGTGCCTGTGTTCCAGGCATATGAGTTTATGGATCTGACGCCTATGTCCATCAGTGTGGATTTGCGCAACGCACTGTCCCGCCAGAACATCCGTGTAGACGTACCTTCCCGGTTTACGGTAGGTATTTCTACAGAGCCGGGTGTTATGCAGAATGCGGCGGAACGCTTGCTGGGGCTGAAGCTTGCAGATATCAAACAAATTGCTGAAGATATTATTTTCGGTCAGATGCGTTTGATTATCGCAACAATGGATATTGAAGAAATCAATACAGACCGTGATAAATTTCTGGATGCAGTTTCCGGTAACGTAGAGACGGAATTGAAAAAGATCGGTCTGCGTCTGATTAACGTGAACGTGACGGATATTACGGATGAATCCGGATATATCATGGCGTTGGGTAAAGAAGCCGCTGCGAAGGCAATTAACGATGCAAAGATATCTGTTGCGGAAGCAGACCGGAGCGGTGCAATCGGTTCTGCGGAAGCAGAGCAGGATATGCGTATCCAGGTATCTGCCTCCAACTCCCGCGCAATTCAGGGTGAAAATGAAGCAAAGGCGCAGATTGCCGAATCCGATGCAACTCGACGTGAGCGGGAAGCAGAAGCTTTGAAACGTGCAACAGCAACAGAAAATATCCAGGCTGCAAAGGCTATGGAAGAAAGCTACGGTGCACAGAAGGAAGCGGAAGCGGCCCGCGCAGCTTTGGAAATGGCAAAGCAGGAAGCAGATGTTATCGTTGCGGCTGAAATTAACAAGAAGCGTAAGGAGTTGGATGCGGAAGCGGAAGCGGAGCAGATTCGTCGCCGTGCAAAAGGTGAGGCAGACGCGATCCTTATGAAAATGGAGGCAGAAGCAGACGGTATGCGTTCCATGCTGATGAAGCAGGCGGAAGGTTTCACACGGATTGTAGAAGCAGCAGGCGGAAACTCCGCAGACGCAGTACGATTGATGCTGGCTGATAAGATGGAAGAACTGGTGAAGATCCAGGTTGAAGCCATTAAGAATCTGCAGATTGACAAGATTACCGTATGGGACAGCGGCGCTGCCGGTGGGGACGGCAAAAGCACAACAGCAAACTTTGTGTCCGGACTTATGAAGAGCGTGCCGCCTTTGAACGAAATGTTTGATATGGCTGGTATGCAGCTGCCCGATTATCTTGGAAAGAAAAAAGAAGAAGCGGCAGTAGACGTTGAAGAATAAATATACAAACGGCACCCGAACAGGGTGCCGTTTCTTTCTGCAGAAAAGGGAACTATCGCCCTAAGTAGCCACATGACGGATTCATACATGGAAGCCTTTTTTATACTTCAACCGCTGGTTTTCTCTGCAGTATACGGAAACGCATGAAGAACTCCGTCGCTGACTGCCCCATAGAAAACTTCTTTTGGCGAATGAATATCCATGGCGTGCAGCTGCTTATCCAGCCATTTTGCATCCAGTCCTTCCTCCCGCAGACGGTTCCAGTCCACAACCCCGTCCATAATCACTGCAGTATCCAAAGTTGCCTTTTCTACTGAGATTCCCATATCCTGGGGCGTTGCAGGGCGATTCTCTGATTTAGGCAAAATACTTAACTTTCCGTTTGCTTCCAATATTACACATTCAACTTGGGATAGGTCAAAATATCCGCCGCTTCTGCAATGCATCACAAACTCATCTACATCCAACCGGGCTTTTTTAAAGCTTTTTTTAATCAGTTTCCCGTTCCGCAGCAGAATCAGCGGACGCCCGTTGATAATACCGGCGGCTTTTCTTGATTTGTTGGTTATCCATGCAAGCAGAATGCTAATTCCGCCGTACACAATCATAGCAATCAGCGGATCCAATATTTCATGAGGCATAGCGGTGGCAAGCTCGGCTCCAATGGAGCCGATTGTGATCCCGTTTACATAGTCGAACAAACTCATTTGCGACATTTGCCGACATCCGATGCATTTTGTAATAATAAACATAGCAGCGATAGACAATATTGCCGCCAAAACAGTTTGAAGATATGCCATCT
The DNA here is from genome assembly GCA_949451655.1 of uncultured Eubacteriales bacterium. GTDB lineage: Bacteria > Bacillota > Clostridia > Oscillospirales > CAG-272 > Avispirillum. The sequence continues at coordinate 4,140 of CASTST010000095.1, read as the reverse complement.
TTATTCCTCCAAGTGTTCTTTTCCAAAGTTCATACTATACATAGTGTTGCCCTCCATTTTTAAATTCATCCATATATTGTGTTTTTTTATAAATAGGCACTTGCAAAAATTATTTCATTCCTGTATAATAAAGGTGTAAGATTTCCAGATATACCCATTTAAAATTTTTTAATATAGAAATGGAGATTCCTATGAAATGTCCGTCCTGTGGATCTATGGATTTGAAGGTAGTGGATTCCCGCCCGGTTGAAGAAAACAACTCTATCCGGCGGCGGCGGGAATGCCTCCAATGTCACGGAAGATTTACCACATATGAAATTATCGACGCTTTCCAGCCTGTGGTTGTAAAGAAAGACGGCTCAAAAGAATTGTTTGACAAGAATAAGCTTTTATCAGGTCTTCTGAAAGCCTGTCAGAAGCGACCTGTCAACGCGGAAACAGTGGCAAACGAAATCGAAATAGAAATTCAAAATTCCCTGCGCAGGGAGATAACTTCCTCTGAAATTGGAGATATTGCTATGGAAAAGCTGCGTGCATTGGACGCAGTAGCCTATGTGCGGTTTGCATCCGTCCACCGGGAATTCAAAGATGTGGAAACTTTTATGAAAGAATTGCAGACACTGAAAGGCGAAAAGCAATAAAGCTTTTCATGCGGGACCTTGCATCAATCTCAGTATAAAGAAAAACAATCCCTCACCCGCTGCGCGGGAGCCCCCTTTACACAAGGGGGCCTTTTGTTTTGCTTGCGCTGCGCGGGATGCCCTAGGGATTCGAAAACGAATCCCTGCACAAAGGGGGCCTTCTGTTTTGCTTGCGCTACGCGGGATACCCTAGAGTTCGTGAAATGCCCCCTGCACAAAGGGGGGTATTTAAGGTAAAGTTAAAGGGAGTTGCGCAGCGCAGCAATCTAAAAATCAATGTCTCTCCCCGATAAAAGTAGGCAGCACGGCGGAACCCACACCAAATTTATGCTTCCCCTAGTAAAGGGATGTGGTGCAGCGTAATCCACAACAAAAAAGCCTCCCCCCAGCAAAGGGAGGTGGCACGGCGCAGCCGTGACGGAGGGATTGTCTATGACAAATTGTCAGTATGTAAATTATTCAAAATGAAAGCAAAACAATCCCCCACCCGCTCCGCGGGATGCCCCAGTGGTTCGTGAAACGAATCACCGCACAAGGGGGTCTTTTTGTTTTGTTTGCTCTTCGTAGGAGCCTTGAATTCAACTATATCCGTCTAAAGCTATACAGGGCGTCTTCCGTTTCGGAAGACGCCCTGTATTTTTTACTGATCTTCAAACTGCGCATTTCCGCCGGAAAAATCAATATAATCCGCCGGATTTACAGAAACGCCGTTTACCTGCAATTCAAAATGCAAGTGTGATTCCTGCGCAATTTCCGCCAGCGCGCTTTCACCGGCAGCCGCAATAATGTCTCCAGCTTTTACGCTGGTGCCTGCAGTGATTCCTGCCGGCAGTTCCTCACAAAGATTGGAATATGTGCTCACGCCTCCACCTGCATGAGTAATAGACATGCATTTTCCCATCATAGGATCATCCCAAATCTCGCCGATCACTCCATCCGCAGCCGCACAGATCTTGTCGCCTGCACCTACGCTGATATCCACACCCTTATGGGTACGGTAATCGTTCATTGTAGGAGAAAATACCGGCACATCCATGCTGTAATTCTGCATAACCACACCGCCTGTGGGATTGATAAACTGCGGCAGCTCTTCCTCCGGTTCACCGTTTACATCCAGTGTAGTATCCGCCTCCGGCTTTTTCGTCTCGCCGTCCTTTTCCGCAAATTCGTCAGACCGATCCGCATCCTTTTTGGTTTCGGAAGAAGCGTCGCCGACCGTTGTATCTGCCTTATCGGTGACCTGCACTTTATGCACAGTTTTGGTGGTTTCAGCCGCGTCTGTATTTACATTGCGCACTACGGCTCCTGCAATAGCCACCACCACGGCAATCATCATCAAAATGACAAGCAGTGTTACATACAAATTCGCTTTGCGATTTTCCTTGCTGTTATTATTCATTTTCCTGCATCCTTTCGGTTATAGGTTTCGATGGTATTTTAGCCACTTTCAAGGTTTTTATACAGGATCTTCTTCTTTTTCACATTTCCTTCATATTTACCTTTGGTTGACACAAAACCGCCTTTATGTTAAAATATTGGAACTATATCCTTTGCTGCAGAAAGGCTTGGAAAAGAATATGATCAAATTGGAAAAAACCAGCGTAATGAATTTGGATAACGCCATCCGCGGAGCAAGAAATCCGCTGAACAGTTGGAGCAGAAGCGACAGTACCTACAACGCAGACGGCGACTTTGTTCTCGGTCAAAACGATCTGGATCTTGCACATCGTCTGGCAGTTTCTGGCTCCGATCACCGCAAATATCTGCGTATGGTTTTTGTTTCCGTAGATATTACCGCGCCCCTTTACTGGTGGAAGGAATATGACACCTACAAAATAGGGACCGTTGCCAACTCAACCAGCACCATGCATAAAATTCACGCTGCTCCTTTTTCCCGAGCTGATTTCAGTTGCGACCGTATGAGTGAATCTGTCCTTGCCTGTCTGGATACGGTAATTGCCTGTCTGGAAGATGCACGGCTGCATTTTAACGAAACCAAAGATAAATCCTACTGGAACGACATGATTCAGCTTTTGCCGTCTTCCTATAATCAAATGCGCACTTGTACCATGAACTACGAAAATCTGATCAATATGTATTATGCCCGCCGAAATCACAAATTGGACGAATGGCACATATTTTGTAAATGGATTGAAAATCTTCCATATGCACAGCAGCTTATTCTTGTAAAGAAAGAAAACGGCGCTGCAAAATAGACCTGCTCCGGAGAAAGGACAAACGCGCATGAATCAAGACGCATCAAAAGCCCGGCTTGGCGCTGGGCGCAAAGCCGGTATTGTGGGAATTGTCTGCAATATTCTGCTGTTTATTATAAAAATTACCACGGGGGTTCTCACCGGCAGTATGTCCATTGTGGCAGACGCAATCAACAATCTGTCCGACGCCGGCAGTTCTGTTTTTGTTCTGGTGGGATATGTCCTATCGGCGCGCCCCGCAGACAAGGAGCATCCCTATGGTCATGCCCGCGCAGAGTATTTATGCGGATTGTTCATTTCCATTATCGTTTGCGTCCTTGGAATTGAACTGCTGCGCAGTTCCGCTGAACAATTATTTACAGGAGGAAGCGGTGCTGCATTCAGCCCCGTTTCTATTGCAGTCATGAGCGCTACCGTAGCTGTGAAGGGTGGAATGGCACTATATTATCATATAATAGCCCGGCGGATTGGCTCACAGGCACTGCGCGCGTCTGCTGTAGACAGCATCGGTGATATGTGCGCTACAGGCGCGGTAGTTGCCGCCATGTTCCTGTCTAAAATCACCGGACCGCTGACAGACGCTGTGCTTGGCTGCATCATTTCCATTTATATTCTGGTTTTGGGGATCAAGCTCACAAAGGAAGCATCAGGAACCCTTATGGGAACTGCTCCCGATAAAGAGTTTACCGCGCAGATTATTCGCCGAATCCGGGAATATGACGGTGTTTTGGGAATACATGATCTGGTAATCCACAGTTACGGTGCAAACCGGTACTTTGTATCTGTACATGTAGAAGTGGATGCGGAAGAGGATGTCATGGAGTCCCACGATTTGATTGACAATATTGAAGAAGCCTTCCGCCGAGAAGAAGGGATTCATATGGTAATTCATATGGATCCGATTCAATATAAAGATGCACATGTCAATGAAATCCGGGCACGTGTTGCCGGAATCATCGAACAGATTTCATCGGAATATTCCTCTCCCATATCCATGCATGATTTCCGCGTTGTATCAGGGATCACGCATTCCAATCTGATTTTTGACGTGGCAGTGACAGATGATTTCCCCGTGAAAGATGAAGCATTATGTTCTGAACTGCAAGGAGAAATCAAGAAAATAGATTCTGCTTATAATGCGGTTATCACTGTGGACAGAGAGTATTCCTCCAATCGGTTCGGCAGTAAAATGGATTGACGGAAACTTTGTCGATCACCAGAGCGGATTTGTAGCTTTCGCTAACTAAAAAGCCTCCCGTGTGCAAAGGGAGGTGGCGCGGCGT
>CASTST010000094.1 GCA_949451655.1 uncultured Eubacteriales bacterium | reverse complement strand
AAATGAACGAATCGGAAAGAGAAAAATATCAGTTTTCCAAAGAAAAAAGCGAGTTTGAGCAGGAAAAGGCTGCGTTTGAAAGGGAAAAGCTCAAAACAGCAGTAGGAACAGAGTTGTTAAACCGCAATCTGCCGGCTTCCTTTGCAGAGTTTTTAACAGGTACAGATGCCGATGAATCAAAGCTGAATATAGATGCGTTTGAAAAGGCTTTTAATTCTGCAGTATCTGAGGCAAAGGAAAAGGCAATGAAAGGAACAATCATTCCAAAAGCAGAAAATGAGCCAAGTGGCGGAGATACACCGCCTGAAGATTTCCACGAATATGAAAAGTGGAGAAAAAGCCATAAATAAAATTTAAGGAGGAAAATATAATGGCAAATAAACTTTTAACACCAAGCATTATTGCAAATGAGGCACTTATGGTGCTTAAAGCAAATCTTGTAATGGCAAACCTTGTTCATCGTGATTATGACGAGGAGTTTGTAGGCGTTGGCGACACAATTACAGTAAGAAAGCCGTCTAAATTCGTAGCAAAGAATTTTACCGGCAAAATTGAGGAACAGGAAATTTCAGAAGGTAAGGTTGATGTAAAAATGGACCGTTTCCGTGATGTTTCTATTCCTGTTACATCAAAGGAAATGACACTTGACATCAAGGATTTTTCAAAGCAGGTTCTTGAACCGGCAATGCAGGCTATTGCTGTTGCAGTGGATGCAGACCTTATTGCAACAGGTGTTCAGGATGCCGTTGCAACAGTTACAACAGGACAAGACGAAAAGAAACCAATCAAGGACATTGCGCAGGTTGGTGCATATCTTGATATTTTTAAAGCCCCTGTAACAGATCGTCGCATGGTTCTTAATCCGATGCATAAGCTTAATTATGTTACTGACGATAATATGACAAATGTATCGGCAGCAGGCGACAATGAGGCATTAAGAAAAGCTTCACTCGGACAGCTTTTTGGATTGGACACTTATATGACACAGAACGCACCTTATTCTGCCGCCGCTATTCTCGGCAAGGCAGGAAGTGCAAAAACATATAAGGTTACCGCTGAAAGAGGTAAATCAGAGATTAAGCTCACTGATGTTACAACTGCGGCAGCAACTGTTAAAAACGGCGATTGCTTTATTATTGACGGCTATATTTACAGAATTACCGAGGATAAGACGGCGGCAAGCGGCACAATTGAAAGTGTTGCTATAGACCAGCCGATTCATAAGGCATTTACAGAAGCTGCGGCAACAGTTATTACAGCTCCGAATTCACTCGGTTTCCACAGAAACGGCCTTGCACTTGTTACAAGAAGTCTTGCGCTTCCTTTGGGTAATAAGAATGCCTATATCGCATCTGCAGACGGTCTTGCAGTAAGAGTTGTATTTGATTATAATTCAGATACAAAAACAGACCGCATTTCTATTGATATTATTTATGGTATCAAAACTCTTGATTCAGACCTTCTTGTTAAGCTTGAGGGCTAAGAGGTGCTTTTAAATGGATAAAGGCACAGTAAATGTTTATAAGGACGGCAAGGCAGTTACGATTGATAAGAACAGCCTTGCTGTTTATCTTAGATTCGGGTATACAAGGAAGAAAATGACCAAAAAGAAAGAAAAATAGTTTTTGAAGGGAGTTAATATGGATAACGGTATTTTTATTAACGAAAGAGCGGTAAACAGATTAAAGCGCAGGGCAAAGGATATCAGCCTTTCTGATGATGAATTAAAAGAGTTGCTTGAGGATGCGCTTGATTGTGTTATAGATTATGTCAATAATCCGAATCCGCCCCTTTGTGTTCGTTCTGCTGTAAACGAAATAGCATATTTAATGCTTTTGCAGTCGACTGCAGAAAGCAATGCTGAAAACGGCAATATAAAAAGCTATACATATTCAGAGGGCGATGTAAGCGAAAGTGTTTCCTATACAACTCCCGAAGAATTCAACGAAAAGATAAGCAGCTTGATTACAACTCGGCTTAATTCTCTAAATCATTTAAGGGTGGTGCGTTATGGAATTCCGAATGAAAACACCTGATAAATGGCTTCGCCCTTTCAATGTGTATAAGCAGCAGGCAGAGGTTATTGAAAGCATAGGCTATGAAGAAACAGTGTTTTCCGATAAGCCTTTAACTGAAAAGTCGCTTAAAAGCCATTGGAAAGAGGTCACAAGCGATAATGCACAAACAGAACACGGCAGACGAATGGCTCAAACACTCCAATCTGCCGTTTTTGATTTCAAGGCAAATCCTTTTTCAGAGGGCGACAAAATCGTTTTTGAGGACAATACAGAGCTTGATTATATTGTAAGAAAAATACAACATTTTCCAAGCTATGTTCTTGTAACGATAGAAAAGGGGTAATGCTATGGCAGGTTTTGATGTTACGATGCAGGGAATGGATGCTGTTATAAGCAAAATCAGCAATAGTCCCAAAAGGTTACATGATACAGTTTTGCAGAAGGCAAGGGAAAAGGCTGAAAAAATGGTGGGCATTCAAAAGGAAAACTGTCCTGTTGATACTTCGATATTAAGAGAATCAATCCATTCTTTTGTTGAGGATAAAGGCGATGTTATCTCAGCCGGTTCAAGAACAAATACCTCTTATGCTGCGTATGTGGAATTCGGAACCGGACAGGCAGGGGATACAGAAACACCAAAAGGCTACAAAGCACCTGGTCATCCTCTTGATTCCGAGCTCGGCATTGTTCGTAAAACAAAGTGGGAAGGTCATAAGGCACAGCCGTTTATGTATCCTGGAATGAAAGAGGTAGAACCTGAAATCAAAGAAGAATTAGGTTTATCTGTTCAGGAGGTGTTTGGGAAGAAATGATTGATATACGAAATGAAATCAAGGAAACGCTTGAAAAGGTTAATCCGTCCTTTGATATTAAGGTTAAAATGGCTTTTCCTGATACAGTTTCCTATAACAGCCGTGAAAGGCTGATTACATATTTTGAATTGTCAAACACAGATACTGAAATACCTACTGTTCAGGATATCGCCTTTCAGGTTGATTTGTGGGTTTTAAGCACAGCAGAATTGCTTGAAGCAACGCTGCTTATTGATAAGGAAATGAAGAAAAAGGGATTGAAACGGCAATTCGTTTCGCCCGATTCAATGATGAATGATCCAAGCGGTTATAAGCGAAAAATATTTCGTTATAGCAGCAGGGTTGATTTAATGTTTAACAGATTTATTGATTAAGGAGGAAAACAAATATGAGTACTACTGAAACTGAAGTTAAGGGACTTGCCTCAATTGGTGTTCAGGTAAGGGTTGGTACAGTAGATTTGAAACAGCATACCTCAATCGGCGATATGTCTAATGAAAAGGATACGCTCGATGCTACAACAATGCTTGATGAGGTTGAAAAGGGCATTGACGGTCTAATTAAAAATGGCGACTTTGAAATTCAGGGCTTATATAACGGCGCTGATACAGGAGATTATAAAAAAATTAAAGCACTTGAGGGACAGACTGTGCCTATAGTTGCAACAACACCCGATGGTGTAACGCATTCCTGCACCGGCATTCCAAATGTAAGCATCTCAGGTGTTGGTGTCAATGCTGTGATTAATTACAGCGCAAAATTCAAATTACAGTCAAAATGGGTAGACGGTACGGCTTCAGCCTAACGAACATGGGCGGTTGATTCCGCCCTTTTAAATTTTACGGAGGTTTATTATGGAAAACAAAATTAAATTAACGGATAAGGTAACCGAAAGCGGAAGAAGAGTGCTTGAAATTGTTTTAGGCAAAACAGTATTTCAGCTTAGATTCACTGTAGGCGCACAGATGCGTTTGAAAAAGGAATTCAAGGATGAACCGCTTGATATTGTTATGTCTGCTGTTCAGGATACGGAAAAGTTTATTGCAATTGTAAACGAAGCCCTTTCCTGGAACGGCAACACAAATCCCGAAGCTGTCAACGGCGAGCAGTTTTATGATTTGCTTGTTGATAATGGCGTTTGCGGTATGAATGAGCTTGCAGGCGTTTTGTTTAATATAGCAAGTGTATCAGGCTTGTTCAGTGAAAAGCAGATGAATTCTCTTAAGGACGGCTTCAATCAGGTGTTTGATAAGATGTTTGAACAGATTACAGACAGCGAGAGAATTGAAAAAGTCGTAAGTGGGGACAGTGAGAATCCGTCCTTTCGCAAAACAGAATAAGGTTCAGACAATTGAGGATTTAATTAGGGAAGGCCGTATTGCAGGCATTCCCTTTTTTGATATTTATAGCTATACACAAGGCGAAATACAAGAATTTGTTGAAGCAAAGAATGAAGCAGACCGCAGGGATTTAAAAATGCAGGCAGTTGTTGCTTCAAGGCATGCAATGCTTGTATCTGCAAATGTTGCAGGTGCAGATGCAGGAAAAATTTATGAGGTTTTTCCATTCTGGACAAATGAGGAAATCAACGAATTCAGACTTGCCGAGGTGTATAGTTTTTTTCAAAGAAATGCAAATTGCTAAATACAAAAATTAAGAAAGGGGGGATATTGTGGAAATAGAAGAACTCTGTACCAAATTCACAGCCGATTTATCCGACTTTCGCAAGAAAATGGAAACATTTACGGATGATCTGAAAAGAGCATCGGGTGTTACAGATGAGCTGCGCAAGGAAATAACCAATGCAATGAATTCTTCCTGCGATAATGTCAAAAAGCTGGGAAAGGAAATGTCCTCGCTTGCCGACAAACAGATTAAAGTATCTGAAACGATTGCTGCAACAAAAGCAAAGTTTGAGGATTATAGGTCTATGCTTTCGGCAATTCAGGAAAAGCTCAGAACACAGCGTGAGGAAATGCAGAAGCTGATTGATAAGTGTCATAAGCTGACTGCTGTTCAGAAAAAGCAGAATGAATTTATAAAGGAAACAGACGGCGGTATAGAAGGTATCCGCAAGGCCCGTAAGGAAATTACAGACTATATTCACGATATGTCCGGCTCCTATGAAGAGCTGAAAAAGAAAATTGAAAGTTATGGCGGTTTAAAGCCATTTGATAGCGAGGTTAAGCAGCTTAATCAGCTTGAAGCGGATATTAAAAGGGCAACTGATGAATTAAAGCATTTTGATGACCAGCTTATTAAAATTCAAATAGATCCCGAAAAGCTGAATACACAAAGCTTTTCATCTTTGGGAAAAGAAATTGAAACTTTAAGAAGCAAAATAGGCAGCTTAAAGCAATCGGAAATGAGCCTGTCTGCCCAGGAAAACAGCCTTAATTCTGCTATGGCAAATACGGCTCTTAAGCTTGAAAACCTTAAGAAAAAGGCAGCAGCAGGCGCGGAAAGCTTGAATACAATGAGAAACAGGCTTAATTCTGCAAGCAAAGAAACTCAAAAATCAACTTCCGGATTCAGCAGGCTTTCATCAACTGTCGGAAAAGCTTCAAGAGGTGTTTTGTCTTTTGGAAAATCCGCACTTGGTTTTCTCAAAAACAGGCTTTCAATTGCCGGCAAATCATCAACGGATTTAAGCCATAAGCTTCTGAATGTAACAAAGTCCATTAAAAGAATCGGAATTGTTGCATTAGGGCTTAAGCTTGTTAAATCTATTTTTGGAGAGCTGAGAAGCATTGTTTCCAATTATATCAGCAGCAATGAAGAATTGAACAGCAAGGTTGAAGCATTAAAGAATTCTTTAGGCAAAGCGCTTGCTCCTGTAATTCAGCTTATAACAGGCTTGCTTGAAAGGCTGATGCCGTATGTGATTTCCGTTACAAATGCAATAGCGGATATGCTTTCATCATTGGGTATCGGTGCAGCCTTGAAATCAACTTCATCGGCACTGGATGGTGTAACGAATTCTACCAAGGAATTATCAGAATCACAAAGGGATTTGTATGGTTTTGACCAGATAACAAAGGTGGGCGATGCCTCCTCTGACAGTGATAAAAAATCAGATAACAACGCTTCGGTTTCTGCATCACAGAAATTAAGCAATTATCTGCAAAAGCTGAAGGATTTGTGGAACAGCAGCGATTTTGAGGGCGTTGGCTCAACAATAGCAGGCTCACTGAATAAGGTTATTTCCAAAATCAATGCACTTGATTGGAATGGTATTCAGGATAAAGTCAATAAAACTGTTGGAGGTATTACAAAATCGCTCAACGGCTTTATCCGTGATTTTGATTGGGAAGGTTCAGCGGAAATCTTAGGAAAAGGTATAAATACTGTTATCGGTGCAATCAATACTTTTACAATCAATTTTGACGGTAAAACATTTGGCAAAAAAATAGCTGATTTCATTTTGAAAGCTATTAAAACGATTGATTGGAAAAAAGCCGGAGAAACAATTCACAACTTGATAACAGGACTTTGTGATTCTATTGCTTCGTTTTTCGAAAGATTAAAAGAAGATGAAAAGGAATCTAAAACAGTATCTAAAGCCATTGTTAAATTTCTTGAAGGATTAAAACTTGGAGATATTATAATCAGCATAGCTAAAGTTTTGATTTCTATTGAAGGCTTTTTGTTTGAGGTTGTAGGCAACCTTACTAACAGTTTTATGGATTGGGTATTTAAAAAATTAGGCATTAATCCAGATGGAACAAAAGCAGTTAGTATTAAAACGGCAATCAAGGCTATAATTGACGGATTTAAAATTGAAAATCAAGTGGCTTCCGGTGTAGGCTCGTTAATTAAAAAGCTGTTTGGAAGCAACGATGATAACGATGTGAATCTTACCGCTAATACCGAATTCAGAGGTAAATCAACATCTGTGTTGGATAAACTTTTTAAAAGGCACGAAGACACCAAAGATAAAAATGTCACAACAACACTGAATGGCAAAGAAAACAACTCTTTCAGCAAAATTAAGGCTTCATGGGATTGGATTAAAGAACAGGGCAAATCAGTAACGGCTACTATCTATGGAAAAGTTGCTGATACCTTTGCTGATGCCAAATCAAAGTGGGATAGCATCAAGGAAAAGGGCAAAACAGCTACAACAACGATTAAAGGCAGTGTTCAAAACACTTTCAGTGACCTGAAAACGAAATGGGATAGCATAAAAGAAAGTGGAAAAACAGCGCTCACAACCATTAGTGGCAAGGTCCAGAATACTTTTGCCGATGTTAAAACCAAGTGGGACAGCATTAAGAATAAAACGAATACAGATACCATTGCAGGTGCTGTTAAAAACACATTTACAAGTCTGAAAACCAAGTGGGACAATATTAAAAACAAAACGAATACAGCCACTGTAAAAGGCTCTATAAACAATGCTTTCAATACCGCAAAATCAAAATGGGATTCCATCAAGAACAAAGCGGTTACTGTTACTGCCAACATAAAGGATAATGCATCTGAAACATTCAAAAAGATTGCAAACAACTTTATAAAGTTTATCAATAAAGCAATTGATAAAATTAATTCAAAGTTGAAAGTTAATTTTGGCGGAACAATATCAAATATTTTCAGTAAACTCGGACTGAATATTTCAAACGGCAGTTATCAGCTTTTTTCTATTCCGTCAATTCCGTATCTTGAAACAGGCGGTATTATCAGCAAGCCAACTGTTGCAATGGTCGGCGAACACGGTAAGGAAGCCGTTATGCCTCTCGAAAATAATACCGGGTGGATTACACAGCTTGCGCACAGTATTGTAAGCATTATGGGCAGTAATTCCAATTCATCAAGCCAAGGTCCGATAATTATTCCTATTTACATAGGCGGTAAGCATATAACCGATATTGTTATTGATGATGTCAACAAACGAACCAAAGCAACGGGCAATTGTCCCATCAAAATTTAAGGAGGTGGAAATATGCCGTTATATATTGATAATGAGTTGATGCCTGAGCCTGCGTTTAAGGGTATTTCTTTCAGCAATGAAAAAATATGGTCTGCAAGCACAGGAAGGTCAACATCAGGCAGAATGAACGGCAGTATTGTTGCAAGAAAGAAAACAAGAAGCCTTCAGTTTCCGCCTCTTACGCTTGCCGATCTGAATAAGCTGAATAATGTTATTGATTCCAAAACCGAATGGCATACAATCCGATATACGGATGCAGCAGGCAATACAATTTTTAATTTTGAATGTTATTTCGGAACACCTACATATAATGTTTATTCTGTCGCAAAAAATTACCGCTATTTTACGGATTACAAGGTTGATGCGATTGAACGCTAAGGAGGAATACACTTGATTAAAGTTTCGGATAAACTAAGAGCACTGCTCAATTCGGGCAGTGCTCCTGCACCAAAAATCAAAATAAAAACAGGTGCGTATATTTTCGGTTATGATGATGAAACAGATTCAAGCCATCCTGTTGAGCAAAATAATATTTTGTCATTGCAGTTGCATTATGCAGGTGCTTCGGATGATTATCCTCTTGGCTGTGCAAACTCAAATTATATTGATGCTGAACTTTGGAATATTGACAGTGATGTTA
>CASTST010000093.1 GCA_949451655.1 uncultured Eubacteriales bacterium | reverse complement strand
AGTCCTCATCGACCGGCGCTTCCATTTGATTTTGCAAAGCGTTTGCCTTTTCCTGCAAAGCGTCAACCTCCGCCTTCAGTTCATCCCGTTGTGTCCGATATTCATTAAAAGTGAGCTGCAAATGCACAATGGAAATCACGGCAAACACAGCCAGCGCAAAAATTGCAACTTTAACAAATACGCCTGTATTTTTTCTTTCCATAGCTTCAACATCTCCCAATTATAACATATCTGTAATCTATGTAAACCGGACAGCCCTCACCCAGTTTTTCCTTACTTTTTCCGTTTGTCGTATTCTTCTCCGACGCCGGAAATGAACGCCTACCGGAGCAAACAACCGACAAACCTTTTTTCCAAGCCATATCAGTGGCTGTGTCAGCAAATACAGAATCAATCCAATCACACTGCGCAGCACCGCAACAATATAACCGGAAAGATACATCACCAGTCTGCCAACACTCCAATAGTATGCCATAAAACCAAGCACACAGCCCAAAAGCAAATACCATCGGAAACGACCGTTATTCAGAGCATACAAGAACACACAAAAACCGGCGCCTGTACTAAGTCCGTACAAAATATCCAGCAAATGTACGAAAAGAAGCTCAGAAACAATGCCTCGCCCCAATTTCCCAATATGGCGGCAAGGAAGCCGGCGGGTCCAGGATACAGACTGTATATGCACAGGAGTAATACCGGCAAGCATACGCACAATACGCAGCGAATCGTATAAGACTCCAAAAAACAGTCCCAGCAGCAGCGCATACAGCGTAATCTGCAGCTGATATAAAATTACAATAAACTGCATCAGCCTAAAAACCGGCGAAAAATGCCATTCTTCTGCGTGGGTGCTTTACCGTAATAACAAAAAGAATTTACAAGTCCGGTAATACAAATCCGCCCGGTTTCGGAACTGAAACTGTCGATTTTTAAATCTGACCCGTCCACAGCGATCATGCCGCCGCTGTAGGACATTTCCACAGAAGTATCCGAAAACGCGGAAACATCCAAAATTCCCGTTAGCTCCAGCTTCTTACGGTCATACAAAAACACATTATTTTGCGCCTGTGTCAATTCTTCATTCATAAAATTGCCTCCTACCCTTTTACCTGTCAATAAAAGCTATGTTGGAGGCACGTAAAATATGTCAGCCCTCTATAATTTCATACATGGAAGCGGCGTCCGCCTTTGCAACGTGCTCACGCACATCCAGTACACGAAAGCGCAGCACACGCTCTCCAAAAGTAATCTCCACCACGTCCCCCGGTTTCACATCATAGGACGCCTTTGCCCGTCTGCCGTTTACCTGCACATGATCATTGTCGCAGGCTTCGTTGGCAACCGTCCGGCGCTTGATTACCCGGGATACCTTCAAAAATTTGTCCAGTCTCATCTGATTGTCGAATTTCCTTTTCTAACTATATATCATGCAAATCAGCTTTTCCAAATATAGGCGAAACAGCTCCGATTTTCATCGGAGCTGTCACAATACAAACAAAATTAACCGTTTACCTTTTCTTTCAGCGCCTTACCAGCGGAGAAGGAAGGATATTTAGATGCAGCAATCTTGATTTCTTCGCCGGTTGCAGGGTTGCGTCCGGTACGAGCAGCTCTCTCTTTAACGTCAAAACTACCAAATCCGATGATCTGGATCTTTTCACCTGCAACGAGTGCTTCCTCGAGTGCATCAAAAACAGCTACAACAGCTGCGTCAGCGTCTTTTTTCTTCAGTCCTGTCTTGGCTGCAACTACATCGATCAGTTGTGTCTTGTTCATTTTCTGAATCCTTTCATCTTGAAAAATCTGAAAGCTTTGCTTCGCAACGCATTTCTTGCAGTTAGTATACCACTTTTTTTCCCTATTGACAAGGGTTTTTTAGAATTTTATTCCTAAAACCGCTGATTTTTCACGTTTTTGATGCAAAAACGCATCTTTTTTGAACAAAAACAATTAGACAGGCTGTGACTGCTCAAACGTCTCCGCGCTGTCAATAAATGCATCGCACCGATGAGACAATGCCGCTTCCAGATCTATCCCTTCTATCTCTGCCGCCGCACACAACGCGAACACCTTTTCAGCCAATTCTGATGCAGGATCCGCCCCTTTTGCTGCCATTGCAGCAGCAAGCGCATCTTCACAGGAAGTATACCCAAAATCAAGTTTTTTCCGTGCCTTGCCCTGAATTTTCTGCGCGCGCAGCAACGCAGGCAGATATGGGGGAACACGCCGCAGAGACTGCGCCACACTTTCAATCTGCTTTTCCTGGGATTTAATCTCGTCCCATTTCTGCAGAACCTGATCACTGTTTTTTGCGTCTCCGGCAGCAAAAACATGGGGATGCCGGTGAATCATTTTAGCAGTAATATCATGCACCACATCTTCTATAGTAAAACTACCCTTTTCTTCTTCAATACGGGCATGAAACACCGCCTGAAACAGCAAATCTCCCAACTCTTCCCGCAGAAGCAACCCATCCTCCATATCAATCGCTTCCACCACCTCGTACGTCTCTTC
Organism: uncultured Eubacteriales bacterium; assembly: GCA_949451655.1. Lineage (GTDB taxonomy): Bacteria > Bacillota > Clostridia > Oscillospirales > CAG-272 > Avispirillum. The sequence continues at coordinate 5,971 of CASTST010000093.1, read as the reverse complement.
AATCAAACACTTCCGGATACTGGTATGGGTCTGCTCCCGATCCCACGGACATCCCCCTTCTCCCCGTAAAAGCGCCATAACAGAACGCAGAGAATCAAAGTCATGCTTTTTTTCGTTTATAAGTTCCTGTTTGTTTTTCATCCTTTATAACCTTTATTTCATCAGCTTCAGTTTGTTTAATAAACTGTAAATCTTTTCACCCTTTGGAAGAAGCTTCACATCTTCTCCGGAAATGCCCCGCAGAAGGAACAAAAGAATCAAATACACAAGCGCCGCCAGACAAATCGCCGCAAAAGTAGCAATTTTTCCGCTGATATATCCCTCCAGCAGTTCATATGAGAAAAACGCAGTAACCGCGCAGGCGATACTTGCCAGCAGCGGCTTCCCAAACAAGCCCGACAGCTTGGGCATCACGCCCACATGCTTATATACAAAATACAGATTCATGACCGTTACGGTCAAATAACACAGGAAAGTGGAAACCGGCGTACCCTTCATGCCGATAACCTGAATCAGAAAATAGTTGGTAACAATCTTCACACACGCGCCGGTCAACATAGATATCAAAGGTTTGCGCTCATGTCCGTTTGCCTGCAAAATTGCGTTTGTCACAGATAAAATGCAAATGAATGCAGTGGAGGGAGCAAGGAGCGTCAAAAGGGGCGCTGCCAGTTCCACCGAACTTGCTTTATAAAACAGATTCAAAATCGGCCGGGACAGTGCGGCAAGCCCAAGCCCGCAGGGAATGCCGATCAGCATTGCCACACGCATGGAGGATTCCATAACAAGGCGGCAACGCTCGTGATCCCCTTTCTTCCGTGCGGCAGAGAGCAACGGAACAATGGAATAAGAAATCGGATAAATCAGTACCGGCGGCAGATTGAACATGGGAACTGCCAAAGAAGTATAATTTCCGTAAAGAGATGTTGCCGCCACCTGGGTAAGCCCGGTTGACTGCAGCAGCTGCTGCACAATAGCCGCATCAATTAAATTGGTCAGACTCATGACAGAAGCGCTGATCGTAATCGGCAGCGCTACAATCACAAGCTTTTTCAAAAGCGTTTTCTGCGGCAATACTGTGTCATCCACACCGGCAACCGCAATATACTCAGCATCGTACTGCTTTTCCTTGAAAAGCAGCTTGGAAAAAGTGAGAAACATCATACCAAGCGCTGCGCCGATAGTCAGTCCCACCGCCGCATATGCAGCTACAATATAAATGGGCTGATCCATACGGATTGCATACAAAGCCAGGGTAATACCCACACCAAGCTTGCACACTGCTTCCGTGAGCTGTGAAATCGCTGTGGGAAGCATAGATTGATACCCTTGGAAATATCCCCGCAAAGCACTGGATATACAGATAAAGAAAAGCGTAGGTGCAATTGCCATAATGCAATACTTGGTATTCCCAGCACCGATCATAGTCGACAGCGGTCCTGCCCCCAGCAACATCACCAGCATGCCAACAACGCCAATAACAAAGAAGAGGATCAGCGACACCCGCAAAATCCGTTTCACCTGCCGGATTTTGCCTGCAGCACGGCTGTCTGCAACCATAATAGATATGGCAGTGGGCAGTCCCGCCGTAGAAACCATATACAAATATGTATAAATCGTATATGCGGCATTGTAATATCCCATGCCCTCATCACCTACAATGTGATTCATGGGAATCTTAAACATTAAGCCAATCGCCTTCACAATAAGGTTCGACACAGTCAAAATCAGCACGCCGGAAAAAAATAATTTTGTGCTGCTATGCGCTTTTCCTCCATTGCCGCCCTTTCCCGAGCGGATGGATCCACCTGCATTTTCTCTCACAACAATATCCTTTCGCTATGTAGGGCATACGCCCATTAGATTATAAATTCTCTGAACACAGACCGCATGGGAATCATAGACACATCCACAGCGCTTTCCGAAAACTGCCGGAGCCGACCGCGCAAATCCTGTATCCAATTATAATGAGGACCGTCTGCCGGATAATCGTCCGTGATGTGCAAAAAGTATCTGCCAATCAGAAGGATCTCATATGGCAGCATGGAATTGATAACATAATCACAGCCGCTCACATAGGGAAAAATGTTTTTCTCCTCATTGCTGCGGACCGAATCCCACAGCGCCATGGTGTAATGGGGAGAAGAATCCCTGTGATAAAAATCCCGGACAATCCGGCGCATCAGCCGGATTTCGTTTTTATCAAACGCCGTTCCGCAGACATTGGCACCCTGCTCCACACTGATATAAATACTTTTATATCCGAACGGCTCCAGTATTCGGGTAATTTGCGGATAGATTGCCTGTATTCCTTCAAAAACATAAATATCGCGCTCGTCCGGCTGATATTCCGTGTAAGCAACCCGCTTGCGCAGAGGAAAATCAAAGGTTGGCAAAAGTACTTTTTCTCCTGCGGCAATTGCCTGCACTGCAGAAGCAAAATAGGCAAGATCCAGAGAATCTGCACCTTCAAAGTCTGTAATGCCACGGCGCTTCATTTCATCGCTGTCCAAATAAAAATCATCTATAGAAAGCACCCGTGCCCGCCGACCTGCGCGTTCGATTTCCCCGGTCAGCTTTGCTGCAGTGGTAGTCTTTCCAGAGCAGGACGGACCGGATAAGGTAACGCATCGAAGCTCCGACAGTCCGGCAATTTCCGTAGAAATCGCGTGCAGCCGCGCCTCAAACTGTTCCTCACACCTGCTGCAAAATGTAGCCGCCTCCTCTTTTGTATTATATATACGATCTATTTCAATCATAAATGCAATTATTTCTCCCTAAAGTTTCTATAAAAATCCGCCGCTGACTGATAAAGCTGCTCCGCTTTTCCCTGTACGTCCTCTCCCGCAAGATATTCATATGGATATTTTTTCTCACAAATGCGCAGAATATTCTTTTTATCTGTATTCGGTGAAACCAGCTTTGTCATAGCAGACGCGCCTGCGCCAAATATAGAATGGATTTCCTCCATCATATAAATGTTGTACAGACAAGGATGTCCGGGAAGCGCATAGCCTGTATTTTCCAGATTACCTGTCGTATTTTTCTGCCGGTATAAATAATACGGCGCATAGCCGGCACCCTGTATCCGGTTCACAGAGGTTTCCACAGCCGCAGCCGTCTCCATATCACGCACACGGTAAATTTCGCGATCCGTTTTTGTAATGGACGCACCGCGCTTCACATAAAAGGTATGCACGGTTATATTTTCCGGTGAAAGGGTCAGCACACGCTCCAGCGAATTTACAAAACTGTCTTTTCCCTCTCCCGGAAGCCCGGCAATCAGATCCACATTGATATCCTGTATTCCACGGTCCCTTGCCATCTGATAGGCGCGGTAAAAGTCCGCCGCCGTATGCCGTCTGCCAACTGCGGCAAGCACCGCATCATTCAAGGTCTGTGTATTCACACTGATTCTGGTAACACCACGCCGCACTGCAACCGCTAACTTTTCCGGATCAATAGTGTCTGGACGTCCTGCTTCCAGAGTAAATTCCTGCAGCCGGGACACATCCCAGCATTCGCCGATCACCCCAAGAAGCGTGTCCAATTGAGACGCATTCAGCGTGGTCGGTGTTCCGCCGCCGATATATACAGTAGCAACCTCCAACCCTAACCTTTCGATTGTGGCAAACACACCGCGTATCTGACTGCACAAAGCGGTAAGATATTCGGGAATCAACGAAAGAAGCCGCTGAGAGGTAAAGGACACAAAAGAGCAGTATTCACATCGGGACGGACAAAAGGGGATTGCTATATAAACGCTGCACATATTCCGTACATCCGGCGTAATAAGCGGACGCGTGTCACACGCAGTGCGTACCGCAAGACGCGCTTTGCTCTCCTGACAGAAAAATTCTGCCGTGAGACGCTGCACCGCTTCATCCGGGATCATACCCTTCTCCAGCATATCCAACACCATACTTACAGGTCGTACACCCGTAAGCATGCCCCATGGGGGCGTAGCGCCGCTGTATTGCTGTCCTGCGAGAAGCATCGCGCCGCCAGCCGCCGTTTTACACTGCATTTCTCTGGAAAGGCGTGCTGCAGTCTCTGCCGGAACAGTATATTCCGCCGTCCAGTCCCCGGCAGGCGTATGGATGGAAGCATAGCCGGTGATTGTATCGGATTCCGTTACTGTCAGCTCCACACGCTCCCCCGAATCGTCCCCTTCCTTTGGAAACTTGGATCCGGGAAAAAACAGAAGTACCAGCGTTTCCGCAAAATACCGGCTGATATATCCATTTGTAATCAGGGTCATATGCTTCGCTCACCTTTCAGTACTCTGCTGTCCATAGGAATTGTAACAGGACCGTCATTCACCAGCGACACCTGCATATCCGAGCGGAACTTGCCCCGGCAGACTGCGGGAACAAGGGGCGTTATATACTCGCAAAAGTATGCAAACAACCCTTGGGCCCGCTCCGGTGGAGCACTTGCAAAAAAGTCCGGTCTGTTTCCTTTTTTATAGGATGCGCACAGCGTAAAGTTCGGAACAACCATAACCGTCCCGCCGATGTCGCCAATCGAACAATTCATTTTGCCTGCCTCATCCTGAAACACCCGCAGCTTGGCAATCTTTTCAGCAAGCAGTTCCGCGTCCCGTTCCGTATCTTCGGCAGATACGCCAAGTAATATCAAAAATCCCCGTCCGCACTGGGAATATGGCTCTCCGTCTGCCACAACCGATGCGGAACGGATCCGTTGTAAAATCGCCAACATATCAGTTAAACCCTCTGACTACAGAATTCACATGGGGAACAGCCTTCAGCTTGGACATCACAGAATGGAAATGCGCCGTATCCTTGCAGGTAAATTTTACGTTAATGATGATATCATCTTCCCCATGCTTTCTGGTATTGATCTGTAAAATAGACACACGCATCTCTGCAAGCGCAGCCGTAACGCCTGCAATCACAGAAATATCGTTATCTGCAAACACCTGAATCATTGCCTCAAATACGCCGTGATCCTGATGAATTTCTTCCATATCCCATTCAGCCCGAATCCAGCGGTGGAAGAACTCATCCCCTTGCATCCCAGTAACTACATTGGGGCAATCCCTTTTATGAATAGACACGCCGTAACCTTTGGTAATAAATCCGATAATGGCATCCCCGGGAAGCGGATTGCAGCATTTTGCAAACTTGACGGCACAGCCCCGCTCTCCGTCTACAATAATCCCTCCAGATTTTCCGGATACGGGAGAGGGCACCGTTTTGACCTGCTCCGCTTCCAAAATCGGCTCCGGCTCCTCCGGAGTGATCAGCTTTTCTGCTTCCTCGCGCAGCTTCGGCAACACCTTACTGATCGGCACACCGCCGTATCCTATGGTATTGCACAAATCTTCACCACTGTGCATTCCCATACGTCCGGCAACATTTCCGATGATCTCCGTGCGCTGGGCTTCTGTAGCATTCCGGGAAATCCGCAGAATTTCTCTGTCCAGCTCGCTTCGTCCGATTTGAATATTTTCACTCCGCTTTTCCCGTTTAAACCACTGGCGGATTTTGTTGCGCGCCTCACCGGTGCGGACGATTTTCAGCCAGTCCCGGCTGGGTCCCTTGGAGGCGGCAGAAGTAAGCACCTCCACAATCTCACCGTTTTGCGGACACTTATCAATGGGAGCGATCATACCGTTGATTTTCGCACCCACCATTTTGTTGCCCACTTCCGAGTGAATCGCGTAGGCAAAGTCGATAAGCGTGGATCCCTGCGGCAATGCAATTACATCGCCTTTTGGTGTAAATACAAATGTTTCGTCATGGAATATATCAATTTTCAGAGAATGCATGAAATCATCCGGATCAATCGCTTCATTTTCCGTGTCAATCAGCTTGGAAATCCATGCAAGCTTATTATCCATGTCCTCCTTGCTTTGTGCACCTGTTTTATATTTCCAGTGCGCGGCAATACCGTATTCCGCCACATGATGCATTTCATGTGTCCTGATTTGGATTTCAAATGGCGT
>CASTST010000092.1 GCA_949451655.1 uncultured Eubacteriales bacterium | reverse complement strand
CGTGTTGCGGGTGTCCTCCGCAGCCACAAAATCGACCTCTGCCAAAATCTTCAGCGCCCGATTTGTTATATCGGCAAGGTTGCCGATAGGCGTTGCAACCAGATACAAGGTGCCGCCCATAACTTTATTTTTTTCTGTATCCATTGTTTGTCACCTTTCAAATAAAAAATCCATGGAACAGGTTTCGTATACTTTATCCATATCTGCTGTATAAGTTCTGGTGCCCGTCTGATAGATAATCAGCGGCTTTGCCCATAGAAGGGAAGATGCCGCCCCCTTTTTTCCTTCTGCCAGGACAAGACTTGGTGGGCTGTCAGTGTCAGCATAGACAAGGACGATTCGTTTGGGTTCCAGACTGTTTTTGCGCATAGCGTAAAACAGATCTGCCAACCGATCCGGACGGTATACGACAGTGAAAAGTCCGCCGTGTTTTAATAGGGTCGATGCACTGGCGCAAAAGTCCTCAATTGTTCCGTAGACTTCTCTGCGGGCAATATTTTTTGCATTAGAGACATTGCCCAGTCCGGAACCATCCTTCATATAGGGTGGGTTAGAAATCACACCGTCCAGCCATCCGCCGGTATTTTGGGGAAGTGCGCTGCGTACATCTGTATTGTGGACGGTGATTTTTTCAGAAAGCTCATTTATTTCTGCATTTTTTTGAATCAGGTCGGCGAAGCGGGGCTGTACTTCAAAAGCATGCATATGCGGAAATTTATTTTTAGAGAGGCACAGAAACGCTGCCACACCTGTGCCGCTGCCCAGATCTGCACCTGCTGCGCGCTGCGGACGTGTAAAGGCAGCAAGTAAATATGCGTCTGTGCCGAAGGTCAGCCCATCTTTTAACTGAATCAGAGAAAGATTTTCGTTGATTTTGTCCAGACGCTCGTCCGGTAGCAGTGAAATATCGGAATTCATTAGACCTCCATATTTTTGCTGTGCTGTAGGATGACTTTTCAGTAAAGGGAGAGTGTCATCTTACCGGAAGCTTCTTATAAGAAAAGGAGCGGAGCAAATGCTCCGCTCCTTACGATATGTTTTTAGTCAGCCTGAGGAGCATCTACAGGACAAGTACCTGCACATGCGCCGCAATCAATGCACTTGTCAGCGTCGATTACGTACTTTCCATCGCCCTCTGAAATTGCTTCAACAGGACATTCTGCTGCACATGCACCGCAGGAGATGCATTCATCAGAAATCTTATATGCCATGTTCGTATCCTCCGTTAAAAAATTCATTTACAGTTTTCACCGCGGGTACAGTATACCATAAAATATTCATGTTGCAAAGGGGTTTTACAAAATTTTTTTGGATTTTAAAGATTAAGCGTCTGATTTGGCAATATCTTCCGCATTTTGTCCGTCGCGTCCGTTTTTGTCTTTATCTGCACGGCTGCGTTTCCCGATTACCGTCAGCTTATCTCTATGGAATGATTTTATAACATCTACGCCTTTATCGTGCAGAAGAACCTTGCACATGCCGGTCAGGGGAGCTGCTTCTGTAACAAAACCAATGCCGTCCGGAGTCTTCACCTTGCTGTCAACAGGCGGCGTTTCACGCAGTTCTGCCTCATAAGTCTCATTTTCGAAACGCAGACAGCACATCAGTCTGCCGCAGGCGCCGGATATTTTCGATGAGTTCAGACTCAAATTTTGTTCCTTTGCCATTTTTATGGAGACTTGTGCAAAATCCGAAAGGAACGTGGAGCAGCAGAACGGTCTGCCGCACACGCCAAGTCCGCCCATCATTTTTGCTTCGTCGCGTATTCCAATCTGCCGCAGTTCGATACGGGTGTGAAACACGGATGCGAGATCTTTAACCAAGTCACGGAAATCCACGCGCCCGTCTGCGGAAAAGTAAAACAGAAGCTTGCTGTTGTCAAAAGTATACTCTGCCTCGATCAATTTCATATCCAGTTTGTGCTTGGATATCAGTTTTACGCAGGTTTCAAAAGCAGTTTTTTCCAGTTGCTTATTGGATTCATAGCGCTGGATATCTTCCAAAGTTGCCATACGAAGAACGGGGCATAAAGGCGCAACGATTTCTTTCTCGGAAACGGTTTTGTTGGTTTGTGAAATAAATCCAAGCTCCATCCCTCGCGTTGTTCGCACAATGACTTTATCATCCACAGAGAAGTGCATGCCTTCCGGAGAAAAATAATAAACTTTGCCGGCATTTTTGAATTTGACGCCAACAACTTCTACAAGCGCGGGAACATCTGCGTTTTCATCGGGAATATTTTTAGTTTCTTCCATGAATTTTCTCCATATATTATTTTGTCAATTCTGACGAAAATACTTTTCTACAATGGTACAAAGGGCGGGATAGGCTGCTGCGTTTGCGTGAACAATTTCTTCCCGTGCCTCATATAAACTGTCGTATAATCCGGTGAGACGTTTCAGCGTGCTGCCGGCGGCTTCTGCGCCTTGCTGTTCTTTGCCATAAAACAGCAAATCCTTTCCGCCAACCTTTGCGGAAATTTTGTCCCGCACGGCAGACATGGCGAAAACAAAGAAGGTATCGAATTGTGTGCGGGAATATTTCATTTGTGTACAATATATTAAAGCGTCTGCCGCAGTGCCTGTAAATAATAGGGAAATAAAATCGCCCGCTGCACTGGAAAGCACTGCCGTATCTGCTTCACCGTCAAGTATGGATTTGGCTGCACCGATTATGCCGCCGCACGCTTCCGATGCTTCCTGTAAACGCGGCTTTGGCGCATTGCTGTTTTGCTGCAAATATGCAAGGACAGCTTCTCTTGAAAACAGTTCCATAGAAAAAGTTACAGCACGGCTGCGTATCGTTTCCAGAAGGGCAGCAGAATCAGTGGTGAGTAAAATAAACACTGCATATGCGGGAGGCTCCTCTAAAGATAGCAAAAGGGCATTCTGGGCTTGTACTGTCATTTTGTCCGCATCTTCGAAAATATACACTTTATAATCTCCCTCATCGGGGGCATATGAAAGCGTTGCCAAGGCATTGCGTACGGTTTCAACGGAAACAGTTGCTTTGTCGCCGCTGTTTATATAAGCAATGTCTGTATAAGAGTGTGCTTCAATTTTTCTGCAGTGAAGGCAGGCATCACAGGGAAGGGTATTTGTATCAGTCCGCTGACAGAGCAGCGCTTTTGCTGTTTCCTTGGCAAGCAGATGTTTTCCGCTTCCTGCCGGACCTTCGAAAATATATGCGTGATGCTGACGCCGTTCAAGAATATCGCGACCAATGAGAGCCTTGATTTTTTCATTGCCGTATAAAGCCGGAAAAAAATGCTCCATTTTCACCCTCCGCAAAATTCTGATTCAAAATATTATAACAAAAAAGATGCTGTTTGTCAAACATAAATACGATTGTTGATGCGTTTCCAATATATACAAAAAAGACGCCAGCGGCGCCTTTTTTGTATATATTGGATGCCCGAACGGTTGCCCGGGAATATATCAGTGAGAAAATCTTGGTGGAGACAACTGGATTCGAACCAGTGACCCCTTGCATGTCAAGCAAGTACTCTAACCAACTGAGCTATGCCTCCAAGGATAATGAAATTATTATATATTTTTCTACAGGGCTTGTCAAGTCTTTTTTTGTTCTATATTAGAGAAATTTTAATATTTTTGTGAAATCAAACGGCTCCGGATTGTCCGGAGCCGTTTGAAAAAAGCAGAATTAGCCGAGTTCTGCGAAATATTTAATGGTACGAACCATCTGGCTGGTGTAGGAGTTCTCGTTGTCGTACCAAGAAACTACCTGTACCTGATAGGTATCGTCGTCAATCTTAGCTACCATAGTCTGTGTTGCATCAAAGATGGAACCGAAGCGGCTTCCAATGATATCGGAAGAAACGATTTCATCGGTGTTGTAGCCGAAGGATTCGGTAGCAGCAGCCTTCATTGCAGCGTTGATGCCTTCTTTGGTAACATCCTTGCCCTTAACAACAGCAACGAGGATAGTAGTGGAACCGGTGCAGGTAGGAACTCTCTGCGCGCTGCCGATGAGCTTGCCGTTCAGCTCGGGAATAACCAGACCGATTGCCTTTGCAGCACCGGTGGAGTTCGGAACGATGTTCTGTGCACCAGCACGTGCGCGGCGGAGATCGCCTTTTCTGTGAGGACCGTCCAGAATCATCTGGTCGCCGGTGTAAGCGTGAACGGTTGTCATGATGCCGCTCTGGATGGGAGCGTAGTCATTCAGTGCCTTTGCCATAGGAGCGAGGCAGTTGGTAGTGCAGGAAGCAGCAGAAATGATGGTGTCTTCCTTGGTCAGAATGTCCTGGTTAACATTGAATACAACAGTAGGAAGATCATTGCCTGCGGGAGCAGAAATTACAACCTTCTTTGCACCTGCGTCGATATGTGCCTGGCTCTTTGCTTTGGAAGCGTAGAAACCGGTGCACTCAAGAACAACGTCTACATCCAGCTTGCCCCAAGGAAGATCTGCAGCTTTGGGCTCTGCATAGATGGTGATTTCCTTACCGTCAACGGTGATGGAACCAGGAACAGTTACAGTCTTGCCGTCTTCTGCATACTGTGCATCCTTGTAATCAACAGTATGACCTTCTGCAAGGTAGTTGCCCTGTGCAGTGTCGTACTTAAGCAGATGTGCAAGCATCTTGGGGCTGGTGAGGTCGTTGATTGCAACGATTTCGTAACCCTCTGCGCCGAACATCTGACGGAAAGCGAGACGACCGATACGACCGAATCCGTTAATTGCAACTTTAACTGACATGTTTAGTCCTCCAGAAATATATAAAATTTAAGCGAATTGTGATAGAGCAAAAAACACACTCTGCCCCATATTTTACCTTAGTTTCTGTAATTATACAAGCCTTTTTTTGTAAAAACACAAAAATTTATCATTTGTACAAATTTCCAATTCAATTCCTATATAAATATGGAAGCATCCACAATATGCCTGCAATTATAAATTTAAAAATGTGAGAAAAAGTATTGACATTTTGTGTAGATTCTGGTATTCTTTTAAAGAACGGGCATTTATGTCCGTCTCTCTGCCAACGAAAATTTTAGCAGTCGTTGGTCTAAAGTCCATAGGGAGGTGTAAAAATGGAGAAGCTTACAAACGCATACGAAACCTTGTTCATCATCGACTCTCAGCTCGCTGAAGAGGAAATCAAGGCGCTTACAGAAAAGTTCGTCGGCATGATCGCTGAGAACGGCACTGTCAGCGAGGTCAGCGAATGGGGCAAACGCAGACTGGCATACCCCATCAACGACAAGAACGAAGGCTACTACGTACTTGTGAATTTCACAGCTGACGGGGATTTTCCTGCAGAGCTGGAGCGCGTTTTCGGTATCACCGAAGGCATTATGCGTTCTATTGTGATTCGTCAAGTGGAAAAGAAAGCTGAGGCTTAATTTCGAAACATTCCCGGTGCGGTGTGTTATGAAAGGATGGACATATGGCGAATTTTAACTTTAATAAGGTAATTATCGGCGGAAGACTGACAGCAGATCCGGAGCTGAAAACAACTGCGTCCGGCGTTTCTGTAACTTCCTTTTCTGTTGCAGTAAACCGTCAGTTTAAGGCTAAGAATGCGGAAGATACGCAGGCTGACTTTTTTAATGTGACTGCATGGAGACAAACTGCTGAGTTTGTTACACGTTTTTTTCGCAAAGCAAGTTCTATCTGTATTGTTGGAACATTGCAGAACCGTTCTTGGGTGGACAACAATAATGTGAAGCAGTACAGAACAGAAATTGTTGCTGATGAAGTGTTTTTTGTGGATTCAAAAGGTGAAAATCCTTATGCATCCCAGCCTGCTTCCTTCAGCGGCGCAGGCGCACAGCCGTATGTACCGGATAACTATGGTGCTCCTACCTATACCAATGCAGGTGCTGGCGGAGACGCACCGAAATTTGAAGAAATTAACGATGACGAGCTGCCGTTTTAAATTATAAAATCAGCGGCAGATTTAAACGAATTTTTTATGAGTATGAATGGAGGTTTCGTTAGAAACATGGATACCGATAAGACTGTTACAACAGAAGAAGTTGTAGAACAGCCCGCACAGCAAGAGTCTGCAGCTCCTGCTGCTACTGAAAATGCTGGCGCTCCTAAACAGGAAGCAAGATATGAAAGAAGACCGCAGCGCCCCGGCAACAACCGCAGAAAGAAAAAGGTTTGTATCTTCTGTGAAGATAAAATCCAGTACATTGATTATAAGGATACTGTACGTCTGCGTAAGTTTGTTTCTGAAAGAGGTAAGATTCTGCCTCGCAGAATCAGCGGTGCATGCGCAAAGCATCAGAGACAGCTTACAACTGCAATCAAACGTGCACGTGTTGTAGCATTGATGCCTTACATCAGCGACTAATGATAAGTGTGAAAAACAGCGATACTGCAAACGGTATCGCTGTTTTTTGTAATAAAAGGCTCCCTTGTGAGAGGATCCGTTGGTAAGGCTCAATGCTGGTGCGGGCTTCCCCCAGCAAAGGGGGCTGTCGACCAAGCGTAGCGATGTCGACTGAGGGATTGTTATACGATCATTTAGCGGGATTATTAAATCGTAGCAGATACAGACCTTTACGAAACGGACAAGGGAGTACAAAATTTGATAGACTGGGTATGCCTGTCGTAGCAGATAAAATAAAACAATAATACAATCCGCAATCTGACTGGGGAAATATAAAAAGATAGAGGCGGATTGCCGGGAGGGAGTGCAGGGCAGTTGGAGCGCATGAAAGAACTCTGCAAAGAGCGCAATAATCTTTATGAGAAACCAAACGACTTGAAAGGATAGAAACAGAAGATTGAGAAGTTGTTGGAACGATAAGAAATGTGGGGAATGGCAATTGCTATGTCCTAAATCTTATGGTTGCAAGAGAGGAAAGAAAGCAGTATAATTGAAAAATTGATATTTGAAGGGAGAAATAATATGGGTAAAAATATAGTGCCATTTTGGGAAAAGGCATATCAGGAATATGATGCTGTTGCATTTTCCATTGAACCTAATGCAACTGTGACTGAATTTGAGCGTTTGATTAACAACCAGTCAAAAGTATTAGATGTAGGGTGTGGAGAAGGGCAAAATGCCATATATTTAGCCCAACAAGGACATTTTGTTGATGCATTTGATTTATCTAAACATGGGATTGCAAAACTAAAACATAGATGTGAATTATCTAATGCACAAGTAAACGCATTTGTAGCAGATTTAACTACATATCAGTTTGAACAGAATTATGATATGATTATCTGTTTTGGAACATTGCATTTTGTTGCTAAGAATGAGTGGAAAAGATTTATAAATAATGCGAAAAAGTATACCAATATAGGTGGCATTCATATAATTCAAATATTTACAGATACTGTACCTGCATCTGAGGATATTGCTCCGTTTGCGATTGGCTTGGCAAAAGATCAAGAAATTAAAGAATTGTATGCAGATTGGGAGATATTGCAGTTTAAATCTTATGTGTTTGAAGATGAGCATCCAAACGTACCGAAACATTTGCACGCATCAAATAAAATTGTTGTTAGAAGAATAAACTGACAAGTTCGATTTATGTGAATAGGGTTCTTATCATATTTTCCCTTAGTTGTATAAAAAACATAGTGCTATCACCATGTAACAAGGGTGTATAAAGAGAAAATTATCTTGGTGCTAAAGCTGTTTTCAGCAATAAAAAGCATAGAAAATACCACAAAAAACGCTATTCAAATATCGATGGTATAAACAGACAATCCTTCCGTTGCAGCAAGCTGCGACACCTTCCTTTTGCACAGAGGGGCTTTATAGCTTTGCCGAATTTGTAGTAATTAAAATTGTTACATTACGGTATTTGTAGAATTTTAAGCGTAACTCTGATAGAGAATTCACGGAAAAGTCATTGAATAAATGGTAAAAATATGCTAAAATAAACTTTATATTGATTAGATATTATTTACCAGTAAAAAGTTTAAGAGGATTCTTATGAATATCGGACTAATCGGCTTTGGAAATATGGGGCGGGCACATGCCTGGTCTGTCGAAAATTTAAAATATTACTATGGCGTATTGCCGTTTCATGCTAAAATTTATGGCGTATGTACAGCACATCCGGAAACGGCTGCAGCAGCATGTAAACAGTATAATCTGGGACGGGTTTACAACACGACGGTTGAAATGCTTGCAGATCCGGACATTGATATAATTGATATATGTACACCCAATATACTGCACTATGAGACTTTGAAAAAAGCACTTGATGCAGGCAAGCATATTTATTGCGAAAAGCCCTTGTGTGTGACCGCTGATGAAGCTTTTGAAATAGCTGCACTGGCAAAGGAAAAGGGCAAAACCTGCGCGGTGGTATTCAACACCCGATTTATGCTGCCTGTTATGCGGGCGAAAGAATTGGTGGATGCAGGACGATTGGGACGGATTCTAAGCTTCCGCGGTGCGTTTTTCCATAGCAGCGCCTCGGATCCGGAAAAGAATGCCGGATGGAAACAAAATCGGGAAATTTGCGGCGGCGGTGTTCTGTTTGATTTGGG
>CASTST010000091.1 GCA_949451655.1 uncultured Eubacteriales bacterium | reverse complement strand
TCACACTGCATGCTTTTTTGGCATCCTCTTTTATAACCGCCTGGCCGGGCATTATTATACAGCTGATTCTCATTCCTGCGATCGTGCTCACGCTGCGCAAAGCAGGCGCAATTGCCCGGTTGCAAACCGATTAACAATTTGTTAATATTTTAAATATATATTATTCATATTTACTGAAAATCCGTCATTTTTCGGCGGATTTTTATTATCCCCGTTTTCATTTTTTCATTGTTTTAGCTCATTTTTGTGTAGTTTCAGCAAGTATTTCGCGCATTTTTGAATATTTATCATAATGCCTTGACAGAATGAGCAATTCGTGCTATCATATTGAAAAACAAACACCAAACCGGAACAGTAGCGTGAGAGCAGCGAATGATTTCATTGTTTTCACGCCCCATTGTATGACTGGAAAGGTATAGAAAGAGAATTATGGGACTGAAAATTATTGGAACCGGCGCTGCCCTTCCAAGTAAGATTGTTACCAATGACGATCTTACCGCATACATGGAAACCAGCGATGAGTGGATTTCCCAGCGTACCGGAATCCGTCAGCGGCGTATTTTGTCCGGCAGTGAAACCTTGCTGGAACTTGGTACAACCGCTGCCAAGCAGGCAATCGGAGAAGCTGGTATCATTCCAGATGAAATTGATTTATTGATTGTATCCACTTTAGGCGGAGATTATAAAACCCCCTCCCTCTCCTGCCTCCTTGCCGGAGAACTGGGAATCGACTGCGTCACTCTGGACATCAATATGGCGTGCTGCGGTTTCTTATCTGCCCTGAACACCGTAAAAGCTTACATCAACGCAGGCATGGCAAAAAAAGCACTGATCGTTTCTGCCGAGGCACTGTCCCGCCTTGCCAATTGGACAGAACGCTCTACTTGCGTTCTGTTCGGTGATGCTGCCGCTGCTGCAGTTTTGCAGGAGGGAGACAGTGATCCGATCTTTTCTATGCAGGTGACCGGCAAAAACGGCTGGGAGCATCTGCATGCACTGCGGAGTACAGACAACTGCCCCTTCAACGACTTTGAAGATGAAGGTCGTCTCCATATGAACGGACAGGACATCTACAAATTTGCAGTGTCCTCCATCACAGCCAGAATCAATGAAGTACTGGATAAATGTGCATTGACAATAGACGATATCGACAAGGTCTTGCTCCATCAGGCAAATCTGCGTATCATCAAGGGAGCCGTAACCCGTTTCGGTCATCCTGATAAATTCCCCCATAATATAGAAAATTACGGGAACACGTCCTCCGCCAGTGTGCCGCTTCTCCTGCATGAAGAAGCAAAAAATCTGCGGCGGGGTGACAAACTGATTCTTTGCGCCTTCGGAGCCGGACTGTCATCGGCAGCCTGCCTCCTGGAATGGTAAATACAAAACAAACATCGGAGGAACATCAAATGAAAGAGAAAATCGTAGACATTATTGCAGCTTACAAGGGCGTGGACGCTTCTGAAATTGCAACCGACAAATCTTTTGCCGATATCGGTCTGGATTCTCTGGACGTTGCCGAACTGGTTATGCAGATCGAAGATGCGTGCGAAGTGGAAATTGACATCACTCCCGAACTGAACTGCATTGACAAACTGGTAGAATACATCGAATCCAAATAAGGCAGCTTGCGGCAAAAACCGCTCACCGCAAAAATGAGCCGGTGAGCGGTTCGCTTTTTTCACATACTAAATGATTATATCAGCCCCGACCGGGGCAGTAAATAAACAGGATTGGTCTTAAAATGCTGAAAACAAAACTTTGTGAACTTCTTGAAATCGAATATCCCGTCATGCAGGGTGGTATGGCTTGGGTGGCTGACGCATATCTTGCCGCAGCTGTATCCAATGCAGGCGGACTTGGCATCATCGCTGGTATGAACTCCAACGGCGAACAGCTCAGAGAGCAGATTCGCAAGGCGAAGGAACTGACAAACAAGCCCTTCGGTGTCAATGTGATGCTCATGAGCCCCTTTGTAGAAGAAACCGCCGCTGTTATCTGCGAAGAAAAAATTCCGGTAGTAACTACCGGAGCAGGGAACCCCACCCGGTTTATGGCAGCTTGGAAAGAAGCCGGCTGTAAAGTCATCCCGGTTGTTCCCTCCGCAGCCCTTGCAAAAATGGTAGAACGCAGAGGCGCGTCTGCCGTAATCGCAGAGGGAGGCGAATCCGGCGGACATATCGGAGAGCTGCACACTATGGCGCTTGTTCCTCAGGTCTGCGAGGCAGTCAGCATCCCTGTAATCGCCGCCGGCGGTATCGTCGACGGAAGAGGGCTTGCAGCCGCACTTATGCTCGGCGCATGCGGTGTGCAGATGGGCACACGCTTTATCGTGGCAGACGAATGCACCGCACATGATAACTTTAAAGAAAAGGTGCTTGCCGCAAAGGATATTGACACCCTTGTTACCGGTAAACGGCTGGGGCATCCCTGCCGCGCCCTGAAAAATGATTTTTCCAGAAAATTTGCTGAAATGGAATATGATATGACCGTTTCCAATGAAGAATTGGAAAAATACGGTGCCGGCGCTCTACGTCGGGCTGTTATTGAGGGAGATCTGAAAACAGGATCCTTCCTGTGCGGCGAATGTGCTGGAATGGTGAAAGAAAAAATGTCCTGCCGGGATATTATCCAAGATGTAGTAACCGGAGCAGAAGCTCTGCTTGGAGGTGCGTCCCAATGGCTAAAATAGCATATATGTTTGCAGGTCAGGGCGCGCAGCACCCTGGCATGGGCAGTGATTTATATGAAAGCAGCCCGGCTGCGCGCGCCGTGTTTGACATGGGCGAAAAAATCCGCCCAGGAACACTGGAACAGTGCTTTCACGGCACCGCAGAAGCACTGAACGAAACAGTCAACGCCCAGCCCTGCCTGTTCCTTACCGATCTGGCAGCTGCGCTGGCGCTGGATGAAGCCACAGGTCGGCGCGCCGATGTATGCGCCGGTTTCTCTCTTGGAGAAATCGCCGCATTGGCATATGCGGGAATTCTCTCCTGCGAAGATGCATTCAAGCTGGTTGTCCGCAGAGGCGAAGCCATGCATGCATGCAGTCAGAAAACGCCGGGGGGAATGGCGGCAGTCCTCCGCCTAGACGAAGAAACAGTCCGCTCCCTGTGCGCAGAATTTGACGGGGTATATCCTGTAAACTTCAACTGTCCCGGGCAAATCGCCTGCGCAGGAAAAGCAGAATCCATTGATCCCTTCTGCGACGCAGTGAAAAATGCCGGAGGAAGAGCTGTAAAAATCGCTGTCAGCGGTCCCTTCCACACACCTTTTATGGCGGACTGCGCCGCAGTGCTGGAAGAAACCCTGAACGGCTTTACCGTAAATGCACCTGCTATCCCCCTTTATGCAAACTGGACAGCACAACCGTATCCAGCAGACAAAGCCGGTATCACAGAGCACATTGCCCGGCAGTGCATGAACAGCGTGCAATGGGAAAAGACCATGCGGAATATGAACGCAGATGTTTATATTGAAGTCGGCGCCGGAAAGACGCTGGCAGGACTGTGCAAAAAGACCCTGACAGATGTGCAGATCCATAATGTGGCTGGCGCTGCCACGCTCAACACCGTAAAGGAGGCGCTGCAAAATGGCTGACGTAAAAACCGCTCTTGTTACCGGCGCTTCCAGAGGCATCGGCAGAGCAATCGCCATCGCTCTTGCAAAAGAAGGCATGGATGTAGCTGTGATTGCCACAGCAGATTCTCCTGCTGTACAGGAAACAGTGCGCCTGATTGAAGAAACCGGCAGAAAAGCATACTTTGCAGCCTGCGATGTATCCGATTTTACAGCCTGCGGTGCATGCGTTACCGCACTGCTGGAAGAAGCAAGAACCATTGATGTTCTCGTAAACAATGCCGGAATCACCCGGGATAAGCTGCTGCTGCAAATGCGGGAAGAAGATTTTGACGATGTAATTGCTGTAAATTTAAAAGGTGCGTTCAACATGACAAAAGCCCTGCTCCGCCATTTTATAAAAAACAAATCCGGAAATATTATCAATATTTCCTCCGTTGTGGGTCTGATGGGTAACACAGGACAGGCAAACTACGCAGCGTCCAAAGCCGGACTAATCGGATTTACAAAATCCGTTGCTAAGGAATATGCCGCAAAGGGTATCGTGTGCAACGCAATCTGCCCGGGATATATTGAAACGGATATGACCGGTCAAATGCCTCAGGCTGCCCAGGAAAAGCTGTGTGCCGCAGTTCCTATGCAGCGTCCCGGTCTGCCGGAAGAAGTTGCAGCCGCCGCCGCATTTTTAAGCCGCTCCACCTATATCACCGGTGAAACCCTCCGGATTGACGGCGGCATGTGCATGTAAATCGCAAAGAAAAATCAAAGAAAGATATGGTCACAGTATGAACAGAGTTGTTATAACAGGCATGGGAACTGTCAACCCCATCGGAAACAATATAGAAACCTTTTCCGAAAACCTTTTTGCCGGCGTTTGCGGCATTGGTCCCATTACAAAATTTGATACAACAGGCTTCAAAGTTACATTGGCAGCAGAGGTGAAAGATTTCGATCCTCTCCAGTACTACGATTCCCTGCCGGAAGCAAGACGGGCAGATCTGTTTACGCAGTATGCAACTGCTGCTGCAATCGAAGCGGTTCGCGACAGCAATATACAGGAAAACGTACAGCCGGAGCGATTCGGCGTATATGTGGGAAGCGGCATCGGCGGCATGAATACCTTTACCGCCGAAACGCTGAAGCTGGATAAAAGAGGACCCTCCCGGGTATCCCCTCTGTTTATCCCTATGATGATTTCCAATATGGCGGCAGGTGCCATCTCCATGCGTTTTGGTGCAAAAGGTCCTTCCCTGCCCATTGTTACCGCATGCGCCACCTCCACCAATACCATCGGAGAAGCGTTCCGGGCAATTAAGCACGGTTATGCAGACGCAATCATTGCCGGCGGTACGGAAAGTACCATTACCCCCCTGGCAACTGCCGGCTTTGACAACTGCAAAGCATTGTCTCAGGCAACCGATCCCGCCCGCGCATCCATTCCCTTTGATAAGGAACGAAGCGGATTCGTTATGGGTGAAGGTGCAACCATGCTGATTTTGGAGGAATATTCCCACGCTGTCGCAAGAGGCGCGAAAATTTATGCAGAAATCTGCGGATACGGCAACACCAGCGACGCATATCATATGACAGCCCCCCATCCGGAAGCGGAAGGCGCAGTGCAGGCAATCCTGCTTGCAGCAGAAGAAGGCGGCATCACTGCCGGTGAGCGCCTGTATATTAACGCCCATGGCACAAGCACGCCGATGAATGATAAAACGGAAACCCTTGCTATCAAAAAAGCGTTTGGCAAAGCTGCTTATACAACCCATATCAGCTCTACAAAATCTATGACCGGACATATGTTGGGTGCCACCGGTGCAACGGAAGCCGCAGCATGTGTGCTGGCACTGCAGAAACAAATGATTCCCCCTACAATCAACTATCAGGAAAAAGATCCCGAATGCGATCTGGACTACACACCGAACACCGCAGTATCGGCAGGAATTGACGCCGCCCTTTCCAGTTCTCTTGGATTCGGTGGACACAACGCTGTGATCGCACTGAAAAAGATCTGATAGGAGGTAATTTTATGGATAAAAAAATACTCAAAGCCGCCGCGGATACTATGCGCGAGCTTGGTTTGTCCGAAGTGCGCATTAAAGACACGGAAACAGAAATTGTTCTGAAACGTGAGATCGCTGCGCCTGTTTCCGGTACGCCGACCGTTGTTGCCGCACCTGCGGCTGCACCGGCTGTCCCCGCAGCAGAACCAACGCTGGAGCCCTCCGCATCCGATTGGATAGAAGTGAAAAGCCCGCTGATCGGCATATTCTATGAAGCATCTTCTCCCGACGCAGCACCCTTTGTTCGCCCGGGCGATACTGTGAAAAAAGGCGATGTGCTTTGTATTGTAGAAGCAATGAAAATGATGAATGAAATCTGCGCCGAGACGGACGGTACAATTGTAGATGTTTGTGCGGAAAACGGTGCATTGGTAGAGTACGGACAGTTATTATTTAAAATTGCAGAGGACAACTGACAATGAACAGAGAAGAACTGAAAAATATCCTTCCCCATCGGGAGCCAATGCTCCTTGTGGATGATGTTATACTGACAGAGGATGGCGAGTGCGTTGCCCATTATACAGTACGAGGCGATGAATTCTTCCTGCAGGGGCATTTTCCGGGTAATCCCATCGTCCCTGGCGTGATCCTCTGCGAAATGGCTGCGCAATCCTCCGCTGTTTTGCTCACAGATGCAGTTCGGGGCAAAACTCCCATGTATACAGGCATCAACAACGTGAAATTCCGCAGAAGCGCAAAACCCGGCGACACATTGGAATTCCGCTGCCGCCTCAGCCGTGCAAAACACCCCTTTTACTTTATCACTGGTGAAGCTACAATAGAAGGTCAGCGTGTAATGAGCGGGGATTTTTCCTTTGCAATTGTGTAAAGAAAGGCACTGAATACTATGTTTTCAAAAATACTCATTGCAAACCGGGGAGAAATCGCTGTCCGTGTAATCCGTGCCTGCAAGGAAATGGGCATCACCACCGTGGCTGTGTATTCCGAAGCAGACGCACAAGCACTGCATACCAATCTTGCTGATGAAAGCTACTGTATCGGCGCTGCTGCTGTAAAAGACAGTTACCTGAATATGGACGCAATTCTTTGCGCAGCACAAAGCAGCCACGCCCAGGCAATTCACCCCGGATACGGTCTGCTTTCAGAAAATCCGGAATTTGCCCGCAGATGCGAAGAAAACGGCATTGTTTTCATCGGTCCCGCTGCCGAAACCATCTCCCGCATGGGGGATAAAGATGCGGCGCGGCATGCCATGATTTCCGCAGGCGTACCTGTAGTTGAAGGTACCGAACTTTTGTCCTCCGCTGAGGAAGCACAGAAAGAAGCAGATAAAATCGGATATCCCGTTCTGCTGAAAGCACGCAGCGGCGGCGGCGGGCGGGGCATTCGTCCCGTATATGACGCAGACGGAATCAAAGCCGCTTTTGAAGCTGCCCGTGCAGAAGCGCTGTCCGCTTTTGGTGACGGCGAACTGTATATGGAAAAATTTCTGAAGCCCGCCAAGCATATAGAAGTCCAGATTCTCTGCGACCGGGAAGGACATGTCGCCGTGCTGGGAGACAGAGACTGTTCCGTGCAGCGGCGCAATCAGAAATTGATTGAAGAAGCCCCTGCGCCGACACTGGATGAAGCAGTGCGGCAGGAACTGTATAAAGCATCTGTTGCTGCAGCAGAAGCTGTAGGATATGAAGGAGCCGGCACAATTGAATATCTGCTGTGCCCCGACGGAACCTTCCGTTTCATGGAAATGAACACCCGTTTGCAAGTAGAACATTCCGTAACGGAAATGGTTTGCGGAATTGATATTGTGAAATGGCAGATCCGCATTGCGGCTGGGCTGCCGATCAGCTTTTCCGAAAATGAAATCGGCAGAACCGGGCATGCAATCGAATGCCGGATCTGTGCAGAGCATCCTTATACCTTTATGCCCGGCGCAGGCGAAATCAAAATCCTGCACGTGCCCGGCGGCATGGGCGTGCGGTTTGATTCTGCCATTTATCAGAATTACGTTGTTCCGCCCTGCTACGATTCTATGCTGGGCAAGCTGATCGTGTATTCTCACACCAGAGAAGAAGCAATTCGTAAAATGCGCAGCGCGCTGTCTGAGCTGGTCATCGACGGCATCTGGCAAAACAGCGAGCTGCATCTGGATATTCTGTCGCAGGATTCATTCCTGGACGGCACGTATTCTACCGACTTTATGAATGATTTGGTCGAAACGTTCAAATCATAATATAAGTTTCAAAAGGAAAGGACAGCCACTATGGATTTGAAAGCGCTGTTTAAAAAAGCAGGCAACACACTGGAAGGCGGCGTACGTATTGTTAAAAAAAGAAGTTCTACCATGTCATGCCCCCGCTGCGGCAGTGAATACGATAAAGACAGTGTCCTGAAAAATCACTGGGCATGCCCCCGCTGTGGTGGATATTTCAGAATGAGCGCCCGCCGCAGACTCCGTTTTCTCTGCGATGAGGACACCTTTCGGGAATTTGACAGAGAACTTGCAACCAAGGACATTCTCGAATTTCCCGGATATCCGGAAAAGCTCGCCAAATCAGCAGAAAAGTGCGGGCAAAAGGAAGGCGTTCTCTGCGGCGTTTGCAAAATCGGCGGGTATGACACCTGTATTTTCATTATGGAACCGGATTTCATGATGGGCTCTATGGGCAGTGTGGTCGGTGAAAAAATTACCCGTCTGTTTGAATATGCCACAGAGCAGCATCTGCCTGTGGTCGGATGCACTGTTTCAGGCGGCGCACGCATGCAGGAAGGGATTGTATCCCTGATGCAGATGGCAAAAGTATCCGGCGCGGTAAAACGCCACAGCGACAGCGGAAATTTTTATCTGACCGTTATTACCAATCCTACTACCGGTGGCGTGACCGCCAGCTTTTCTATGCA
>CASTST010000090.1 GCA_949451655.1 uncultured Eubacteriales bacterium | reverse complement strand
GTACTTCTCCTTCCGGAAGCTTGCCCGCCAGCATCAGCCGCAGATACGTTACATCAGCAGGCGTGATTCTTCCGTTTCCGTCCACATCGCCCGGCTTCAGTTCCGGATCCGGACCCGGATCTGGTTCTTCCGGCTTTTCCTGACGCAACGTACTGAAGTTTTTATGTGAAGGCTGTTTTTCATCTGCTTTATATCCCATCACTTCCACAACATTGATTTGATTAAAGTCGAAATCTTCTGCGTTTAATGTAATGGTAGCCTTTCGATTGTTCACATCAGCAGTTCCTGCCAAAATTCCATTTACATAAAATTCCACAGTTTTAATTGTAAACATCTTAACATCCGCACACACAGTAACGGTATCGCCGACAGAATATGCATCGGCGGAAGAATATAAAGATGACGTATCGTACGGCAAAGCATTGTTGTCGCTATCCAGGAAGGATACAGTTAAATAGTCGCTTCTTTTATAATTGTTAATAGATGCAACTGTTGTGTCCAGTGTACTAAACTGCTCATCCAGCCAATAGATTCGATTGGTCAGCCATGTTTTCAGTTTTTCCACTTCAAATTCAAAGGAGTCGCTGTATCCCCACCGCGTATTGTCGGCATGGGCAGATTCCTTCAAGTATTCGTAGTGCGTGTCAATAATACCGCCCGGCTTGATTACATCCTCCAGCTTATCCCGGA
The DNA here is from genome assembly GCA_949451655.1 of uncultured Eubacteriales bacterium. Classification (GTDB taxonomy): domain Bacteria; phylum Bacillota; class Clostridia; order Oscillospirales; family CAG-272; genus Avispirillum. Next base: position 7,907 of record CASTST010000090.1, on the reverse strand, counting down.
TCTGCCAGTACCGTTCCTGAGCAAGGGCCACAAAATACGGATCGGAACAAATACCGCGGTACCACCAGGTTGTTATACTGTGGGCATTGCACTGCCAGATGTACCACGCGCTCGCAGAACCGTCCCATCCGTCTGCCGCCCAGTCCATATCCCATATGGGACCCATTTTGAACGGTTCGCCGATATCTTTATAAAAGTACGTACTTTTCCTACCTGTTTCATAGTTGTTGTACAGTTCAGTAATCATGAAGTAATCCAGCAAAGAATCCATATCAAACAGATCAGAATAATGAACCTGTTCTCCGTTCAGCGGTGCATAGTGGGTTGGTGAAAACACAGCCGCTTCAAATGCATACAATTCTTTACGGACATTTGTCCATATGGTTCTGTTAGTATATGCATATTCCGGCTTGTTAAACTGAATGGTTGTACCCTTCGGCGTTCCAAAGGTAAAAGGACTGTCCTTTTCATGGGCATCTATATTTAAAAGATATCCGCCGGTGCATTCCGGATATTCAAAGTAATCTGACACATTGTATGAAATTCCGTTAAAAGTAACCTGATCTGAGGTAATCCAGGCGAGATCCTCCGTCATCTGATCTTCTAACAAATCCCTCTGATCTTTGGAAAGTCCCTCTGCTTTGCATATTGCCTTTGCAGCATCTTCCGCAGCATCCTCCCAGTTATAGACGTTCACACGGTCGGGGGACACACGGATATGCTCCGTCAGGCGGTAGTTTCCAACATACTCGCCGTTCAGAATCAAATCGACCCAGGTGGATTCCATAGCCACTTCTGCTCCAATGGCAGCAGACAAATCGTAAGCTATTTTATCCCGCATCAGAGAACGGTCAAAATAATTTGCTATAAGAACCCAATGCTTATTTTTGCCCATACCGAACAAATCTGTTTTTGTATCCAGCTTCAGCTTATACGGCTTTTTCAAACCGTATTCCCACGTGGTATTTCCGCGCCCTTTGATTTCGGTTTTTCCATTATAAAGCGTAGTGTTTCCGGAATTATACAAATCACTGCCCTGTATACGCATATCGGCATTGATATAATATTCTTTGGTAGTGATTGCCTCGCCGCCTTCCGTGTCGATATATATAACGGGAAGTAAGCTGCAATACATCTTCAACGTATCCACCACAGCGCCGGTACTGTCTTTGATTTCAACGGAAATCCATTTTTCAACGTCCGATTTTGTGGGCGTATAGGTATTGGATGTATTTCCCCATACCGCATATGTGCCGACTGTCCAGGTATAGGTATAATCGTTGGGATTTCCGCTGGGAACGAGCACCGTCAGCGGTGACCCAATCTTTGCATACTCCTGTGCAAACTGAAAGGTATCTACGCGGGTGTTTTGTCCGCGAAACAGTCCTGCATCTTGGTATGCCTGCAAAACTGCCTCACCGTCTGAATTGAAGTTATACGCAGTAAAATCCGCCGCGACGTTTGTATCGGCACCATTGGTTCTGGCATAAACTGTGTGTTTATTGCCCGCTTTTACAGCAAAGCCTCCCTGAGACGGCTCGGAGGAAAGTGCGCCGCGTCCAAATCCATCTATCATGTTGCCTGCTGCATCCATTAGAATAATACTGCAATCCTTATTTCCAAAAACAAGAGAAGAGTCATACAGATTGCAGTCAGTATCATTTTCTGAAAATACCACAATCGGAAAACCCGGATCTGCCTGTGCTTCCTGCATTCCCTTTATCAAATAGCTTTCACCGGCAGAAATGCTCCCCCGCAGGGAGAGGCTTTTTTCCCCGCTTCCATCATTATTGTTGTAACGGACTGACCAGCCGCTTAAATCTACCGCCTGGGCAGTGGGATTATACAGTTCCATAAAGTTGTGAGAAACTCTGGTATCCCCCTTTCCACCGCCGCCGAATATTTGATTGATGACGATATGGTCTCCGGATGTTTCTGCGGCAACGCCTGTCAGGCTGACAGGCAGCAGCATGCCAAGCAAAATAAAAATGGCAATCATTCTGTAAGATAGTCGATGTCTATGCATAATCATAAAGCTCTCCTTTGATTGTGGATTATATACAATGAGTTTAGCATACAAGGCAGAAAATTACAACAATTTATCAAAAATTATTTATGCTTTTTTTATTTAATTGTAAATTATATATTTATGATACATATAAGTAACAGAATACTGTATGCAGAAAAGGCAAGCAGGAGCAGAAAGAACGCTGTATAATTTAGCTGTATAAGTAGATTTTTCCCAGAGAATATGATATAATAGCCCTTAAGGGCTATTATGATCGCTTTTGCTCCAGCGGCGCCGCTGGAAGCCATTGTTATCAGTTTTATAATGCCGCAAAGCGACTATTGATGTTAATATATTTTAAAGTTTATTGATTCAAGCAATATATGTAAAAAAGGAAAGGCATGGTTAAATTATGCTACTCTATATTGATCCCGGCACGGGGAGCATGCTGTTTGCAATTCTAATCGGTATAATCGGAGCACTGAGCTATCTTCTCAAAGAATGGATGGTCAAACTCAGATTTATTTTAAGCGGCGGTAAAAAGGTAGAAACCAATGTACGCCAAATACCGTACGTTATATTTTCTGACGACAAAAGATACTGGAATGTATTTGAACCGATATGCCGTGAATTCGACAAACGCGGCATAGATATCGTTTATATGACAGCATCTCCGGACGACCCGGCACTGACTTCCTCCTTAGAACACGTGAAAGGAGAATTTATCGGCGAAGGAAACAAAGCTTATGCAAAACTGAACTTCTTAAATGCAACGCTCGTTCTGTCAACTACTCCGGGACTGGACGTATATCAGTGGAAGCGGTCGAAAAATGTCCGGTACTATGTACATATGCTTCACTGTGCAAATGAGGTCGCAGGATACCACATGTTCGGCATAGATTACTATGACGCCTTGATGCTGTCGGGCGAATATCAGGTGCGTGATACAAGATATTTGGAAAATCTGCGCGGACTGCCCCAGAAGGAACTGATAAAAATCGGCATTCCGTATATGGATGAAATGTCTGCGCGACTTAAGGCAAGCAATGACACGCCGTCCCGCGAACGCACCGTGCTGCTTGCTCCTTCTTGGGGAAAAAGTGCAATTTTTATGAAGTACGGCGGACACATCATTGACGTTCTTCTTAAGACGGGATATCATATCATTATCCGACCACATCCCCAGTCGTTTGCTTCTGAAAAGGACTTGATGGACAAGCTGATGCATCAATATCCGAATTCCGAACAGCTTGAATGGAACCGGGACAACGATAATTTCGAAGTGCTGAAGCGTTCAGACATCCTAATCTCTGATTTTTCCGGCGTTATTTTTGATTTTTCACTGGTATACGATAAACCCATTATTTACGCAGATACAGAGTTCGATAAAAGTCCCTACGACGCATGGTGGCTTAAAACTCCATACTGGACCTTTACGGCACTGCCGAGAATCGGTCAGAAACTGACTCCCGATAATCTGGACTCCCTGAAAGAGATGATTGATACCTGTATTTCAGATCCGAAATATGCCGACGGTCGCCGTGCAGTGCGGGCAGAAACCTGGGAGCACCCGGGTGAGGGTACGGTGCGCGCTGTCGATTATCTGACAGAAAAATACAATGAACTGATAAAATCCGACAGCAAAGACGAAAAAAAAGCAAAAAACAAATCGGACCGTAACGGATAAATTACACATATCATGCAAAGTATGCCGCAGATGATGCGGCGGAATGGAGATAGCCATGTCTTTTGGGGCAATTTTAGATACACTGTTGTTTAAACCACTTCAATTGCTTTTTGAAGTGATCTATATGATCGCCGACAGAGTGATTGACAATCCAGGGCTTTCGATCATTGTGTTGAGCCTTGTAATGAACTTTTTGGTTCTTCCGCTGTATAAGCGTGCAGATGCCATGCAGGAGGAAGAACGCGATATAGAAATGAAACTCCGCGATGGTGTGGCGCACATTAAAAAAACGTTCAGCGGAGACGAAAAAATGATGATTCTCCAAACATATTACAGGCAAAACAATTATAAGCCTACATATGTTCTGCGCGGAGCCGTCTCACTTTTTCTACAAATTCCGTTTTTCATTGCGGCGTATCGTTTTCTGTCAGGTTTAAGCCTTTTAAACGGCGTGTCATTCGGACCCATAGCCGATTTGGGAAAGCCGGACGGAATGCTTGAAATTGCAGGGGTTACAATTAACATTCTCCCTGTAATCATGACGGCTGTCAACCTTGTATCCTGCGTGATATTCACAAAGGGCGGTACGCTGAAGTCCAAAATTCAGCTTTACGCAATGGCGCTGTTCTTCCTTGTATTTTTATATACCTCCCCTGCCGGACTTGTTTTCTACTGGACACTGAATAATGTTTTCTCCCTGATCAAAACAATATTCTATAAGCTCAAGCATCCCGGTCGTGTGCTCAGTGTAATCGTTTCTCTGGGAGGCATTGCACTGTTTGTATACGGGTTATTTTTCTACCCGGCACTCACATTGAGAAAAACCACATTCTTCATATTCTGCGCAGTCGCACTGCAATTTCCGCTGCTATATTCACTGCTTAGCAAAAAGATAAAGTCCTTGTTCAAAAGCAAAAGTGTACAGCCCAATAAAAAGATTTTCTTTGCAGGTGGAATATTTCTCTCCCTTTTTACCGGTGTATTGATCCCATCCACAGTAATAAATGCTTCACCGCAGGAATTTGTGGATATCAATTATTTCTACAATCCGTTGTGGTATGTTGTTTGCTCCTTCTGCTTTGCCGCAGGAATTTTCGTAATCTGGCTTGGCGTATTCTACTGGCTTGCCAAGCCATCCGGGAAGGTGATTTTTGAGCGGGCTGTCTGGATCCTGTCCGGTGTCGCAATCGCAGACTACATGTTCTTCGGCAAAGATCTAGGAATTTTGAGTGCCGATTTAAAATTTGATAACGGACTCCATTTTGATTTAAAAAAACAACTGATCAATGCCGCGATTTTGCTGGCGATAGCAGTCCTGTTTTACATCATTATTCAATTTTTGAGAAAGCATACATTCAACATTTTGGTTATAGCCTCCCTCGCCCTTGCAGGAATGTCTGTAGTAAATGCAGTAAACATAAACGCGTCTGTGAGCACGCTTAAAAATCATGCAGATGCAGAAGAAATGCCGAGCTTCACTTTAAGCCGGAACGGAAAAAATGTCGTAGTACTTATGCTGGACCGGGCGGTAGGTGAATACATTCCATATCTCTTTCATGAAAAACCGGAACTGGAAGAGAAGTTTTCAGGGTTTACGTATTATTCCAACGTAATATCCTTTGGTGGAAATACAAACTTCGGTGCACCAGCGCTGTTCGGCGGATATGAGTATACACCCGAGAAACTAAATAAAAGAGACAATATCCCCTTGGTTGATAAACATGATGAAGCTCTGAAGGTCATGCCGCTGCTGTTTGATAAAAATGGTTACGATGTAACTGTATGCGATGCACCGTATGCAGGATATCAGTGGATACCCGACTTATCCATCTATGATGACTATCCGGATATTCAAACATACCTTACAGAAGGTAAATTCACCGACAATGCGATAAGGGAGCAAACCGTTAAGAGCCGGCAAAGAAACTTTTTCTGCTATGGCATCCTCAAGTCAGCGCCCCTTTGCTTTCAGGAAGTACTATATAACAAAGGCTCCTATAACGGAGAAACCTCTGCTGAATCCGGTCAGTGCTATGGTCAGATAAGAACAGAAACAACCGTTGCCACCGGCAGAAACCAAGGTTTCATGGACAGCTATAATGTAATGACCAATCTACCCCATATGACTGATATCACAGAAGGATCAGAAAATACTTTTTTGATGATGGCAAATAATCTGACTCATAATCCAATGCTGCTGAGTGAGCCCGAATATGAGCCCAGAGACAATGTAGACAATACCATATACGACAGTGAAAATACGGAGCGGTTTACCTTAAACGGACGCACACTTAAAATGGAAACCGATCTGCAGGTAATACATTATCAATCAAATATGGCAGCAATGATCCAACTCGGAAACTGGTTTGATTATTTACGTGAAAACGATGTCTATGATAACACAAGAATCATAGTGGTTTCCGACCATGGATATGATAACAATCATCTGGATGAATTAATACTTGAAGACGGTAAGGATATAAGCAGTTATTATCCTCTTCTGATGGTAAAGGACTTTGACAGCGAAGGCTTTACAACCTCAGAAGAATTTATGACAAACGCAGATGTTCCGTCTATTGCAACCAAAGGAGTAATAAGCACACCCTCAAATCCGTTCAGTGGTGTAGATTTAAGCGACACACATGAAAAAACGGCGCGTAATCAGTACATTCTTTGTTCAGACTATTGGGAAGTAGAGGTCAATAACGGAAACAAGTTTCTTCCCGGAAAATGGTATTCAGTGCACGATGATATGAGAGATACTGCTAACTGGAAGATTGTCGCAGAGAATGCTGAATTGCCAACAAAATAACAAAAATCGCGGCTTTCGCCGCGATTTTTTTATATTGGAGCAGATGACGGGAATCGAACCCGCATCATCAGCTTGGGAAGCTGAGGTTCTGCCACTGAACTACATCTGCATTGCTCTGCTTATTATTATAATCCACGATCAATAATTTTTCAAGTCCTTTTTATGGATTCAAAAAAGTTTTTACAGCACAGATTTTCTGCTGTGAATTCTTCAAAATGCAAAAACGCGGGATCGGCAAAACGGAGAACACCCTGCACTCCATGCACACAAGGGAGCGCTGGAACATACTATTATATTGGAGTGAGAACAAAAGCCACTCCGAAGCGGATTCCTATCCGAAATAATAAATGACGAAAGGAAAACTACTATGAACTGCCTTTGCGATCTTTTCGGTAACGAGGTTGTATGGCTCATTATCATCGCTCTGCTGATTCTCACATGTGTATGCGGCTGCGGCGCTTGAGTTGACCATTGATTCTCTGAATATATAAAATATGCCGCCGGGTGTTATATACCCGGCGGCTTTTTTACGTACCGCTAAAATGCAAACATAAAAAGGCTACCCTATGTAAAGAAATCTCCTACACAACTTAAAATCCAAAAGGTTCCCATGTGAGGATCCACTACGTGGCTCCATAGGGTGCTCCCGCGGAGCTTAAAATCCAAAAGGCTCCCTTGTGTAAAGGGAGCTCCCGCGGAGCGGGTGAGGGATTGCCTTGCTTCCGTTTTGCAAGCCCTGCAAATCAACAGCATCCCCTCATACAACCCCTCCGTCAGCATCGCTGCGCTATGCTGACACCTCCCCGAGAGGTTGCGCAGCAAACTCCTTCACTGGGGAGGCTTGGATTGAGGGGGAGGCTCCCTTGTGCTGGAGTCACGTAGTGGATCCTTACATGGGGGCTTTTTTATTATGTTTCGCAGGAGCGCTAATATCATGCCTCTCTTTTATAACTTAAACGCCGCAAGCTTTTCACGCAGAAAATCTGCTGCAAGCCGGATATCCCGTGCAGGATCCTCTCCAACCTCACGTTCAATCGTTAAAAATCCGTTAAATCCAGTAGCAGCAAGAGCAGGCAGATACGTGTCAAAATTTACATCTCCCTCTCCCAAAGGCAGTTCCAAATATGCCCGTCCCATCGCAAGCAATTGATCATGTCCGGCAGCCTCACCGCCGATTGTAACCTGAATATCTTTCCGCAGGGAGGCATCCAGCTTGATACCGTCCTTTGCATGGGTATGCACAATATACTTTCCAAGCGTACCTACCGCAGTCTCCGGTCTGTCGCCCGCAACCATCACAAGATTTGCCGGGTCAAAATTCACCCGAACACCACCTGCACCCAAGCTGTCCAAAAAATCGCACAGAATCTGCGCCTTTTCCGGACCGGTTTCTACTGCAA
>CASTST010000089.1 GCA_949451655.1 uncultured Eubacteriales bacterium | reverse complement strand
CTGAGCCCGCGTTTTACGTTATATTCCGTATACATCTCCGGCTTGATCCCGTTCGCGGCACAGCTTTTCTCGGATAATTCTGTGAGGTACGGTGTGATGACCGAGTAAGGATTTGTGTTCATAATGTGGACCCTTTCTGTATTTATATAAAATACATTATACAAAAATAAAATGAACTCCGTGTGAATGAATACAACATTTCCTATCAAAATATGGTAAAAGGAATTGTAGTTGTTGTTTTTGCACAAAACTGTGTATAGAATCTTACAGAGCCGCATAGTATTTATGTAAGCAAAAAGCACCGGCGGTGCGGTGCTTTAAAATGCAGATTGGCGGATTCTGTCAACCGATTTGCTCAATTTCATCTTTGGGAATATCGCCAACACCGTGCATGATATAAGCAGGGCGGTACGGGAAGAGCTTCATAGTTTTCAAGTCTGTTACACCGGAGAGTACCAGTACCGTATCCAGCTCGCTTTCGATACCCGCTACGATATCCGTATCCATCCGGTCGCCGACGATCGCAGCATTTTCTCTGCGTACATTCAAATGTTTCAGCGCATGCCGCATAATCAGCGGATTGGGCTTGCCGATATAATATGCTTTTACACCTGTTGTAAGCGTGATGGGTGAGATCAGCGCACGGCAGGCAGGCATAATTCGTCCGGCATCGGTAGGTCCGGTAAGGTCGGAGTTGGTGCCAACCAGTTTTGCTCCGTTTTGGACGAGCTTTACTGCATGTTCAATTTTTTCATAACTGATGGATCGGGTTTCGCCGAATACAACATAGTCGGGATTGTAGTCGTTCATGCTGAATCCGGCTTCATACAGCGCGTTCATCAGTCCGGGTTCACCGATTACATAGGCACTGCCGCCGGGGCATTGGGTTTTGAGAAAGGATGCGGTTGCAAGTGCGCTGGTGTAAAATTGTCCCTCCGGAATATCCAGTCCCATGCGCATAAGTTTTGAGGAAAGTTCTCTGGGAGAGCGTTCGCTGGAATTTGTCAGAAAGAGGAATTTTTTATTTTCTTTGCGCATCCACTCAATAAAGTCCAAAACGCCGGGAAGAAGCGTGTTTCCGTGATAAATCACTCCATCCATATCGATGATGAAAGCTTCCTTTTCGTGCAGGGGCTGTAAAGAGATCATATGTCGACCATGCCTTTCATGTAATTTGGGCTGAATATTTTAAAATGCCGCTGCTGCGGGCAATGTTTTGCAGCAAATTTCGCACAGCAAAAAGCGTCGAAATCCCAGTCCTGACAAGGGCTTCAGAGCGGCTTCCATAATTTTCACTTGCAATTTTTCGGTAAATGTGGTATACTTTGAATCGTGTGTTCTTGCATGGTGGAATTTTGAGGGACAAAAACCTGCTGTACAAAATGTCGAAATACAAGATTTTTCTCTTTCATTATACAGTATTTTCCGTTGCTTGTACATACAAAAAAGCAAACATTTCTTTAGAAAATTGGCTGAATATATGATATGTTTTTGTAAGTTCATATAGAAGCCGCCCGCAGGTGCGGGAAAAAATTTTGGTGGTGAGCGATTTGAAAAGGAAAAACAGAGCGCAAAGCGCAATGTCCGAACTTTTGTCAAAGAGCAATACGACAAGTACTGGCAAAAATGAATCGGTAAAGCGGAGCAGTTCCGGCAGCAGGATATACATGCAGCCGGCAAAAGCTGTGCAGATCAATCGTCAGGCGATTCAAAATAGTAAAGGTTCGAGCTGCTGTAAAGCAAATACCTGTGGGGGAGCGTACTGCGGCAAAATCAGACAGGCGTACGATAAAGACTTCCATCAAGATTGTGCACGCAGTGGTGACAACCGCGGTTCTATTGTGCATTTGTACGGGTATTATTTCCGCGGTGCTTATTCTGAATCCCGGTGAGGAAAACGGTGTACCTGTGGATGCGACAATCGGTGTTTCGTCTGTAACTTTTGCAGAGGCGAATCCGGAAGAGACGGATGCACTGGAAAATACGGAAGAAACGGCGCGGCTGGAAGAACCAATGTTGTTGGCAGATACTACTGCTGCTGCTGATACTGGAAGACACACAGTGACATTTACTTTCTACGATCAAGAAAGTCTTGTGTGCACTTCCGAAGAAAGAACGGTTGGTGAACTTGCAGATTTAATGGGAATTGAGTTCAGCGATGCGCAGCGGGAAAATGTGGATACCGAAGCAGCAATTTTGTCGGATACGGTTGTTTCTGTTGATGCAGTTACATACGATACGGTGGCGGTCAACGCACCGATTCCTTATGAAACCCGGTATGTAGATATTCAGACGATTCCAAAGGGAACGACAAAGACGCATCAAAAAGGTGCAAACGGCACGCTGACAACCGAGTATCAGGTCACTTATGTAAACGGAAGTGAAGTGGAACGTGTGCAAACGAACGTATATACCAGCGTGGCGCCCACTGAAAACGTTGTATACCGGGGTGTAGGCGGTACGCTTACAGTCGGCGGCAAAACCTATTCTTATTCCTATTACATAGATTGTAACTCTACGGTATATACCGGCGGCGGGACTACAGCATCAGGGCTTCCCGCAACGGAAAAGGTAATTGCGGTGGACCCCAAGGTCATTCCTCTTGGCACTACCTGTTATATTTCCGGCAGTTATTGTGAGGTTGGATTCCGGACTGCGGCAGACGTTGGCGGCGGTATCAAAGGGAATATAGTAGATATTTATTTTGAAAAAAGCAATCCGTATTTCGCCGGATACGGTCGGCGAAATGTTCGGGTATATATTTTTAATTGAGCAGATAGGAGCGATTCCGAATGGACTTTTCAAAGCTGCGCAGTTTCATGGATGCGCTTTGCGGTTGGCGGATTCCCGGAAACGCCTGTGTTGTATATTACAAAAGGCGTCCCGTATTTCAGTATGCAGCCGGATTTGCGAATATAGAGACCGGGCAGAAAATGCAGGGGGATGAGTTGTTCTACATGTATTCGGCGACAAAACCGGTTACCTGTGCGGCAGCGCTCGCTTTGTGGGAGCAGGGGAAATTTATTCTGTCCGATCCTGTGAAAAAGTATTTGCCGGAGTGGGCGGATGTGAAGGTGCGGTATACGGATGCAGGCGGGACGGAGAAGCTGCGTGCGCCTGCGCGGGATGTCACGGTGCAGGACTTGTTTACCATGCAGTCCGGTTTGGATTACAATTATTTTGCACCGGCATTGGCTGCTGCACGGGAAAAGTATGCGCCGGAATGTCCAACAAGGGAAATGGCGCGTGCCATTGCGGCAGAGCCGCTGCTTTTTGATCCGGGAACCCAGTGGTGCTACGGATTTTCCCACGATATTTTGGGTGCGTTAGTTGAAGTGATTGCCGACGAATCTTTTGGCGCATTTGTAAAACGAACAATTTTGGATGTTATCGGGATGGAGCAGACGACGTTCGGTGCCGATGAAAAGCGCCGCGAAAAAATTGCTGTATTATATAATTTTAATGATGCGCAAAACAGGATACAGCGGGATGCGGTGCAGACGAACAGCTTTATTTTCGGGTCTGAATATGACAGCGGCGGAGCAGGGCTTGTGTCTACCGTTTCAGATATGGCGAAGTTTGCCGATGTAATGAGCGCGCGGGGATTGACGCGTGAGGGGGCGCGCATTTTGGCGCCGCGTACAGTAGATCTGATGCGCAGAAACCATTTAAAAACCATTCCTGCATCCTTGTCCAGCTTTGCCAATAACGAGTTGGTTGGATATGGCTATGGTTTGGGGGTACGAACAATGGTGGATCCGGCGGCAGGCGGCTCTCCTTCTCCTGTGGGAGAATTTGGTTGGACCGGAGCCGCAGGAGCGTATATGCTTATGGATCCGGAAAATGAGCTTGCCATGTTTTATGCCCACCACATGACGAACAATCAGGAGGACTATACCGCGCCGCGACTGCGGAATGTATTGTATTCCTGCTTGGATTAAGCAGAATAGAAAATAAGATAAAGGGGAGGAAATATTCCTCCCCTTTTTTATACGGCGAATGCGCCAAGTATTTTAAGTATAGTGATGCCGTCCCGCAGTCCTTGACGATATATTACTTCCGTTTCCCGATCCGCGGCAGCGTCCAGCTCAAATAGAATTTCATCTACAAGTTCTTTTTCATCCTCACAAAGGGAGTTGGTTAATAACTCATCAATATCTTTCGCACGATGTCGATAGTAGGTGTATTCTTCAGAGCTTCTGTAATTTCCGACTGCACGGGCAACCAAAGTTTGTGTGAATGCATCCCATTCCTTTGAAAAATTCATAAAATAAATCCTTTCAGTTTAATAATTATCTCAACAACTCTTGAAAGGATTTTCAGTGTATGTTATAATATTTACACTGCAATTATCTTTCAGATAGTTGTTGGTGCTGGGAAGTGGCGTGTGTCTTGCCGGAGATGCGCCGCTTCCTTTATTTTTTGAGGTCATCTTTCAACTTCTTAATGCCACGGCGGGTTGCTTCCATTTTAGAAACTTGTTCTTGTATGCAATATGCATCCAAGATTTTCTCTGCTTCCTTATCTAATCGCACATGCATGGAGACCCCTTTGGGATTATCGGTTGGACGCCCCAGTTTCTTTCTTTCGGGCAAATAGCTCACCTCCATTTTGAAGCCCAAAATAATTATAATATATTGAAGCCCAAAAGTCAATGGGTTATCAGAAATATTTTGATAAAACTTTCCCAGTTGAAAAATTGTTAAGAAAGTGCAAACATAAAAGGCTCCCTTGTGCAAAGGGAGCTCCCGCGATAGCGGGTGAGGGATTGTGTAGTGAATCTGTCGATTTGTAGATTATCCAAAATGATAACAGGGACAATTCCTCCGAGTTTTGCTGCGCAAAACCCACCTTAGGTTCCCCCAGCAGAGGGGACTATCGTGTAGTATCAAACATAAAAAGGCCCCCTTGTGCAAAGGGGGCTCCCGCGATAGCGGGTGGGGGATTGTGAGCTAAATTGATGAAGATTACGTATAATACGTAATCCGATCAATCAGAATGGTACCGTCTGCTTCCAATAATTCAAAATACAGCGTTTTTGCGCCGTCGCTTCCAATGTCATTTCGGAATGTTCCATTGTTGCGATAAATTTTGTACGATACATTATAAGCGTAAATTTTCCCACGGGCATCATCTGTTTCAGACAGCTTTTCAATTTCTATATCGTAGATCATTTGCTGTGTGAAGCTGTGATATGGCTCATTTGTTTCATAATAATGATCTGTAAACAACGCATTGTAGGCTTCGTACTCACCGTGAATGGCATAGTCAAAATATGTTTTGAAAAACAATACGTCCTGAGTGTAAAATTCCGCATTGGCGTCTGTAATCATGACGGTTTCGGATCCGTTTTTATAATGTAAATCCCGATCCAGCTCCATGTAACCTTCCACGGTGGTAATATCCAGATCATGATCAATCGGATAGTAGATATAGCTTTGCTTACTGCCGTACATGCCCGTAATGTGGTTTCGGACGTCTTGGAGGGTTTGCGTCAATGCGTTGGGATTTATATAAATAAAATACCAGCAGATTCCTCCAAGCAGGCAGGCAAGAAGGATACAGGCGACAGCGATTTTTTTCTTTTTCTTTGATTTTTTTGGCTGTACATCCGGCAGGGGTGTGCTTTCCGGCATGGTTCCGTCAAAAGGAATTGGTTCTTCTCTATTTTTTTTATTTGTTTTCATCTTTCAGACTTTCTTCTGCTAAAAATCGTTTTATATTCGCAAGCCCGGTTTGAATCCCCCACAGCGCATTTTCTCCGCCTTCGAATTCAATGGAATAATATCCGTCATATCCTGCCCGCTGAAGGATTTGCAGACTTTGCGCGGCTTTTGCCGCACCAAATCCTATGACAGTACCGCGCAGATAGTTTCCTGCACGGGTTTGAAACCATCCGTCCCCTGGAGCAATGTCCATGCCGCTTCTCCAGAAGAAGTCCTTACAGTGGACATGATACGCATAATGCGCAAGAATGCCCACGCTTTGGGTGGGATCTTCATCAACACACATAAAGTTTCCAATATCCACTAAAGCGCCGAAGTTTGGATGCCCTACCGTATTGATGAGTTTTTCAACACGCAGAGCGTCCTGCGAGAAAAATCCATGGTTTTCCGTAAGCGTTCGAATTCCTTTATCCTGGGCATATTCGGTGACTTCCAGTATTGCTTGCGCCATGTACGGGAGAGCGCCCTCAAAGCCGGTATTGTATTTACGTGCAAAAGGCGCATATCCTGCGTCGTGGCGAACCATAGAAACGCCAAGCGCACCGGCAATGTCAATGGTGCGTTTAACCTTGCAAATTTCTTCTTTCAATTGTTCTGAATCTTCTTTTACAAAGTCTGCACTGGTACAAAGATTTACCGGGGTGAGTCCTGCATCTTCGCAGTGTTTGCGGATTTTGGGGGCGCTTTCCAAGGTTACGGGATCTCCTTCCAAAAATTCGATTCCGTTGAAGCCCATTTCCGCTGCTTTGTCGATGATACCGTAAATTCCAAGCTGACTGTCGTCAATCAATTCTCCAAAGCTATAAGTGCTGACGCATGTTTTTATCATTTTTGCGTGTATAAACCTTTCTTAAATTCACATTCATTTTATACTGCCAAGTGATGTTGCTTTTAAACAATCACTGCATTTTATTATATAGTAGATCGTGCGTGCTTTCAAGGCATTATAAAAAAATATTGTTATAATCCACAAAAATACTTGCAGAAAATAACGAAATATGGTAAACTTTACTTATGCTAATTGTAAATTTTTATAATTTGGAAAGGAATTCGATTATGAAGAAACGCATATTGGTAATTGTTATGGCGGCAGCAATGATCTTTTCATTGATGATTTTTCCTGCCGGGGCTGCCGATTATAAGCTGGGCGATGTAAACGGCGACGGACGAGTCACGCCTGCGGATGTAACAGCGCTGCGGTTGTACCTTGCGGGGAAAGTCGATGAGACCGTTACGGTGAATAAGCAGGCTGCGGATTTGAATCAGGACGGTCGTGTTACACCAGCAGATGTGACCACGCTGCGGTTGTATATTGCTGGAAAGATTGATATTGGCGGCACTGAGGAAAAAACAGAGTTGTCTGCGTATACGATCGTTTATCCGGCAGAGTACACAAAATATGAAATGTATGCGGCGGAGCTTCTTCAGGATTATGTGTTGGATCATTTTGATATTGAGTTGCCTATGACAGACGACAGTGCTGCTGAGACGGAATATGAATTTCTGATCGGCAATACCAATCGTGCAGCAAGCAGTACGGATATTACTTGTAACAGCGGTGAATATCTGCTGACATCCGCTGAAAAGAAGATTGTGCTGCAGGGACCAAGTTATATGATCGGCGGTGCTGTAGGTGCGCTGACATATAACGGAATGCGGGATGGATGTGTAATCAATTCTTCCATTTCTGATAATGCAGCGCCCGCTGCATATACGCCTCTGCCTGCAACTGGTGTAATATTGATGATTGGCGACGGTATGGGATATAACCATATTAGCGGTGCAGAGAGATATTACAGCCGGAGAGATGAAACATGGGATGGATTTACTGCTAAGGAAATGCCGAATCAGGGAAGTGTTTCTACATTTTGTCTGGACGGAAAGCAGCTATTGTCGGATGGCATGTTTAAAAAGGTTGTTACCGACAGCGCGGCATCTGGAACAGCCATGGCTACCGGATGGAAAACGTATGCGACCTATCTGGGTATGAACTATATGGGTAAAGAAATTACCAATGTGCGCGAGATTGCAAATTCTTTTGGATACAAAACAGGAATTCTGACCACCGATGAGGCGTACAAAGCAACGCCTGCAGCTTTCACAGTGCATAATATCAGTCGTTATAATTATGCAGAAATTCAGGCGGCACAACAGGCGCTTCTGAATAGCGGGGATTTAACATATCTGCGCGGTGAAGCCGGGGAAGAACTGCTTGCGCACACAAAAGAAGTGTTGGATCTTGTTTCTACAGACAGCACTGGATTCTTTACAATGATTGAGGAAGCATATACGGATATTTATGCAGCACCGGGACATCTGACGGCAGATTTGCTCCACGCAGTTGCACGTATTGACAGTGCAATAGAATACGCAATGACATTTGCGGCAGCACATCCGGATACGGTACTGATTGTGACTGCGGATCATGAAACTGGAAATCTGAATGAATCCGGCGTTATTGGAAATAATGGCGCTCATACGATGAAAGATGTGCCGATTTTTGCAATGGGTGCAGGCACGGAAATTTTCAACGGTCAGAGAATTGAAAATATAGAGATTGGTCAGTTTATTGCTTCTGTGTACGGTGTGGATGAATTTGGCGGATTTTATGATAATATTGTAGACTGATATAATAATGCGAATACACCTCTCCCATAGGGGAGAGGTGTATTTTTTCATTTATTGGTTTTGACGAAGTGCTTATTTCAATAATACAAATCTAAAAGTTCTATCAAAAGACTGGAAAGACGCTCCATAAAAGATTTTACCATTCGCACCAAAAGAAAAGGCTCCCATGTGAGGACCTGCTACGCAGTTCCATAGGGAGCTCCCGCGAAGCGGGTGAGGGATTGTATAGCAAAAATGCTAATATGCAAATC
>CASTST010000088.1 GCA_949451655.1 uncultured Eubacteriales bacterium | reverse complement strand
CAAAAACCTTCAGCTTTTCTCCTTTTTCAAAGTCATGAAGCTGCGCTTCTTCAGCCGTAATCAGTGCCTCATAAAAAGCTGTATATTCTTCCTTATTCATCGGACAATTGATATAGTCCGGCGTTCCCTTGCCATATCTGGAGGCAAAAAACGCCTTGTTCATATCAATGGTGGAATAGTCTACAATCGGCGCAGCAGCGTCAAAAAAAGATAGCTGTTTGCCGCCTACCAACGCTGCAATTTCGTCAGCCAGCGCATCGGAAGTAAGAGGACCGGTTGCGATGATCGTAATTCCATCCCGGGGAATTTTGGTCACTTCTTCTTCTACAATCCGAATATGTGCATTTGTACGAATTTTTTCCGTTACATAGTCGGAAAAGGCAGTGCGATCCACCGCCATTGCCCCGCCGGCAGGCACGCTGGTAGCCTTTGCCGCTTCCATGATAAGCGAACCCATGCGGGAAAGTTCTTCTTTTAAGAGACCCACTCCGCTGGTTATATCCGCACTGCGCAGAGAATTGGAACAAACCAGTTCCGCAAATCCTTTGTATGAATGGGCAGGCGTCATTTTCTTCGGCTTCATTTCATACAGCACCACATCTGCTCCCAGGCGCGCCGCCTGCCAGGCCGCTTCACAGCCCGCCAGACCCGCGCCGATTACTGTTACAGTCATGCCTATTCATCCTCAGCGGGAAGATCCCGTTTATAACCACAGCCGTCTTTTTTACAAATCAGCATATTTTTTCCTTTTTTACGATACAGCATTTCTCCGCAGTCCGGGCATTTTTCCGCGGTAGGCAAATCCCATGAAGAGAAATCACAATCCGGATATTTTGAACAGCTATAAAAGACGGTTCGATTTTTTCCGTATTTTGTCACAAGCGGGCTGCCGCACTGGGGACAGTTCACCCCAAGTTCCTTTACTTTTTGCTTGGTAAATTTACAGGTGGGATATTTCACGCAGGCATAGAACGCACCGTACCGCCCGGAACGCAGCACCATATCGGAACCGCAGACCTCACATTTGAAGGGTGCAATTTCCGGTTCTTTTTCTTCCGTTCCCTCTTCTTTCTTGTTGAGCGGCTTGGTATTCTTGCAGGTAGGATAATTGGGGCATGCGGCGAATTTGCCGTACCGTCCCTTTTTCACGATCATTTTGCTGCCGCACAGTTCGCACACAATATCTGTTTCTTCTACGGGAAGCTGAATATCCTCTTTGGAAACGGTACTTTGCGCTGCTTCCAGTTCTTTAGCAAATCCATCGTAAAATCCGGACAACACCGACTCCATATTTTCCTTACCGTTTTCGATACAGTCCAGTTGGTCCTCCATGGAAGCTGTAAACTGATAATCTACAATATCCGGGAAGGACTCGATCATAATTTTCGTAATCACTTCGCCCAGCGGAGTAGGAACAAGGGATTTTCCCTCACGGGTAACATATCCTCTGGAATTGATTATTGTAATAATCGGGGTGTAGGTAGAAGGTCTGCCGATCCCCTTTTCCTCCAGGAATTTGATGAGGGATGCTTCTGTATACCGCGGCGGCGGCTCTGTAAAATGCTGGGCAGGCAAAATGTCCTTGTTTTCCAGCATGTCGCCCTTTTCCACAGCCGGTAGACGTTTGTTTTTATCTTTTGCTTCTTTTTCGTCCTTTTCCGATTCCAGGGTTTCTTCATATACAGCCATATATCCGTCAAACGTTACCGTATACCCGGTAGCGCGGAAAAGATATCCGGCGCATTCCATATCCAGTGCAACCGTTGCAAGCTGTGCGTTTGCCATCTGACTTGCCATAAACCGATCCCAGATCAGCTTATACAGGCGATACTGATCCCGTGAGAGATGCTTTTTCACCTTTGCAGGATCCAATGCCATGGAGGACGGTCGAATGGCTTCATGGGCGTTCTGGGAATTGGCTTTGGATTTATAATTGCGGGCTTCCTTCGGACAATATTTTTCGCCGTACTTATCCAATATATATTCTCTGGCGGCAGTCTGGGCTTCCGCTGCAATCCGCAGAGAGTCTGTACGCATATAGGTAATCAAACCCTGTACCCCGCCGTCGGAGCCCAAGTTGATTCCTTCATACAGTTCCTGCGCCACACGCATTGTACGCTGGGATTGGAAATTCAGCTTTTTGGAGGCTTCCTGCTGCATGGTGGAAGTTGTAAAAGGCGGTGCGGGAGATTTTTGCTTGGTTCCCTTGCGGATGTCTGTCGCAGTGAAGGCCTTTCCCTTTACTGCATCACAAACCGTCTGCGCTGCCTGTTCATCGGGCAGCTCCATTTTTTCTTTTTCCCCTGCTCGTCCATGGAAGCGAACAGTCAGTTCTTTCCCCTTTGCAGTAACAAGCACCGCGTCAATTGTCCAGTATTCTTTCGGATCGAAAGCACGGATTTCGTTTTCACGTTCCACTATAATCCGCGTTGCCACAGACTGAACGCGTCCGGCAGACAAGCCGCTCTGCACCGTTTTCCACAGAAACGGGCTGAGTTTATAACCAACGATACGATCCAGAATTCGGCGCGCCTGCTGTGCGTTCACCAAATCCATATCCAGTCCGCGGGGCGCCTTAATCGCTTCCTTGACGGCGCTTTTGGTAATTTCATTAAACGTAATACGTTTTATATTATCAACGGGAATTCCAAGCGCAGTGGACAAATGCCAAGATATTGCTTCGCCCTCCCGGTCAGGGTCCGTTGCCAGAAATATTCTGTCAGCGTTTTTCGCTTCTTTTTTCAGTTCCTTGATCAGATCCCCTTTCCCGCGAATGTTGATATAATGGGGACTGAAATGGTTTTCTATATCAATTCCAAGTGTAGATTTAGGTAAATCACGAACGTGACCCTTGGAAGCAACAACACGGTAACTGGGTCCAAGATACCCTTTAATTGTCGTTGCTTTTGCAGGTGACTCCACGATAACTAAATTGGTCATTCAACAACCATGCCTTTCTTGACTTTGTGCCCGGCGGCACAAGGAAAGCCGTGAAAAAGCGTATTTGAAGCAAGACTGGCTCCATTTTTCACGAAAGAAATTTTGTCATTTTTATATGTGATATAAAAGGTATATGTGATAATTCACGGTTTATTATACGCATCCATCATCTTTTTTGCAAGAGAAAATGAAAAATATATCATTTCATTCGTCTGGATTGGGCTCTCTGCTGGATATAATATCCGATGCACGCTTCAGGAAATATCCCCCTGCACCTGCCTCAACCGCTCCTGCAATTTCCAGCATTGTCATAGAAGTCATAACCTGCTGCAACGGAAATCCTTTGCGGGCAATCTCGTCCGGCAGCATAGGCACATCCGGTTCCATCGCATCATAGATTTTCAAATCTGCCGCATCCAGCGCGTCCATATTGATTGGGCTTGCTTTCATTGGTTCATCCAGCGGCGGCAAAATTGGCGCTTTCCTAACTTTCTTTGCTTTTTCCGGTTTTGGAGCATTCTGTACTGCAGTGCCGTCTACCAAGACAGCTTTTTTACCCTGATCACGTTTTGCAACCTGATGTTTGCGCACGGCACTGTCCGCATCTACCGGAAGCTGTGCCATCGCAGCCCTGCCGATTTTTAAGGTGTGAGGGTACAAAAACTCATACCTTGAAACAATATCTACAGCTCTTGTAACAGGCGTTGCGCCCTGTGTCAGCAAATAATTTGCTCCGTCAGAGTTTTTATCGCCGACACGTCCGGGCACCGCATACACATCCCGACCCTGATAAAGTCCGTGGCGCGCTGTAATCAGTGCACCGCTTTTCATTTCCCCTTCAATCACGCAAACACCCTGCGAGAGTCCGCTGATAATCCGATTTCGTATTGGAAAATTACATCCGTTTGGGGAAACGCCGGGAGCATATTCTGTAAGAATCGCGCCTCTATGCCTGACATGCTCAAACAGGGATTGATGCTGTTTGGGATAAATCACATCAATTCCGCAGCCAAGCACCGCCACAGTAATCCCGCCTTCCTCCAGAGCCGCTGCCATGGCAGCTCCGTCCACTCCCAAAGCAAGTCCGCTGATCAGACAGGCTCCCGCACGTGCAAGACCGGCGCCAATTTCACATGCCATTTTCTTGCCATACTCGGACATTGTGCGTGTGCCTACAACAGCACAACTGAACAAATCATCAAAATTGGGCAGAGTTCCCAGACAATACAGCACCATAGGCATATCCTGCAGAGACAAAAGGCTTTTAGGATATACCGCATCACCGGGAACGATCACCTGCGCACCTGAATCATCGCACCATTTCAGAATAGCTTCCTCTTCCGATATATCCTTGCGCAAAAGCCTGGCAAGCACTTTATTCTCAATACGCACGCCGCAATCTTTTAAATCCTTTTCCTTTGCCTTGTACACTTCTTTTGCATTGTGAAACGCCCGGACAAGGCTGACTGCACATTTACTGCCGACGCCGCATGCATGGGACAGCCAAAGCCAGTATTTTCTTTCATCTCTCATCTTCATTTAGCGCAGCAGGGAATTTACCTTGCAGCGTCCTCCCGATATGTAAGCTTTATTGCAGTTTGCTGTATTCCCACAAAAGCACAGCTGCCGCAGCAGCTGCATTCAAACTTTCCGTTTTATCTGTCATGGGAATCCTGATAGTCGCATCGCACAAACGAAGGGCGGTGTCAGAAACACCGTGCCCTTCATTTCCCAGGATAAGACAATCCGCAGGCAAAAGCGGATCCTTCCCTAAAATAATTCCTGTATCAGACAGCGCTGCTGCAAGAACACGCCGCCCTGTCTGTTGTAAGCACGTTATTGCATCGTCAAGCGCATCACAGGGACTGACAGATATTTTGAAAAAGGCTCCCATGGTAGCACGGATTACTTTGGCATTATATACATCTGCACATCCATGCAGAATTACCCGATCAAATCCCAGTGCTGCTGCAGTTCGGATAATGGTTCCAACATTTCCCGGATCCTGCAATCCGTCCAATATACAAATCCGCTCACCCGTCAAATCCGCGGGGATTTCCCGAGTCTCCATTTGTATAACAAAAAGAATACCGTCAGGTGCATGGTCCTTCGAAATTTTATCATAAGCAGATTCTGAAAGGATTATACTTGCGCCGCCGCTGCGCTGTGCGAGATCTGCATATGCAGCATTCTGCTCACGATCCTGTCGCAGAACCGCATATGCTACGCTTACACGCCCGCAAGCTTCTGCGCACAGCTTATACCCTTCAGCAATATACAGCCCCGTTTTGTCCCGTTCTTTCTTCTCTGCAAGCTTGGCAAACGAAACCACGAGAGGATTGGTTCTGGATGTAATATAGGTTGTTTCCATTGTGCCTCCAAATTAAATCTCATATCGGGACTACTAATAACCAATCTCTGTCCGCAATGAAAAGAACCCACGCGGGAGATCCCGTTGGGTTCATTTTTACGATCAAAGCGCGGCTTTTGCCTTTTCAACAAGAGCTGCGAACGCTTCCTTATCTGCGATAGCGATCTCGGAAAGCATCTTTCTGTTCAGATCAATGCCAGCCTTCTTCAAACCGTTCATAAACTGAGAATAGTTCATGCCGTTTGCCTTTGCCTGTGCAGAAATACGTGTAATCCAAAGCTGTCTGAATTCTCTCTTCTTCTGCTTACGACCGATATATGCATAGTTAACGCTTTTCATTACGGCCTGTTTAGCCATCTTGAAATGCTTGGATTTAGCGCCCCAATATCCTTTGGCTGCCTTTAAAATTCTCTTTCTTCTCTTGCGCGTCATCATTGCGCCTTTAACTCTTGCCATTTTATTCTATTCCTTTCTGTCCGTTCAGTTTCATATTACCCGCTCCAGGCGGGCAGGAAAATATACACGCAGGGCGTGTCCTTATTTCATAATAAGCCGTTTTACGTTTGCTTCCATTGCAGGGCTTACATAATCTGCAGAACGAAGACGTCTCTTTTGCTTCTGTGTTTTGTTTGTGCTCAGGTTATGCCGATGCGCGCTGTGATATCTCTTAACTTTGCCGCTGCCTGTAACGGTAAACCGTTTTGCCGATGCCTTATGTGTTTTAATTTTACCCATTTTTCTAAATCCTTTCTATACTCTTGCAGCCTCCGGTAATCCGTTAAACTGCTATCGTGAACATTACTGTGCAGCCTGATCTGTTTCCTGTGCCGGTTTTTCCTTTTTCGGAACGCTTTTCAACGGCGTAAGAAATACGATCAACTGTCTGCCTTCCATAGCGGCTTTTTTATCCGCAGTGGAAAATTCGGAGCACGCCTCCTGAAATCTTGTAACAACTTCGCGTCCCTTAAAGCGCAGGCAGACACGCACCTTGTTTCCTTCCTGCAAGAATTTAATCGCACGCGCAACCTTCATGTCGAAATCGTGCTTATCAATCCGGCAGGAAAGCTGGACTTCCTTCACTTCAACAGTCTGCTGCTTTTTCTTTTGCTCCTTTGCACGTTTGTCCTGCTCATAACGGAATTTTCCGTAGTCCATAGCACGACACACCGGCGGAACAGCCTGCGGCGCAATACAAACCAGATCCACACCCTTTTCATAGGCGTAATCCTTTGCCTGTGCAAGGCTCTTGATACCCAATTGTTCACCCTGCTCGTCTAAAAGCCGGACCTCTTTTGCACGGATATCATCATTGATGAGAAGTTCTTTTGCGCTGATAGTTGGCACCCCCGATTTCAAATAATAGACTCTCGCCGGATACACCGGCCATACTGAAAATAAAAAAGTGCGGAACAACTCCGCACAAAACCCATGCCCGACTTGGAGCATACGCTTTATTAACCGATGTGCAGTATACTGACACGGTGAGAACGGAGCACGTTCTTCTTCTTTTACTTGGCTATTGTACCACTATTTGTAAGCAATGTCAATAGTATTTTTATATTTTTTTGCAAAACAAGTCAATAAACTTTCTTCATAAGAACGGATGATGGATTGTTCCTGCTATCATTTTGCAGAAACAGCAAATCAGCAACTTTGCGTGGACAATCCCTCCGCCGCACCTACGGTGCGCCACCTCCCCTTGCACAGGGGAGGCTTGGATTTGTTGCAGGCTCTCCCCGCCAAAGGGAGTTGTCGCGAACGCAATTATAAACAGGCTCCCTTGTGCTGGAGCCGCACAGCGGGTGATGGATTGTTCCCGCTATCATTTTGCAGGATCAATAAAGCAAAGCATTCCACACACAGTCCCCCTCACAATCGCTGCGCTTGGACATGACACATCTCCGCTAAAATGCATAAAGCTATCCCGCCGGGAACCCAGCGGGATAGCTTTATCCTTCTGCCACCGCCTTTCCTGCGCAGGAACGGTTGCATATCCGGTGTATCAAAATGTAAAAACACCATCCTATCGCTGCACCAACCAACCCCAGCAATACATCATCTATATCAAAAGAACCGGTAGTAGTAAAAAGCTGCGCCGCTTCAAGCACCGCAATTGTACAAAGCTGTGTAAGCAAGAAGGGCAAAAAGCGCTTCATTTTATCGAACAAAGCAGGGAGCAAAACTCCCATCGGCAGGAACAGCAGCAAGCTGCCAAACAGATTTTTCCAAATGATATCATTGTTCATCATTCCGCCGGTCAGACTTGAAATATAAAAAGAAACAGATGAAAACGGAACAAGGTTGGTATTTCTGCCTACATACTGCCCCCACGTTCCAAATGCCATCAGTGAACGAAAGCGGTTAAAATAAAGCAACACAAAAGCGATCAGATAAATTGCTCCGATAATGGCGCACACAATTCGAAATCCTTTTTTGTTGGATTTGGACTCACTCATAATCTTATCCATTCTCCGTTATTAAATATTTTATTTTAAAGTTGCACTTATTTTGGAGTCACCGGAGAAATTTTTCCCCACCCCGATATATATTTTCCTGTGCCTGTAAAGTCGGACTGTATTTCAAAATACAAATAGTACGTAGAACCTTTGGTTACAGGATAGGAGATACCGCCATATGCATTATCTGCGCTTGCAAGATATCTGCCAACACGAACACCGTTTGACTTATATAAAGAAACCGTAAATAGTGCATTGGAATCATCATAATAAGAATCCGTTGCCAAATCATATACCCGTGCTCCGGTATCAATTCGTACCGTATTACTGTTAGCAGTAAACTTTCCAGAAGTTAATGAATGACGAAAGTAAAAGGTAAATGAGCCATCACTATTGATCCGTTCTCTTGGATCAGTAGGAATAAAAGTAAAGTTTCCTTCTGGCAAATCTTCAATATTGGTTTCAGCTGTGCACACCGTTACAGTACATGCCATCAGCATAACAACGGACATTACCAACGATAAAATCTTAGCATTGACTTTCATGATTTTTCTATTCCTTTTCTTAAATTGTTTTTAATATAATTATATCAGAACAGAAACGAAGCCCATCGGTACCACCTCTTTCCTACCTTTTATGTTATTATAACACCATAATTTAGAAATGTAAATATGATTTTTCACCAAAATACCAAATGATTTTTGCATAATATTACCATTTTCATTCTATACACCACACCGCTGTACCGAGCAAATTCTCCCGCCGGGCAAACTCCATTTTACACTGCACCGTTTCGGGAGTATTATACCAAACATCGTAAACGCCCGATGCGAGCGTGCTGCCATTACATATTTGCAGAGGCGGATCCCACTCCCGAACAATAACCGTTGCGTTCATCTG
>CASTST010000087.1 GCA_949451655.1 uncultured Eubacteriales bacterium | reverse complement strand
GCGCGAGTAACCGATCGCATTGCCGATTTTCTCTGCTGCCATTTCCGATTACTTCAAGATGATATGAAAGCTGCCGATTACGGATCGGGTATTGATGTTGTGGCTGACAGAGTACATACAGATGCGGAAAAGGATTTTTGCTATAGATTGGACAACGCTCTGACGCAAAACGGATTTTGTTCAAAACCTTACCGTGGTATTGAATGCTATGGAATAACTTATTACCGTAATGAGAAATTGATGAATTCTAAGGCGCCATATTCTTTCAGGCTTGTGACAAGAGATTTTGACTTCAACTGTTCAAATGACGAACCGGAAAGAATACGGTTATTATTACGAATCAGAAATGTTTCAAATTGTATGGAATATTTGAAAACCTGTCCTGATTCAGTGAATTTTATTTTCACCGCATATAGCAATCCGGGTTGCGGAAAACATGCAAACAATACTTGTAAACATGGTGTTGGATACGAAATAGACGGGAAACAGTATTGGAGATGTGCGTGCTGTGAAGCACCGTTTAAATTCAAACCCCAAGTGGAGGATATTCCGCATTATATTAAGTTAATGGAATTAGGCGAAAAAAGATAAAAAATATACGCCTATGCGATCCTTCTTTAGCTTTAGAAGAGACGCGTATTTGGCAGGATTTTATCGCTTCTTATGTTTGTTTATGCGAGAGAATCGCTGTACATTTTGATAAGAAAAGAGGAGTTTATGACGATACCATTATTTTATCCTTATATACCGCCTCAGGTTGAAGGCGAACTGTTAGATACTTTGCATTCAAAATGGATTGGTCAGGGACCCAAAGTAGATGCATTTGAGGAGGCTTTTCAAGAAAAATTTATTGATACCGGTTATCAGTGCATTGCAGTCGGCTCCGGAACCGACGCATTGCATTTGGCATATATATTGGCAGGAATTAAGGAAGGAGATGAGGTGGTAACACCGGTACTGACTTGCACTGCAACAAATATTCCTTTATTGTATTTGGGTGCAAACATTAAATTTGTTGACATTCAGAAAAACACATTAAATATTGATCCGGATCATCTGCGCAAATTAGTAACGAAAAAGACAAAAGCAATTGTTTGTATGCATTACGGCGGGCTCCCCTGTAACATGGAGGCAATTCACGAAATTGCTGAAGAGTATGAAATTCCTGTCATAGAGGACGCTGCGCAGGCTTTAGGCGCTAAGTATAATGGCAAATACATAGGAAATCTGTCTGACTTTACTATTTTTTCATTTCAAGCAATAAAGCACATTACAACCGGTGATGGAGGCATGCTTGTAATAAAGAATAAAGAGTATGCTGATTTGGCAAAACGACTGAGATGGTTTGGAATTAATCGGAAGGCTAAGTTTAATCGCAACTGGGAAAATGACATTAAAGAAATTGGATATAAATATCAAATGACAGATATAGGCGCCTCAATTGGTTTGGCTTCTTTGAAAACATTTGACAGTATGATGGAAAATCGAAAAGAGTTATATAGAATATATCAATGCCATCTTGCTGATATTGAAGAGATTCAGATAATGGATGATTTTGATGAAGCAAAGGACCACGCGATGTGGTCTTTTGTGATTGCGACAAGAAAACGTAAGGAGTTGGAAAATTATCTGCGATTACAGGGAATCGAATCAGGACAAAACCATTACAGAAATGATAAATATTCTATTTTTCACTCATTTCAAAGCTGCCTGAAGAATATGGATTTACGGGAAGACCAGTATCTGTCGCTTCCGATACATCCTCGGGTTACTGCGGAAGATGCAATATTTATTTGCGATAAAATACACGACTTTTTTAAACAATAAATTGATACTATGGAGATAGATATGACAGATCCCCCCATTTTTATATTATATCCGTATATTCGTATAGAGTATCATAACAAAGGATATTATAAAGTGTATAACTTAATGTTAGATATGCAATATGTTGTCTCACAGAAATTGTTTCAATTGATGCAATTTTGCAGTACCGGAAAAACATTGGAGCAAGTTCGCAGCCGGTTTCCTGCCGATATAATAAAAGAGGCGCTTGATAAAAAGTTGATTGTCACAACAACGTATCTTTATGAAGCGGTGCATTTGAAATATGTAGAAATAGAAATAAATTCCGGATGTAACTACCAATGCCAGTTTTGTCCGAATTCTGGAATCAAACACTTCGAAAACAAAATTATGCCGTTGAACACATTTCAGTCTGTAATTGATCAGATTCAACAAATTTCTTCCATTAAACATGTTACAGTCAATTTTTATAATGAACCTACAATAGATCCTTATTTTATTCAACGAGTTGATATGATCCGAAAAGCGCAGCTGCACCTGACTTTATATACAAACGGCAGTTGCTTGACTGAAGATAAACTGACAGCATTAGCGAATTTAGGACAATATCTGAATAAGATCGAAATTAATCTTCCAAGCTTAGATATGGAAGAATACAAAAAGATAACAGGAAATATTAATTTACAGAGTGTACTGGAAAATATACAGCAAGCGTATACAATGCATCTTCCGGTGGGAATTATTGTAAACGGTCATTTGAAGAAGCAGTTCCAATGGACGAAAAAGATAAAAGCAGCGTTAGGAGGTAGCATTCAAAGTGCGGTTCCGTCGTGTCTGAACGATCGTGCAGGAAATGTAAAAAACGAATACGCACAAAATATTGCCATAAAAGACGCTTATCTTGCGGGCTGCCATATATTGAAAAACAGCGTCATTGTTTTGTGGGACGGTTCTGTTACTATATGCTGCAATGATTATAATAGAGAAAATATAATTGGAAATATTCAGAAAGAAAATTTAGCGGATATTGTTCATTCTGAAAAATATAAAGATATCTGTAATCAGGTTCAAGGCTTGGTGGAGGCGGATAAAAGTTTCATTTGCCGCAAGTGTTATTACGCCAAGTGTGCATTAGATATTAAAAAGGATTTGCTTGATTTTTTAAATAAACAGTAGCATGACTTGCAGGGAAGCAATGACGCAAATACAAAACAGGGGGCGTACATTTAAATAATGTATGCCCCCTGTTTTGTATACGAATGATTAAGTAAGCTGGCAGATGCGTTCTTTGGTAATCCGTATATTGATCAGATTATAAATTTCCTGATAACGATCAAAAATACTGTTTAAATTTGCTTCTTCTATCCATTCGTTCAGAACTTGCTCAGACGCGCCCTGTGAGCAAAGTTCCATTGCCTTGACAGCAAACTGATAGTTGCGTTCATCATATTCTCTGCATAGATCCTCTAAATGCATAAAATACTTTTCGACCTTATTCCATGAACGATTTGTTAAATGGTTTTCAGCCCAAACCCGATTCATTCCGGATAGGGTGTCCATATAGTATATCGGGCTGGCTGTATATGCTTTTTTAAAGGTTTTATATAACTGAAAACATTTGGGATCCTGGAATCGGTAATCGTAGAAGTACGACTGATAGTCAAAGTTATTATCAATGAGATTGTCTTTTTTGAGCCTTTGAATAAGATAAGATTGAGGTAAAAGTTCCAATCGGGTCTGTGCAAGATAAAAAACGTGACCGTACCCGTAAGTATGTAAAAAATCTATATTTTCCTTAACAGATTCCATAGTACTGTAAGGATTAAAATTTATAAAGCCTATACATGGATGAATGCCGGCGTTTCGGATCGTTTGAATTGCTTTGATGTTTTTTTCTTTTGTTGTGCGTTTATGATAAATTTTTATATCCTGACTGTTTCCGGATTCAATGCCGATATAAAAACATTCCACCCCTGCCCGTTTTGCTTTTTCATAGTATGAAAGCGGCAATTCATTCACCATTTCTGCCCGGGTAAATATATGCAGGCTTATTTTCAGATTGCGGTCGATGATCTCATCAAAAATAGCTTCTGCACGTCGGCGCCCGCTTTCCCCATCTTCGAAAGTGGCATCTGTAAATCTAAAGGAATGGACGTGGTATTTATGGATCAGCTCCTGAATTTCATTAACAATAGAGTGCGGGCTTCGCTGACGGATCAATGGTTTACCCATATCCTTTTTTGCGGATGTTTCTCCGCAGAAGCTGCATCCTCCAAGACAGCCGCGGCTTCCGGTAATATATAAGTATTGCTGCCGATATTTTTCATGTATATCGCGAGAGGGAAAGGGTAGCGAATCCAAATCTTCAATAGGAGATCGAAACGGATTTCTGACAATTTCATCTCCGTCTCTACATGTTACGCCGCAGCAGCCGGACAGATTATCGCCGCGATTGATGCGCTGAATGATTTCCAGATAAGTTTTTTCTGCTTCGTATGAAATGACCATATCAAACATATCATGATCGCACAAAATTTGTTTCTCAAATCGGTTTACCTGAGGACCTCCTACCGATATCCATGTTTCGGGAAAGAGTGCGCGAATCTGGCGGGCTGTTTCTATCACTTGTTGTACATTGTCAGAATACATGCAAAGTCCAATGAACTCCGGTGGATCGGTCAATAATTTTTTTATTTGTGATGGGTTGATCTCTGTGCTCTGAAGGATCCTTGTTTCAACTGAAATGCCGTTATTGGTCAGATAGGATTTAATATAGCCTAACCCCATATATTCGTTTACGCCTAAAAAGCCGGTATTTTTATCCTGATTATTGATAACGGCAATCAAATCGACTTTTTGAATTTTGTGTATCATAATAATCTCCATTCCTGTTGGGTGAAATTCTGGTTTGTTTTGTTTTATATGCATGTGCTGTCATTTTCCATTTTTTTCTGTCAATGACATTTTAAATTCATCAGTGCCGCTGTAAAAATTTCTTGCCATTTGGTTCATACGGTCTATATCTTCGAAAGGTAAATATTGCTGACAAAATGTTTGACAGTAATTACAGCTGGAGCAATCTCTGCGGCAAAAGCCATCTTGCAGAAAAGGTTTAAGAAATCCGTCTAATTTTTTGTTATCTATTTTTATACGAAATGAATTTGTGGGAGAAAAACAGTCCAGCAGGGTAAGCAAATCGCCTTCATACTGTTTTCTCATATAGGCCTCGGTAGTTTTCAGAATATCACCGTTATGTATAGCTTGTCTTCCTTGAATTTTATAGTGATGGATTCCCAACTCCTCATAGCATCCCAAATCTTCCGGACGAATAAAATTCATTTTCAGAATGTTTTCCGGTTTTTGAGCACGCCGCATACTGCATCGGTGTGAGTAATAGCTTGCGCTTTTGGTTTGGTACTGATAATCATGTGACATTTGGTTGTGATGAAACGGTCTATAGATGCAGTTCATATCACAGATAACATTGACGATTAATTCAACATTTTCCGGAAAGACCGGCACAATTTGCCGCAACACAGCAAAGTCCCGGTTGATACTCTCATCTGTTACAAGACGGGAAACTCCCAATTCCCGGTAGGCGCGAGCTTTTTCACAGTTGATCACGCCGCTGACAGTTGAAGCTTTTATTTGTAAGGGCAGTTTCAAATCATGGATTATTTCAATTAAAGAAGGCATACATACGGTGACGGAAGACACACCGGCGTCTATGAGTCTATATAAAAATGATATAATTGCCTGCTGACCTTCTCTGGTAAACTCACGATTGGAGAGGCATGTTGTATTCAACGTATAATTAAAATGGATTCCAGTTTTTTTTAGATAGGATATGTATTTTTTTAGCTGCGGCATTTTCAAGGCAGGCAGCTGGTCTGATGGTCTGCCCGATCCGAATTCATTTTCTTCGCTGTTGATTTGCCCGTATACTTCCATAATTTTATCTTCATATTTTTGATTCAGGGCGGCATATCGGTCTATCGTTTCAATTTGAAAGTCTGTTGGAATGCTGAAATAGTTCATAAAACTCCCCATGGTTATAATGCTGTTTTATAAGTGTTTGTCATTTATAATGATTCGTTCTGAATGCTTGTATAAAGTTTTTGTGCATAAGTATTGGTTACTCGGACTGTTTCAAGATCCATACTTTTTTGCGCGTAAGCTCTGCAATATCCGCAGACTTCACAATTCTCGCTGCATGCCTGTGGATGTTCAAAAAAACGTTGCAGGAACCCGTCCAAATTGTTATTGTTTATAATTGGTTGAAATGCATTATAGGGCTTGAAAACTGTAAGCAAATCCATGAGATTTCCATCGAATTTTTCGTTGAAATATGCTCTAACCACTTTAAGAAGAGAAGCTCCGCTGGCGTAGTTTCTTCCGTGAATTTTAAAGCATTTTATACCGGTTTCTTTATAAAAATGTAAATCTTCCGGACGAATCCAATTTAATTTTATGAAATTGTAGTCAGTGGCAGCTTTTTGCAGAGAACATTTATGATAATAATATGGATAGGCACTGCTATCTGATATATCCGACCCGCAATGCGCTTCATGATTATAATGAAACATTTTATAGGGACAATTTTGCACACAAGCGTTGTTTACAATGATTTCCACGTTTTCTCCGAATGCAAGACATATATTTTTCAGCAAGTCAAAACGTCTTGTTATATCCGGATCTACAACAATACGTTCTATATTTTGCTGTTTATAATGTCTTGCTTTCGCCGGACTGTTAATTTCACAAATTGCAGAGGCTTTCAATTTTCTGTGCGGCAATGTTTTTTTCACAAGGTCAATAATAGAAGGCAGTGCCGCCGTGTAAGAGGATACACCGGCACTGTCAATGCTTAGAAGAAATTGTTTGAATTGTCCTGCCTGCGTGAACTCTATATTTCCCATGCAGGAAGCATTTAAAGTGTAGTTAAACTCAATGCCGTATTTATGACATTGCCGGATATATTCTGTAAGTTTATTCAGATCGATTTTCGGAAGTTCATCCGGGTTTCGTCCCGATGCTTTAATATAGCCTGTGGTTATTTGACCGTATACTTCCGTGACTTTTCGGTCTGTATAATGATGGTTCAGCTCATATATTTTTTGTAAAGTCCAGGGGCTGAAATCTGCCGGAATACTAAATTGCAACATATGAATCTCCCAATTTATTCAATATACTGATCTGTGTGTTGACGGATGTGGGTTTTAATCCAGCCTGCAAAATGCAACTGTAGCTCGCAGCTGTCAGAGTGTACAAGTTGATTGAGGATGTGCAGAAACAGATTCAGGCGTTTATATACGGAGGCTTCCGAGTATTGCTCAGGCGCATACGATACTTCCAGCGTAAATGGCGCAATGTAAGTTTTTACGGATATCGAAAAATCCATATCTGAATGATAAAATGAATGATAAAATTCAATGCTCCAGTCGCATTTGTTTTGACTGCCATGCCTTTGCACCGGATAGTTTTGAATGGTTAAGCCTTCGCGGAAATATGTGTCAATATCAGGAAGAATCTTTTGCCAGACAATCGGGTTAACATGCATATGTTCTTCTATTGCTATCAAATCATAACAAATATCTTTCATGATATTTTTCACGGATTGTTCTTTATTAAAATTGACGCGCAGAGGCAATGTTTTGGCGAGCAGCCCTGCCAGACCAAGCTGGGAAGCAGGCAGCGTACTTCGTCCGGAAACGGTTGCTCCGGTTATCACTGTTTTACAGGGCTTTTCAATATATAAAAGAAGCGTCCATACTGTATAAAGGATGACAGATACGGTGCAGTTATTTGACTGGCAAAATTTTTGAATTTGCTGCACGGTTTCTTCTTTTACAGGGATGTGCGCTCTGCAGTTTCCCAATTTGTTCCTGCGAGGGTGTGCAGTCAGGGGACGTATGCCCTGAAGGTAGCCTTCCCAAAAGCCCGTATGACGCGGATCGTTTTGCTCCTGATATACGCTTCGGATATAATCAGAATATATCGGTCTTTTTTCCGAAGCCATTTTATAGTTTTTCTGTAAAGCACAGTAATTTTGCATAAGCTGATTCATAATGATTGCATTGCTCCAACCGTCAAATAAAATATGATTGGAGGTGACGATCAGCTCATAATGTTCGGCAGAAAGAATAGTAACAGCCATTCGAATTGGCAGTGCCTCCAGATCCACCGGATTCTGATATTCCTCCCAGGCAATAAGGCTGGCTTTTTTTCTTTTGTATTTGACCGGAGTATTTTCCAAAGAAAATATCCGGCACGGATTTTCCACTTCCTTTTGAATGATGAAAATCGGCTCTTTCACATTTTTCCAGAGAAAGGATCCGTGTAGTATTTCAAAGCTGTTGATGGTTTTTTTCCATGCCTGTTCCATTAGGACAATGTTGAGCCGACCTGTTATCTTGTACCTCCATTGTTCTGCAAATAATGGAAATCCCGGCTTTGACAGGATTCTGAACAGCATCGTTTTCTGCAAAGGAAGCAAAGGCACGACTTCAAGTATGCTCATATAAGTTAAATCTCCGGTAATATTATTGAAATGTACATACTTCTGTATATAAGTATCATATCATGAATATTTTCTTTGAAAACTTGTTATCATTCCTTTAAAACGGTATGTTAGGTATTAAAACAACGCGGATTGGGGCAGCTCTGCTTGCTGACCTGCGTTAATAGTGTGAACGTTTAGTACTGCAACAGCAAAAGATGAAGCCGGTGCCGCACAAGGTAAAAAACGACCTGTCAACCGCAATTATAAATTGCGGTCAGGTGTTTCGGGAGCTTATTGCTATAAAAAAGCCTCTCCCGCTAAAGGGAGAGGCTAACGAAGAGAATGGAATGCTTATAAATTATTCCTCATGCATATGTATGAATGATCTTTTCTGCAATCTGCCGTTTGGAAACACACAAGTCCATTGCCTGCTTTTCTATATATCTGTGTGCTGATG
>CASTST010000086.1 GCA_949451655.1 uncultured Eubacteriales bacterium | reverse complement strand
CAAAGCCTTCTGCACCTTTGCTTTGGTACTCTGCATCACACTCACAAGAGCCGAAATAGAATACTCCGGGAAATTACCAATCACACGACCATAGCGGCAAGCAATTTTATACAAAGCATCGGAGCGGATTCCGCTGATCAACACAAGAATGGAGCTGATTCCCAGGATTCCAGTCATAACAATATCAAAAAACTCAGGTTGTGTAAAAAGGCTGTCCCCCATAGAGCAAGCGGCAATAAACAATCCGCCTCCGAGAAAAATCGCTCCCGGTATGGACAAACCTTTACGATCTATCCGCAGTTTTTTCTTCTTACGCGTTTGCACAGGACGCGCCTGCTGATTTTGCGGTGTCTGCGATCCCGTTTCTGTTGCCGTACCCTGCTTTGATGTCTGATTCACATTCAAATGCAGATTTTTAAAATATTCCGATTGCTTCTGGGCGCTCCACGCACTGGACACGCCCCTTGCCGCCGAATCCAATGCAGTGCCAACAGCACTGATTGTATTTTCAATTACAGAGGCAAGATCACTGTATGGATCTTTATGATTGTTATTGTTGCTCATTCTCTGCTCCTAACTGCTTTTCAAAGACGCACAGCCATATACATGGCTTGGAGGTATATATAACACTATGCCGAATCCCCGGTAAAATCATCATATGATCCCCCGCTTCAAGGATCGTTTTTCTATCGGTATCCGGGAAATATAAAATTCCCCGCCCCATTAAAACACTTACCCACTCCGCTTCCTTCTGACAGTACACATTGTTTTCCGGCGTCACATGCCCGAAAGATACAATCTTTTCTATTCGAATACGCGCATCTTCCCATACTACAGTAGTAATTTCCTTTGCAGGATCCACTTCCCGCGCATCCAACAGATTCATTGACATTTCTCCGTTTTTACTCCAGAACATTTTCATCACCGGCCCCGGAAACTTCATAAAGAATGTTGTTTCCCCGTTTTCCGCAGCGGTTCAGAATACCTAAGTTCTCTAAAAACTTCACAGCTGCCCACAGGCGCCGTCCTCGCATGCAAAATATCTTTGCAAATTCTGTACTTGTAAGGATATCGCCCGCAGTAAACGGAAGTGTTTTTAAAATATCCCATTTATTTTTTAATTGAATAATTTCTGTCAGTTCATCCGGCACCGTATCCGTTTTCGTCGCTCTTTTTTTTCGATCCTTCCCATATCCGTCCAACAATTTATAATCACTGGCAACTGTCAAAAAGTTAAGCACACGCAAATTTGGATGGGCAAAAAAAGACGAAATATATAAAAGTTCCGACAAAATCGCGTACCGTGCACGTTCGTATGTTCGGTACCTGCCTATATTCATATCACCAGTATCAGGATCCACCCACACTGTTCGTTTTCTTAAAGCGCTGGGATATACAAGCGTTACCGGATACTTTTGCAAAAAAACCTCCAACTTGTCCCGCTGGGTACCAAAGCCGGAGGTTTGTATTTCTATCACACCTGCATCGTTGTATATATCGGCAATATATCCATCTAATGGAATTTCCTGCAGCATCGGATCCGGTTCAAAATAGCATTTTAAAATGAAATGCTGACTTCTTTCCTGATATGTACCAATATTATATCTTTCATGATTTTCCAAAAGAAATTTCCGCGCTGCCGCAAATCTGGCAACATCCGGAAAAATCATATAGTTCTCCATTGGCAGATCAATATTTTGTTTTCAACCATTCCAGAAGTTCGTCAATGTCCCCTTCAGAAAGGCTTTTGTCCCGGTATAATGTATTCATCAAATGAACAAATTGCTCTGTCACACTCTGCATGTATCGGTTTTGTTCTGCCACAGGCGTATAATACCGCTCTTTTCCGCGTTTTTCCGAAGTTATGTAACCACGATCCTCCAGACGCACAAGAAAAGAAATCAACGTAGAAGCTTTCCAGCCTCTGTCCCGCCCAACTTTCTCCATTAAATATGCGGTATTTACAGGAGGGGTACCCTCCCAAATTGCCTTCATTACATCAAATTCTGCATCCGGCAGCTTTTTTTCATAATTGATTTCACTTTTGTTCTCCACATCTGTAGCGCCCGCCATAAACACTGCTCTCCTTCCATAAATTTATCCAAGTGCAGAACAATTTGGTTCTGTCCAAAAAACCAAATTATAATGCACATATCCTGCTATTGACTAAAATACATTATACATTTGTCAAATGTATTTGTCAACAGCTTTTGACACTCCGCCTGAAAAAAGAATATCTTTTCATTTTTGCCTGGAAGAGCCATTGTAGTTCTACATACTTTTTTTATGGATTTATGGAAAACATTGACAGAAAGGCATAGATATTGTAAAATATACAGTGAAAATAAATCGGCACAGATTTAAACTGCACGAAAATAAAATGGAGATAATCAATGAAACCTGAATTTGGAAATCTAAAACCGGAAACGATTATGGAAATATTTCGCGCAGCTACATCTAAAAACAGAATTACCCGCGCGGAGATAGCAAAGATCACCGGACTCAGCGTAGTTACAGTGGGCAAAGTTGTGGACGCTTTGTTTTCCCTGAAAATTCTGCGGCAAACCGTCTCTTTGGATGCAGTCCGTGGACGTAAATCCAGAGTACTCAGCGTTTCCGGCAGCATTTATATTGTAGTATTTAACCTCGCCACGCCAAATTACACGGTGCACATTTGTGATCTGACCCTGCGCACCATAGAAACCTTTACATATCATTCAAATGCAGACTATTTTGCAGATGAAAACCTGCACTTTTTCTTTGAGCAGGGCGGCAAATATGTGAACGAGAAAATCAACATACAAAAATGCTGCGGATGCGCTATACTAACACCCGGAGAGTATGACGATTATATTCCGATCGGATTATCGACCCCCGCAATCCCCGATTAGAAGGGCTTGCCATCCATAATATTTTTGAAGAATACTCCTTCGGCACCATTGCTCCTTTTATTGGAGATATACGGAAATTTGCAGCCGATACAGTGCAGGAGACAATGCACAAAGGAGCAAGCGCCCTGTGCGTTTTTCTGGATAAAGAACAAATCTCCAGTTGTTATCTGCGCTACGGAGACAGTATTGAAAGCACCCGATTTTCCAGATTCGGCAATGTTGGCGCCGGAAGCGGGAAATCCATTGAAGACTACATCTGCCGCGGTAAAAATGTGGAGCAGGCACTGCAGGTATTATCCAGCACACTATACTGGATTTTTTCAGTGATCCCTGTGGACAATATTTTTCTCACCGGCGGACTCTATTCGGATGCAAACGCGCTCACCTTGCTCATACGTGAACGACTGGCTGCCATACATCTGGATCAGGACACAGATATTCCCGATGTAATTGGCATAGACTGCACAGCGGCTGGCGTGCGCAGCGCCGCAAAAATTATCCGGGAAAAGTGGTTTTTAAAAGAGATTTTGGGGGAATAGGTAAAATTGCATTGACAAAAGGATAGATTGTAGTATATAATAAACAGTAACTTAATTTTGAAAGGAAATAACAGTATTATGGACAGCGACAGTATAATCATGCTTCTTGTCATGATTTTACTCACCGCACTGTCGGGCTTCTTCTCGGCAACGGAAACAGCATTTTCATCTTTCAACCGCATTCGAATGAAAAGTCTTGCTTCGGCAGGAAATAAAAGAGCTTCTCTTGTACTAAAGCTGGATGATAAATACGATAAACTAATTACTACTACCCTGATTGGAAACAACATCGTCAATATTACTCTGACAACAATCAGCACCCTGTTTTTCATGCGTATTCTGACAAATGTGAGCGCAGACCTGGTGGCCACCATTTCCACCATTGTTATCACGGTCACCGTTCTTATTTTCGGTGAGATTTCACCGAAAACATTGGCAAAAGATCATGCCGACGGATATGTTTTGTCTGTCTGCGGCATCATGAATGGTCTGGTTACCCTGTTTGTACCGTTTACAACACTGTTTTCCGGTTTAAGAAAACTTTTGTGTAAGATTTTCAAATCCTCCTCTGTATCCGTAACTACAGAAGATGATTTGATTACTATGGTAGAGGAAGCGGAACAGGATGGCGGGTTAGATGAAGACGAAAGCGAACTGATCCGCAGCGCCATTGAATTCAGCGACCTCACCGCCGGAGAAATTCTCACACCGCGTATTGAAGTCGTAGCGGTGAAGGAAGACGCAGATCCCCGGGAAATTATGATGGTATTTTTTGATACCGGATATTCCAGACTTCCGGTAATCGGGGAGTCCCCTGACGATATCAAGGGCGTGCTGCATGAGAAAGACTTCTTCTTTGCATATAATTCCGGCAAACAGGACCTGCAACCCTTTTACCAGAAGCCCTTGTTTGTATCCAAGCATCACAAAGTCGATGATCTTTTACGAGATTTGCAGAGTGAAAAATGCCACATGGCGTTTGTCATTGATGAATTTGGCGGTTTGCTGGGCATCGTTACCATGGAAGATATTATCGAAGAACTGATCGGCGACGTTTGGGACGAACATGACGAGGTGGAAACCTTCACAATGATCGTCAACGATGACGGCAGCATTACAATGGACTGTGCTGCTGACCTGGATGAGCTTTTGGACTACTTTGATATTAAATATGAGGAAGACGAAAAACCCCAGACAATCAACGGCTGGATTCAAATGAAATTTGAAGGCATTCCGGAAATAAATGAAACCTTTACGTATGGCGATCTTCTTATTACTGTTACTGATTGTGATAATAAGATGGTCAAGGAAATCAACGTAAAGAAAATTGATCCACCGGATGACGAAAATGACTGATTCAATAATATTTAAAGCCCTCTTAAAAAGAGGGCTTTTTATTTTATAAAAGCCTGCGCAGTTCCCATAGGGTGCTAGATCGCAGTAGGCAAAACGGGGGACGTTGATTGTCGATTCGCAGATTATCAAAATAATAGCCAATTACAATCCCCCAGTCAGTCTCGCTGCGCTCGACTGACAGCCCCCCTTTGCACAAGAGGGTCTTTTAACTTTAGGTATTACACGACATGACCAGCGCTTCGTGTAACGCCCACACTGGAATAATCTGAAACAAAAAAACGGAAGGCAATGCCTTCCGTTTTTTTCAGGATTACAAAATCCTATTTAAACCTCACTGTTATGCTGCTCCTTATTTTGCAGGAATAAACGTACCTGCTATATACCGTGCAATGTTTGCTGCACTCATAGCATCGACAACGCCAGTTCCTGTAATATCTCCTGCCAGTGTTGGCGTCATTGTTCCGTTTGCCATTCTAATAATCGCTGCTGCGTCTACAGCGTCTACTACACCGTTACCATCTACATCTCCGATCAGGTAATGGTTAGCAGTAATTGTTACATCCTGCGCTGGCATTGTAAATGTAGTTGTGTTGGACTTCACATCTGCAATTGCATCTACATCGCCAGTCCATGTGCCAAACCGATATCCCCAGTTTCCATCCAGGTAAAATGCATCAACGCTCAGCGTTACCTGCTCACCTGCAGCATACTCATATTCTGCTCCATTGATTGTTGCTTTGTAGGTTGCTTCAAACTCGATCAAGTGCTGCATCGTCTGCTGCGATACTCCTGCGGAGGATTCAAATGTGAAAGAAGTCGGCTTCTCTGTAAAGGTTACCAAACCGGTATTTTTGTCCAGTGTTCCTTCCGAGAGACTGTCCTCACGAATTCCATATATCACACGGCTGTCCCCCAAGGCATGCAAATCAACTGTCCAGACACTTCCCTTTTGAGTCAACCGAAGCGTGTGTATTTGCGGCGAAACCTCCAATACATTCTGACCTATAAGTCTCGAGTTTGTTCTATCCTCAATATACGTTATACTGTTGTTAGAACAAATTAAATCATATAAATAATAGCAGTTGCTCAAATCCAGCGTTGTCAACTGATTGTCAGCGCACGCCAATCGGTTCAAGCCCGGCTTGTCACTCAAATTGAGTTCGGTCAGCTGATTGCTGCTGCATTCCAGACTTCTTAATTCAGAGCCTCCGCCTAAATACAAATTTGTCAATTGATTATTATTGCATGACAAAGATCTGAAATTTTTGTGGTAGTAGATAATAACCAATTCTGTCAGCTGATTGTTGTCACAGTTCAAATATTGCAGGTTTGTATTGAAGGTGAGATCCAGCTTTGTCAACTGGTTACCGTAGCATTGCAAATCCACTAAAGCTGTATTATTGCTTGTGTCCAATTCTGTCAATTGGTTGTCGCCGCAGTTCAAACATGTTAAAGCCAGATTGTTGCTTACATCTAATTTCGCCAACTGATTGCTATAGCATACTAAGTAATCCAAAGCTGGATTATTACTTACGTCCAATTCTGTCAATTGATTGTTACCGCAGTTCAAACATGTTAAAGCCAGATTGTTGCTTATATCCAAGCTTCTCAGTTGATTATTCTCACAGTACAAAACTTCTAAAGCTATATTATTCTTTACATCCAATTCAGTCAGCTGGTTGTCCTCACAATGCAAAATCTTCAAAGCCGGATTGTTTCTTACATTCAAAATTTCAAGCTGATTGCGATGGCAGCACAACTTCTCTAAAGCCGTGTTATTGCTTGTGTCCAATTCTGTCAGCTGATTGATATCACAGTACAAAACTTCTAAAGCCGTATTATTGCTTACATCCAGCTCCTTCAGCTGATTAAAGGCACAATCCAAAATCTTCAAAGCTGTATTATTTTTCAGGTCTAATTCTGTCAGCTGATTGCCACCACAATACAAAAGTTCTAAAGCTGCGTTATTGCTTGTGTCTAATTCTGTCAGCTGATTAAAAGTGCAATCCAAAGAAAATAAATTTATAAAAAACTCTATTCCCTGCAAAGTTTGAGCAGCATAACTTGGATGTACCTCAACAGATATTATTTTTCCACATTCTTCCGGTGTAAAGTATTCGTCCTCTGCGCCTTCCAAATTTGAAACACATTCCCGAAAAACATCATCCGGGAAATTATTCTCACAGATATGTAAATCCCCGTTTTCATTTACGCAGGCGGGAACACCACTAAATGCACCAAGCACGTGCTCCTCACAAGCCTCTGATGCGCCAAGACCGGGGTTGGGCGTTGGTATCGGGGTTGGCGTTTCCGGTTCAGAATCAATTAAGTTGACTGTAACCTGCATTGTTTGCTGCACTTTCCCGATATAGCATTCATATGTGAAAGAATCCGGCTTTTCTGTAAAGATTATCCAGCCAGACTGCCAGTCATATGTTCCTTCCGAAATACTGTTTGTTTCAATTCTGGATACGTCTTCAACTAAGCTGCTCAAATCTACTGTCCAGACGGGTCCTCTTTTGACAAGCGGAAGCGTGCTTGCCTGAGGAGAAACTATAAGACCTTCCCAATTACCATCTCGCCTGTTTGTAAACAATTCCGTCATGTTATTATTGGAACAAATCAAAACAGACAAATCCATGCAATCGCTTACATCCAGCTTTGTTAATTGATTAAAACGGCAGTCTAAATACATCAATTGCGTGTTATTACTTACAGTCAGCTCTGTTAAATCATTATAAGCACAATCTAATTCAACCAACTCACTACAACCGCTTATATTTAATCTTTGTATATGATTTTTCCGGCATGACAGTTTTGTTAACGCAGTATTGTTGCTTACATTTAATTCGCTCACACCGGTTCCATCACAATTCAAGGACTTTAAACGAGTAAAAAACGCAATCCCCTGCAACGTTTTAATATCATCGTCATAACATACATTTAGTGATTCTTCAATTTTACCGCATTCTTCCGGTGTAAAGTATCCGTCCCCTGCACCTTTCAAATTCTCTATGTAGTTCCGAAAAGCCTCATCCGGGAAATTATTCTCACAGATATGCAAATCTCCGTTTTCATTTACGCAGGCGGGAACGCCGCTGAATGCGCCCAGTTCATGCCCCTCACAGGCTGCCGATGCGCCGAGACCGGGATTCGGTGTTGGCGTTTCCGGCTCAGAATCAATCAAATAAACCGTAACCAGCATCTCCTGCTGCCCTTTTCCGATATAGCATTCAAAGAAAGTCGGTTTTTTTGTAAAGATTATTAAACCAGTATTCCCATCATATATTCCTTCTGAAATAGTATCTGTTTCAACTCTGGACGTATCTTCAACTAAGCTGCTCAAATCTGCTGTCCAAACAGCTCCGTTTTGTACAAGCGGAAGCGTGCTTGTCTGGGGAGAGACTATCAGATTCCACCACCAATTATCATCTTGCTCATTGATAAACAATTCCGTTATGTTATTGTTGGAGCAGTCCAGACTATGCAAATTTATATTGTCTCTCACATCAAGCCTTGTCAGGTGATTGTCGTCGCAGTATAGAGATGTCAAAGCTGTATTGCCGCTTACATCCAAGTCTGTCAGTTGGTTGTTGTCGCAGCATAAAGTTTTCAGAGCCGTATTGCCGCCTACATCCAAGCCTGTCAGTTGGTTGTTGCAGCAATGCAAATCCTCCAAAACCGTATTGCCGCTTACATCCAATTTTGTCAATTGGTTCAACTGGCAGTCTAAAGTTTTCAGAGCCATATTGCCGCTTACATCCAATTTTGTCAATTGGTTTTCGTAGCAGTGTAAAGTTCTTAACTCCGTATTCCTACTTGTATCCAATTCTGTCAGTCGATTGCCGCAGCAGAACAAATAGTTCAAATAGATAAAAAATTCGATGCCGCGCAAACTGCGCACCCCCCGCGAAGAAGGAATATCTATTGATCTAACACTATTACGCTCTCCCGGTGTAAAGTATCCGTCCCCTGCACCTTTCAAATTCTCTATGTAGTTCCGAAAAGCCTCATCCGGAAAGTTCTTCGCACAGACGTGCAAATCCCCGTTTGCATTCACGCAGGCGGGAACACCGCTGAATGTGCCCAGCGTATGCCTCGCACAGGCAGCCGATGCGCCGAGAGAGGATCCTTCATTATTCCCTGTGTCCGCATATACTATACTTCCGCCAAGTGTACCAAATAATACACCAAGTGTAAGCACTGCCGCAACAGCTTTTTTAAGAAAGCGCTTCATTCT
>CASTST010000085.1 GCA_949451655.1 uncultured Eubacteriales bacterium | reverse complement strand
GCTGCTTCGGCCCGCCAAAAGGACGGCGGGCCGAAGGGGCGGCTGCGGCAAGTCTCTCCGCATGTGAGTATATTATTTTTGAATCCCGCGTTTGCGGAAAAAGAGAGGGCATCACTTTTGAAGCAGTCCTCTCCTGCTTGATGAATCATATGAAAAAGACCGGGCTGCTACACTGGCCAATCAGTGCAGCAGCCCGGTTTGAATTTATATACACAATTAAAAGCATTGCCGATTTTATCGCCGCTGTGACAATGCAGTCCCCCGTCCCGCCCGCAGGCGAAGAATGGGAGTCCAGAGGGACAAGTCCCTCTGGCGCCGTCCGCGCAGGACCGCCCGCCGCGCAGGCGAAACAAACAGCATCTTCCGTATTCACAAATATAGCAAGGCTGACCGTGCGGGATTCAGACGATAATTACCTGATCGCGGTCAGGGCCAACGCCCAGCATGGTAATGGGACATTCGCAAATGCGTTCCAGTGCCTTGATATACTGCTGCACAGATACCGGCAGCTCGTCAAAATGACGGCAGGCCGTGATATCCTCTTCAAAACCGTCAAATTCTTCATACACAGGCTCACAGTCTAAGAGATCCATGAAGTTTGCCGGGAAATCAGTAATCGTCTTACCGTTCTTCAGCTTGTATGCAACGCAGACTTTGAGTTTGGGCAGTCCGCGGAGCGGGTCTATCTTGTTAATGACCATTTCTGTCAGGCCGTTTACCCGCACAGCATATTTTGCAATCACAGCATCAAACCATCCAGTACGGCGGGGACGCCCTGTAACCGTTCCAAATTCACCGCCAGCATTGCGGATATAATCGCCGGTCTCATCAAACAGCTCGGTCGGGAATGGCCCTTCGCCAACACGGGTCGTATAACTCTTAAAAATACCCATGACCTCACTGATTGCAGTCGGGCCAACCCCCGAACCAATACAGCAGCCCCCAGATACCGGGTGAGAAGAAGTAACAAATGGATAGGTGCCCATATCAAGGTCAAGCAGTGTGCCCTGTGCACCTTCAAACAAGATCTCCTTCCCCGCCTTAACGGCATTGTAAACAAGAATGGTCGTATCTGTCACCATCGGACGCAGACGATCAGCGTATGCGCGGTATTCAGACAAAATTGCCTCGACATCCAGCGGACTGCCGCCGTATACGCCCGTGATTACACGGTTCTTGCGTGCGCAAGCGTCACGGATCACCGCTTCAAACCGTTCCGGGTCTACAAAATCGTGCATACGGATGCCGCTGCGCTCGGATTTATCCATATATGTGGGGCCAATGCCTTTTTTAGTAGTGCCGATCGCAGTGCCGTCCGCTGCCTTTTCAGCTTCACTCAATGCGTCCAGTTCAAGATGCCACGGCATAATGCAATGGGCACGCGCATCAATCCGCAGCTGGTCAGTCACAACACCCTGCTCATGCAGCCTGCCGAGCTCTTCCAAGATAGCCTTGGGATTGACTACAACCCCAGCACCAATGATGTTCAGACAATTTGGATCGAGTATGCCGGACGGAACCAGCTGGAGCTTGAATTTTACTCCGTTTGCCACAACGGTGTGGCCTGCATTATTGCCGCCCTGGCTGCGGACGACCATATCAGCCTTTGACGCAAAAATATCAATAAATTTGCCCTTGCCCTCATCGCCCCATTGAGCGCCTATAATCACTTTACCAGGCATGAACTGTTTACCCCTTTCACATTTTGGGTTATTCTCATGGAACCTGTCCGAAAGCCCCCTCAAACACTGAACGCCGTCTGCCATCCATGCAGGGTTTCTGCAAAGAAAAACAGCGGCCGGTAAAAGCACCGCAGCAATCTTAAAAAATTGAGGCTGCCAGGCAGGTCGATTTTTGGCGGCAGACCGCCGCGCTTTGTAATTATATCATAGTTTTTAAGGGAATTCAACCGCGGCTTATGAAAAATGTGTACAACAGTCGAAAGATGGACCGCTCAACTGCATGAAAAAC
The DNA here is from genome assembly GCA_949451655.1 of uncultured Eubacteriales bacterium. Classification (GTDB taxonomy): domain Bacteria; phylum Bacillota; class Clostridia; order Oscillospirales; family CAG-272; genus Avispirillum. Next base: position 7,129 of record CASTST010000085.1, on the reverse strand, counting down.
CCGCCGGAACCGAAAAAGCGGTCCGGCGGGCGAATCCCCGAAGCGATAAACTACCAGTCAGAGACGGTCAAAGGCGGTGCGTTTCCAGCCGCCGGAACGGATACGGTAGACAAAGAAAGCGGAACGGAAGCCCCAGTCAACAATCATGGCAACCCAAGTGCCGAACATTCCCATACCAAGCGTGGTGGCAAAAAAGAAGCCACAGATGACGCGGAAAAGCCACATGGAAACCACAGAAACAATCATGGAAAAGCGCACATCGTTTGCGGCACGCAAGGCATTCGGAAGCGTGAAGGACAGCGGCCAAATCAAGCAGCAGAAAGCGCCGTGCAGCATAAGCACCTGGCGAGCCATTGTCATGGTTTCGGGAGAAAGATTGTAGGCCCGAAGAATAAACGGTATCGCAAGCAGGATCAGGAGATTCGTGGCTATCATGACTGCGTAGCAAATCACCATTAGTTTACGAATATAGTATCGGATCTGCTCTTCGTCACCAGCGCCGACACAGCGGGAAATGACAGCGACCATTGCCATGCTCATGGCCATACCGGCGAGGGACTGGAAGGAGCAGACTGAATTGCCAACGGCATTCGCAGCAATAGAGGCAGTGCCAAAGGTAGCAACGAGACTCAACAGGACAATTTTACCGAGCTGGAACATACTGTTTTCGAGGCCGCTGGGAACGCCGAGCCGGAGAATGCGCATGACCATATCCCGGTCAAAATGGAAATCAAAGGGAATGCGAAGACGGATCGCCTGAGCAGGCCGGCGCAGAAAAACAAGGATCATGCCTGCGGCAAGGATTCGCGAGATAAGGGTCGGGATCGCGGCGCCAGCCACACCCATACGCAGACGATAAATAAGGAAAGCGTTTCCTGCAATATTGACAGTGTTCATCACGATAGAAACTATCATAGAAACATTCGAGTTTCCCATCACACGGAAAAGTGCTGCGCCGCTGTTATAAATCGCAATAAAAGGAATGGAAGCGGAAACAATCAAGAGATAGGTGTTGCAGAAAGCACGGACGTCGGGGTCAAGGTGGCCGAAAACGACATCAAGCAATAAATTTTTACCGAGGTAGACGAGCATCATCACAACAAGGGCAGCCGCACCGGTAAAGAGAAGCAGCTGGTTCCCTGCCTTATCGGCTTGGCTGCGGTCTTCCCGGCCAAGATACTGTCCGGCGACAACCGCACCACCGGTTGCCAAAGCGGAAAAAAGGTTGACAATGAGGACGTTTACCGTGTCAACAAGTGAAACAGCGCTGACAGCGGCCTCACCAACGCTTGAAACCATAACAGAATCGACCATGCCAACAGCGATCGTCAGAAACTGCTCGATAATAAGCGGCAGAATAAGATGAAAAAGGGCGGAGTTATCGAACAGTCGCGAGCGCGGCTGTGGCAGAACGGCTTGTTTTTGCATAGTGTACGGAGGTTCCTTTCAGTAGATTTCTTTTCGATACCCAGTATAGCAGATTCGGCAGCCAGAGACAATATCACTGGTGCACAGAAAGTGCCTGATAATTGATACCATTTGCCATAAAAATGCTATGTGATTCCTCTAAAATGGGTGTTTATGGATATCCGGAAGACATCCTCTTTTTTCCAGCATGGAACGGACTGCCTCAAAGAAGCAGCACCAGCTAAAAGACGGATAAACCGCTTGACACCAAACCCCGTGCTGTAGTATGATGAAAACTACAACTGCAAATAATCGAATAATATGAGCTATTGCGCAGTTATTTTTAACGCAATGGAGGAATACAAGAAATGAGAATGCATGGTACCGTGTTTTCACAGACACTGCAAATGGACACTGGTTTATCAATCGTCACGCCGAATGTTCTGCGAAAGGAATATAAGGTTGCTTATCTATTGCATGGACTTTGTGGGAATCACCAAAGCTGGATCGATTATTCAAATCTGGCAGAGTATGCTGCTGAAGGAAATACAATATACATTATGCCGGAGGCCGGACGCAGTTTTTACTGCGATATGGAATATGGATTTGCATATTTTACATATATAGCAGAGGAACTCCCGACACTTTGTAAGAACCTGTTTCATATTTCCGCGTCACGTGAAAATACGGTGATTATGGGGAACTCTATGGGAGGCTATGGAGCACTGAAATGTGCACTTGCAAAGCCTGAACAATATGGGAAGTGTGCAGCGTTTTCGTCCGCCTGCCTGGATCTGCGGAACGGGCTACAGGAACTGCGGGAAAACGGCACAGAAAAATTCGCAGCGATTTTCGGAACCCGTCTTCTCGAGGACTTCCGGGCAATTTTCGGTGCGGACTTCGGATGGCGCCCCGAACTGGATGCGTTGGAGCTTGCACGCCGGATACCAAAAGATCAACTGCCTGTACTCTATCTGACCTGCGGCACAGAGGATGGCTTTTATTCCGAACATCTGCGTTTTTGCAAAGCGCTGAGGGAAGCCGACGTACCATTTGTATTTGAAGAGTGGAAGGCAGCGCATGATTTTAGCTGCTTTGACCTCGCACTGAAAAAAGCAATTCAGCATTTCCAATTATGAATTATATGGAAAATATATTATTTATCATACCGTACCGTTTTAGGCACAAAAAAGCGCCCTTCCATGTTTGAAGAGCGCTTTTCAAATTACTGATATCCATATGTCAACCATGCCGCCACCACTCAGCTCACCAGATGACGCTGGGTAGTTCCATGCATTTGCAGCTCGTCCAGACTGACAGTCTCCGGCAGTGTCCACACACGGCCAAAACGCACGGCTCCTTTAATCTTGCCACGCTCACACATCGTGCGAAGCTGATCCACCGGAATGCGGAACCGCACTGCGGCCTCTGCTACTGCTAAAAATCTCATTTTACTAACGCCTCCTGAAAGTATTGTGTTTATTTTCTATCTCTATTATAGCACCTTTCCGGATAAATGGCGCATAAAAAATTCAAACAATTTCCTGATAGATTTCGTGACTTTGTCGGTTTCTGGTAATTTATTCAACTTAATCGGCTAATTCTGCAATTTTATCCTGCTCTGGAAGAGTATGCCGTGCACCGTTCATAAAAACTTCAAACATTTTCACGGTTCCCGGAAGACAAAAAGCCTCTGTCCAAAATAGTTAAAGCCGGTAAACAACACCATCCCAGCCAACATTGATATATTATCCTGCACCGCCGCCGATGCGTTCTGGAGCAGCTCCCGGCAGGCCGGTTTTGCAATCCCATAGGCCAGCAAATAGCACAGCGCTATATTCAAAGAAAACAGAAGGGCCTGCGGCGCACCCTTCGCACGATTCTGAAAAGTAAAGTGCTTATTCAGAAAAAAACTGAGAATACTGGTCAGAATATAATTCGCAGCCGATGCGGTCCAATAGGACCAGTGCGCCAAATTGTACAGCCCGAACATGATCGCTGTCCCAACGAGGGTATTCACTACGCCAACCATCAGGAATTTTATCAGCTTTTTGTCTGCAAGATTTTTCATTTTAGCCCCTCTTCTGTTTCCCTCACAAGATAAACCGGACGTTTTTTCGTTTCTAAATATGTTTTCGCGAGATATTGCCCCGAAATCCCGGCACAGAACAGCTGTATCCCGCCCAAAAACAAAATCACACACATCATGCTCGGCCACCCGCTGACCGGATCGCCAAACAAAAATGTTTTGAGAATGACAACCGCAATAAACAGGAATGCAGCCGCACAAAGCAGCGCACCCAACACGGACGCAATCGCCAGCGGGGCCGTCGAAAAGGCAACGATTCCCTCAAGTGAATACAGGAAAAGTTTCCAAAAGGACCACTTTGTCTCTCCTGCGGCACGCTCCACATTGGTAAACGGCACCCATTTGGTCTGAAATCCAACCCAGCCAAAAATCCCCTTTGAAAACCGGTTATATTCCCGCATGGACAACACTGCCTCAACCATCCTGCGGCGCATCAGGCGATAGTCCCGCGCACCATCTACAATGTCCGCATCAGATATCTTATTGATGAGTTTATAAAACATCCGGGCAAAAAAGGAACGGATCGGCGGTTCCCCTTCCCGGCTGGTACGGCGGGTCGCAGCGCAGTCATAGCCTTCCTCTGTCACCGCACGGTAAAGCTGCGGCAAAAGTGCGGGCGGGTCCTGGAGATCGGCGTCCATCGTTGCAATATACGCCCCTTCGGCCGCTTCGAGTCCTGCTAAAATTGCAGCTTCCTTACCAAAATTACGCGAAAATGACACAAACCGCACCCGCTTATCCTGCGCTGCAAGCGACCTAAGCGTGGACAATGTTCCATCAGACGAACCGTCGTCAATAAATACAAATTCAAATGTAAGCGGAGCCATTTGCTCCGCTACGCGGGTAATCTCCGCATAAAACAAGGGCAGTGCTTCCTGCTCATTATAGCACGGCACAATAATTGAAATATCAGTCATCATATTCTCTTCCTCCATCCCTCTCATTTCAACACAATTATAATATTATCCTGATTGGCGCGGATCGTATGATAAATACTGTCTGCAATAACCGGTAAATCTTCCGGTGCTGCATCTACAGCCGTCCATTCCAAATTTTTCAGCCCGTAGTAATTTTGAATTCCGAAACGTCCCCAGTGCCAGTTTCCCTGGAACGTAATTGGCACCAGCCGATTCAATATCTGATAATCCTGCGGCATATTCTTCAGTGCCGGCGCATGGCCGATTGAACCAATAATTTCTACCTTTTTCTGATTGTCTGCCATCATAACTTCTGTTGATTTCAGGTCATCAACAACCATTTGAATCCGGAAATCCGTATACTTTTTTTGAGCATAAAGCGCATTTCCATAGGTAAATGCAAACACAAAAAAGCACCAGCTTAGTATCAAACATATGATTTTGGACAACTTTACAGTGTAAAGCTGTCCCGTTGTTGCAACAACGGCGACTAATGCGATAAAAACACCAAAACCAAACATTGCCCTTGGATCAAAAAGCGGTTTCTGAAAAGCTGGATATACCCCAAAAGACAATAACAGCATGACCAACATTGCCCCTGACGAAACACAAAAAGCAGCCGTTTTATTCTGTTCAGAATTACGTACATTTACACATAAAAATAAAATGCACAAAACAGCAATTAAAAACAGCCAGCCGGTCTTTAAGTCTTCTTTTATCAAGGAAAAATAATGCGCATAATTCTGCGTAATTACAGAAAATAATTGGTTCATCGGCGGCAGCGACATATCCACATAACCACTATATCCATTCCGTAAAAATAGCTGAAACAATAGAAGTGCAACCACAAAACTAATTAAGGAATCCAGAATAAAAGAAGCAATTTTAACAAGAGGTTCCTTTTGATTCCACCGCAGAAGACTGGCTAAAATAACCATCATCGGGAACAATCCAACCGCAGCCTGATAGGTTGTACATACTATAAGCATTCCAAGGATTGATGCAGTAAGATACGGAATAGATCCTCGCCGATAAAATAAAAGTGGAACCACCGAAGCAAATATAGAAAGCGCCATATAAGGAGCATCGTATTTATAAGAAATACACTCAAGGAAATACGGCGACAGTCCCAACGGAATAACTGCAATGACACTCCATAAGGAAATTTCCGTTGTTCCCGAAATAATATATAGCACTGCCATACTTGTCAGCACAAGAAGAACAACAGCCAACAGCTGCGGGAGCGGTGAAATATCCGTCAAATAGTTATCCGCATGGAGGAGGCCCGACAAAAACATATTCGTATGGCGGCTGAAATTCTCCCATCCTTTATATCCGCTGTATACACGCCCCATATCATCAATATAATTAAAATTTGCGCGCAAAATAGCGCTGATTCCGAGCAGATAAATGAAAAACAGTATTGTAAACGGCTTTTTCATTTTCCTGCATTCCTGAATGGCCGGATTCACTTCCCCTCTAATTTTAGAGAAAACCGGATCAAGCCTTTTCACCAAATCATGCACCTGTAATCACTCCTTAATCATCAATAAATTCCCATATTCCTCAAAAATATGAATCGGGTTTATTTTATCACACAAACAGGGATGTTACAAGCTCAATTTTTATAAACCTCGGCCAAATCACCTGATAAAGCATTCTTTTTCACACCATGTTTTTCGGAAGGTCATCCCACAAAAACAGAGAAAAAGCCGCCCGAATGGACGGCTTTTTCCCGCAAAGTGAGGATAAAATGAGGGTAAATGAAAGGGACAGCGCGATAAAAGAAAATGAAAAAGCAATGATAAAGAGACTGTCAGATATTAGGCCTTGTTTAAAAATTGTCCGCACGCCCATTGACGGGTCTTTTTCCGCCACTCTGCGTTAAATTTTCTTGAAATCCGTCAGGATTCCTGCGAAAATTTGCCTTGATTGGCGAAAAAATCCCTCGCCACTGGACGCACTTCCAGTTATCAAACAAGGCCTAAGCGGAAAAATATTGTTTCACATCTGTGCGGACGAAGAAATTAGCCAGCAGGCAGGGCGCCGAAAATCCAATCAGCAGCCAATATAAAACACTGATCGGAAACGCAAGCAGTGCAATCAGCGAAAGCCCATAAATCCCCAATGCCGCAGGAAGCGACTGAACCGGACGGGCAATACCAAATACGACAGCAGCCCGAACCGACTCCCGCACCGTCTTTCCGGTACTCAAAATCGCATAAAAATGCGCAGACGAAAGTGCTGTAACCAGAAAAACCGTTGAACAGAACACAAACGGCAGAAAAAACATCAGGTTCTGTGCTGCAAAGCGAAGATAAGTAATCATCCCGCAGGCTGAAAGAGCCAACGGCACAGCAACCACGAAAAATGCAACATATGCCGTCCTCCAATACTTTACAAGCGCCTGCTTATAATGGTGAAAGCAGTCAACGACTTCATCACATACCATGCGGCGGACAACAAGATGCATTGCATACAGCGCTACAGGAATCGTCACTACCGGCAGGCTTGTCAGCAAAAACAGCAAATTCAGTTTCAAGAGTGAACCGCATTCCAGCGTCAGGATCTCTGTAAACCGGTTCCATCCGGTTTTCTCAGGCTCATCAGGGCGGATACCCGGCCCAGGCTTTGCATAATCCTTTCGGAAAAACATTGCGCCCCCTCCTCATGTAATCTACGATTATCTCTTGATATCTCCCGAAATCGCAGTATT
>CASTST010000084.1 GCA_949451655.1 uncultured Eubacteriales bacterium | reverse complement strand
GACTGCCCCCTGGTTTCCTCAGACATGCTGCGGTATCTCTATGAAAACGATGTGCGCTTCTTGGCACAATTTTAACGGGAAGGGGAGAAGAAACATATGAATTTACCAATGAAATGGCTTGCTGATTTCACAGATGTAAGCGATGTAGATATAAAAGCATATTGTGACAGGATGACAGACACCGGCAGTAAGGTGGAGGGGTATACCCAGGAGGGAAGCAGCTTTTCCAAGGTTGTTGTAGGAAAACTCTTGTCTATTACCCAGCATCCCAATGCGGACAAGCTGGTGATCTGCTCTGTTGATGTCGGCGGGGAAAATCCGCTGCAAATTGTTACCGGTGCAAAAAATGTATTTGAAGGCGCATTGGTGCCGGTTGCCTTGGACGGCGCGTTGCTGCCCGGAGATGTAAAAATCAAAAAGGGAAAGCTGCGTGGAGAAGTCAGCGAGGGAATGCTGTGCTCCTTTGAAGAAATGGGGCTTACACTGCATGAAATGCCCGGCGCGGCAGAAGACGGCATTCTGATTTTAGGTGACGTTGGTCTTGGCGATGCAGTGCCTGGAACAGATATGAAAGAACTGCTTACCATGCAGGGACATGTAGTAGAATTTGAAATTACACCGAACCGTCCGGACTGCCTTTCCGTAATTGGACTGGCAAGAGAAAGTGCAGTTACCTTTGACCGCTCCCTGCATATTCCTGCTCCTCAGGTGAAAGCACTCGGCGATGGAGACAGCATTGAAAAATATCTCAAGGTAGATATTGACTGTGATGAGTTGTGCTACCGATACAGCGCTGCGGCTGTGAAAAATGTAAAAATTGAACCGTCTCCCCTGTGGCTGCGGATGCGGCTCCATGCGGCTGGCGTGCGTCCTATCAACAATATTGTAGATATTACAAACTATGTAATGCTGGAATACGGTCAGCCAATGCATGCGTTTGACTATGCATGTCTGGAGGGCAGTCATATTATCGTGCGCCGTGCTGCACAGCAGGAGGCATATACATCACTGGATAGCAAGGAGCATGTACTGGATGACTCCATGCTGGTGATTGCCGATGAAACAAAAGCAGTGGCGCTTGCCGGAATTATGGGCGGTGAAAACAGCGAAATTACAGATGATACAAAGCTGGTTATTTTTGAAAGCGCATGCTTTAAAGGTTCCAATGTGCGGATCACCTCCAGAAAGTTGGGGATGCGTACAGAAAGCTCCGCCCGGTTCGAAAAAGGTATGGATCCGGAAAATACCATGCCGGCACTTCTGCGGGCTTTGGAACTGATCCAACTGCTTGGTGCCGGGGAAGTCGTGGACGGCATTATTGATGTTTATCCCGGTAAAAAGGAGCAGACGGTGATCCCGCTGGAAGCACAGCGGATCAACCGGTTCCTTGGGGTGCAATTGGATCAGGCATATATGGAGCAGGTATTGGAGCGGCTTGGATTTGTCTGCCGTGACGGAATGGTGGAGGTACCATCTTGGCGTGCGGATGTAGAATGCATGGAGGATCTCGCAGAAGAGGTTGTCCGTATATACGGATACAACAAAATTCCTTCTACAGAATTTAAAGGTCCTATGACGCAGGGCGGCAGAAATAAAAAGCAGCAGTTTGAAGTGCGCGTCAGCGATGCACTTTGCGATATGGGTATGGATGAAATTCACACCTTTTCCTTTATCAGTCCCCGGTATTATGATAAAATCCGGATGGCGCAGAATGATCCCCGCAGAAACAGCGTTGTGATCAAGAATCCTCTCGGAGAAGATACTTCCGTTATGCGCACTACGGCATTGCCGTCTATGCTGGAGGCGCTTTCCTACAACTACAGTCAGAAAAATCAGAATGTACATTTGTACGAGATGGCGTCACTGTATCTGCCGGTTGCCGGCGAGCAGCTTCCGAAGGAGCCGAAAAGTCTGGTACTTGGTTTTTATGAAAATAATATGGACAGCAGTGCATGCTTCTATCGGATGAAGGGATATGTGGAAGCAATTTTGTCACTTGCAGGAATTGCGGGCATCCAGTATGTAAGTCAGGCAGATAATAGGGCATTCCATCCGGGGCGCTGTGCAGAGATCATGCTTGGTGAGATGTGTCTTGGCGTATTTGGCGAAATGCATCCTGCCGTTTGTGAAACGTATGGATTTGGCGTGCCAGCATACGGTGCGGAATTGGATTTTGACGCACTGTTCCAGGCGCGAAAAACAAAATTTGAATATACGCCGCTGCCGAAATATCCGGCATTGGAACGGGATTTCTCTTTCGTTTGCGATGAAGAGCTGGAGACCGGTTCAGTGCGTGAAGTTATGCTCCGTGCCGGCGGAAAAATGGTGGTGGATGTATCACTGTTTGATGTTTATCGTGGACCACAGGTGGGAGAAGGCAAAAAGAGCGTTTCCTTTGCAGTAATGCTCCGTGCTGCCGACCGCACCTTGACAGATGAAGAAGCAGACGCGATTGCGGAAAAGATCATGAAGCGACTGCATGAAGAATATGGCGTTGTGCTGCGCGGTTGAGAGGGTACGCTATGAAAAAAGTATATGAAATGCAGATTGCAGGGCTGCAGCGGCAATTGCCGCTGTGCCCTCTGAACGAGGATTTGTATATCGGCGCTTTTGTAATATTTGGTGATCCTGCTTTGACTACAGCCTGTGCCGACTCTCTGCTGCAGATTGCACCTGATTATGATTACATCATTACTGCTGAGGCAAAAGGAATTCCGCTGGCACATGAAATGGCACGGCTTGCAGGCAATCAGAAATATTTTGTTGCGCGCAAGCGTCCGAAGCTGTACATGACAGGTGTGTTTGAGACAACTGTCCATTCAATTACGACTGAGGGCGAGCAGAAGTTGTATTTGGATCAGGCGGATGTGCAGTTGATGCGCGGAAAACGGGTGCTGCTTGTGGATGATGTAATATCTACAGGCGAGTCGCTGCAGGCGTTAGAGCAACTTGTACTTGCAGCAGGCGCTGAGATTGCAGGACGTATGTGCATTCTGGCGGAAGGAGATGCAAGGGAGCGGCAGGATATTACATATTTAGAGGGACTTCCTCTGTTTGATAAAAACGGCGAACCTATGCAATAAAAATCTGCGGCGATTCGTATGAATTTGCGAGCGGATAAAATTATAAGAGGACTCTCCCTTGTGCAAAAAAGGGAGTTCCCGCGAAACACTAATATAAATAAAAGGCTCCCCCCAATAAAGGGAGCTCCCGCGAAGCGGGTGAGGGATTGTAATACTATCATTTTGGATGATCTGCAAATCGGCAGTGTGTGTAGACAACCCCTCCGACACGATCGCTACGCTTGACCGTGCCACCTCCCCTTACACAGGGGAGGCTGGGGTTCTTTGGGTAGAGGCTCCCCTCCAGTAAAGGAAACTCCCGCGTAAGCGGGTGAGGGATTGTAATACTATCATTTTAGATGATCTGTAAATCGGCAGTACGTGCAGACAATCCCTCCGAGTTTTGCTACGCAAAAACCACCTCCCTTTGCTGGGGGCTATAAAATTTCGTGGAACCTGGTGCAGCAAGCTCTTGGACGACAATTTCGAAAATCCTTTCATTAGTGAAAAAACCACCGCTGCAAGCGGTGGTTTTTTTATTTTATGCGTGGGAAGAAGTTTTTCTGTATTTATTCATTAAAATATAAACTGTGATCAGTACGGTTATCGTGCCGCCGAGTATCAGATACATGATTGGCAGATCTACCTTATGATCAAAGAAATACAGATTGCAGTCAATGGAATCCTTGATACTTTCCACTACTTCCTCTGGAATGCCTTGATCTATCATTTCTGCAAATGCACCACGCATCGCATGATTGCGGATCAGGGAGGTACCGTATGTACCCGGCAAAAAGCAAATCACGCGTTGTACACTTTCAGAAAATTGGGAAATTGGCATATAAGCGCCGCAAATAAAACCGTAACCGGCGCTCACAATCGTACCGACTGCAGAAATTTGCCCTTGAGAGGAAAGGAAGAAATGGATAATGGAAGAAAGTGCAGTTCCAAATAATGTAAGCAGAATAATGTCCAACAGCAACAGCAGAACATCTGCGGCAGACATAAACCAGCCTACAGCGGCAACGTAAGCAAGGCATATGCCGCCGGCTGTCAGACAAATAATCAGTGTGGAAATCAGCGATGCTGTGTAGTAACTTAAAGCAAGCGCATACGCTTTGACCGGAGCAATGCGCAGGTCTTTAATGGATCCGTTTGCCCGATCCTGCACCATAAGCATGTTAGAGCAAAAGGCAACTGTTACACAGGATACAGCAAGAATGGACGAAATCAGTTGGCTGCCAACACAGCCATCAATCAGATTTTCAGAAACATGCAGTGTTTCCGGCAGGGAGTAGGCAAAGCTGTCGTGATAGACTTTCCCGAGAAACGTGGCATACAAAACAAGCAGAATTGCAGGAGTGATCAGGGAGGTGAAAAACATTCCCTTGTCTCTGAAAAATAATTTTGTATTTCGTTTTATAAGGGCCTTGCAGGTGCTCATTTTTCCATCCCTCCTGTTAAATTCTTTCCGGTAGCGGCAAGGAAAACATCGTCCATTTTACCTTTTGTGATTTCAAAATCGCGAAACACCTCCGGATGTGCCAAAATAAGTTCTGTCGCCTTTGCCGTGTTTGGAACGAACAGGCGAAAGGCGTCGCGTATAGGCGTGTAATCAATGGCAAGGGACTTTACATCTTCCTCGCTGACATTGTAAAGGGTGATAAAATCTCCGGTATAGGCATTCTTCAATTCCAGCGGTGTTCCTTTGGCTGAGATTTTGCCGCTGTCCAGAATGACAACATAGTCTGCTTCTGCTGCTTCCTCCATATAGTGGGTGGTTAGAAAAACTGTCAGGTTTTTATTTTCCCGCAGATCAGAAATTACGTTCCAAAGGATTTTTCGCGTTTGGGGATCCAATCCGGTGGTGGGTTCATCAAGAATCAGAATTTTGGGGCTGTGCAGCAGTGCTCTTGCAATATCAATGCGCCTGCGCTGTCCTCCGGATAATTTTCCAACAGGTCGTTTTAACAGGTCTTCAAAGTCAAGAAGCTTGGCAAGCTCGGCAAGTCTTTCTTTAAAGGTGCTTCCAAATATACCGTAAAGCGCCGCACGGCTTTCCAGATTATCGTATACGGACAAGGCGTTATCCAGCAGGGAATTTTGAAATACTACGCCCAATTCCCCTTTGATGTGATCTACATTGTGATCCAGGTCGCAGCCATCTATGGTGACGCTTCCGCTGTCTTTGGCAAGCTGACCGCACATTATGTGGATTGTGGTGGATTTACCTGCACCGTTAACGCCTAAAAAAGCGAACAATTCTCCTTCTTTTACGTGAAAACTTAAATTCTGCACCGCTTTCACTTCGCCAAAGCTTTTGTTCAGATGCTCAATTTCAATGATGTTTTCCATAATAGATTTACTCCCTAACATTGAAGTGAAATCATTATAATATCAGATGGGGGATTTGTCAAGGAATCCGGGAAAATTAACGAGTAAGGTTAAAAGAAAGTTTAATCAAAAAGCTAGCTCCCGCAAAGTGAACTGTCGTCAAACGAATCGATAGCGACTGAGGGATTGTAACACTATCATTTTGTAGGATCTTCACATCGGTAATAACGTTTAGTCAATTCCTCCGTCACGGCTAACGCCGCGCCACCTCCTTTTGCCGGGAGGAGGCTTTAGTCAACAAAAAGGCACCCCCAGCAAAGGGAACTCCCACGAAGTCAAACATAAAAGGCTCCCCCCAGTAAAGGGAGCTCCCGCGAAGCGGGTGAGGGATTGTAACACTATCATTTTGTAGGATCTTCACATCGGCAGCATGGGCACAATCCCCCCGAGTTTTGCTGCGCAAAACTCACCCCCCTTTGCACAAAGGGGGCTTAAGGCTTGGTGACATCCCTCCGTCATTGTTAATGCTTGTGTTACCTCCTTTTATATGAAGGAGGCTTAGGACGACTTCCTTGTGCAAAGGAAACTGTTGTGAAGCATCAATATAAATAAAAGGCCCCCTTGTGTAAAGGGGGCTGGCTCCGCGTAGCGGAGACTGAGGGATTGTTTTTTTACAGTGCAGTTACTCCACTACAGTAAAGGACGCGAACGCCTCGCAGGTGGAATCAGCGCCGATATACAGACGAAAATCGCCTGGTTCCAGCACTTTTTCCAGTTTTTCATTCAGGAAGGTGAAACGATCAGAGGGAATAGAGAAGGAGATTTTCTTAGTCTGTCCCGCTTCCAGGGAAATCTTTTCAAAGTCGCACAGCAATTTATCCGGCGTTGCAATGGAGGACACCACATCACAGAAATACACCTGCACCACTTCTTCTATTGCAACGTCGCCGGTATTGGATACGGTAACGCTGGCACGCAGTTCCTCGCCCGGATGCAGATCCGGATTTTCAACGGTGATATCATCGTATGCAACTGTGCTGTAGGTCAGCCCATATCCGAACGGATAAAGAGGATCGGCAGGGCAGTCTCTGTACCGACGTGGGAAGAGACTTCTGGGACGTCCGGCAGAAAGACTTGCATAATAAATCGGGATTTGCCCTGTTGCTCTGGGGAAGGTGACAGGCAGTCTGCCGCTGGGAGAGAGATCGCCCATCAAAAGCTGACGGACTGCATTTCCTGCTTCTACGCCGGAATGCCAGCCGAGGAGCAGTGCATCGGACATTTCATCCAAACGGGAGCAGGCAAGGGGACGTGCGGTGAGCAGTACGGAAACAAGCGGTTTTTTCAAGCCCTTCAGCAATTTCAAGTATTCATACTGAATGTCCGGCAGGTCAATGTCGATTCTTCCGCCGCCTTCTCCAGCCCACTGACAAGGCTCGCCGCATACGAAAATGATACCATCGCATCCGGCTGCAAGCCGTGCGGCTTCTTTGAATTTCGCCCGGTCGGTTCCTTCAAAGTCACAGCCCGCCAGATAAACCGTTTCGATGCCTTCTTCTCTTTCCAGAGCATTGCTCACGGTGATAACAGTGGCAGGGTCGCAGCGTCCACCCCATACGCCCATTGCTTCATATTGCGCGTCTGCCATGGGACCGGTAACCAGATATTTTTTCTTGTCTCGTTTCAGAGGCAGAATATTTTCTTTATTTTTCAGCAGTACCATGGAATGTGCTGCAAGATCTCTTGCTGCGTCCCGATATTCTTCTTTGAGAAATGCATTGCTGGTATCTTCGTCCCGGTAGGGATTTGCAAAAATACCTGCGGCAAACTTTACGCACAGAATGCGCAGAACGCTTTCATCAATAGCGGGCAGAATTTCCGGTACTTCTTCTGCAAGCGCCTCCAAAGATTCTACATAAGCGCAGGAGTGCATATCCATATCGCAGCCTGCGAGGAGCGCACGGCGTGCTGCATCCTTTTTATCTTTGGCAACCCGGTGGTTGACCAGTTCCTCTACACTCGTCCAGTCAGACACGACAAATCCGGCAAAGCCCCAGATTTCCCGCAGCAGTTCGGTAAGATAGTATCTGGATCCGCTTACCGGAATGCCATTAAGAGAGTTGAAGGAGGACATACAGGTCATTGCGCCGGCTTCTACGGCTGCTTTATATACAGGCAGGTATTCCCCATGGAGAGTGCGCTCGCTGATATCGCAGGATTCATAGTCTCTGCCCGCTTCGCTGAGTCCATATCCGCAGTAATGCTTGAAGCAGGCGGCTACATAAGGATAGCCCGTTTCGGGATTGATGGTTTGAAATCCGCGGATCCGTGCGGCTGCAACAGCGCTGCCAAGGAGCTTGTCCTCGCCTGCACCTTCTGCAATTCTGCCCCATCTGGGTTCTCTTGAAATGTCAATCATGGGAGAGTACACCCAGTTGATTCCTTCGGCAGAGGTTTCCATTGCGGAAATCCGTTCGGAATTTTCAATGCGCTCCATATCCCAGCTTGCGGCACCGCCAAGAGGAACGGGGAACAGGGTTCTGTCTCCGTGAACCATATCGTGACCGATGATCAGCGGAATGCCAAGACGACTTTCTTCCACGGCAAGCCGCTGAAGCCGGTTTGCTGTCTGTACATCCGGCACGTTCAGAAATGCGCTGATTGTGCCGGAGCGAACCAGATCCTCATCCAGATTCCGCACGGTGCCCAGAAGATGCAGCTGACCGATTTTTTCTTTCAGGGTCATTTTCTGCAAAATCTCTTTTGCTTTGGGCATATATGGTGTCGGATCAAATTTATTGTGGTATTCTTTCATGTGCTTGGGAAATCCTTCCTTCATATAAGTATCAGATATTATTTTACCATAGCGGGAAATAAAGTCAAGTATGCAGCAGCATCTTTTTTGCATATTGGATGTCACTGCGCGAAACGGATTTGAAAAGAACCAGCAAAATGATATATATAAGAACGGTTAGGGCGATTTGTACACTGCTGGGAGAACTGATATGCATAAAGGAGGCGAGCAGGCGAACGCCGGTGCAGGATAGGAGGATGGACAGTCCCGGTACGGCTGCCCAGGAAAACCGGAACCGGATTTTTGTGACCGCCAGCATCCGGCTGATACTGAGCGCGGCGTTGACTGTTTCGGTGATATATACACAAACGACATATCCCCAGATGCCAAAGTGGGGAACCAGGGTGAGAACCAGAATGAGGCTGAGTCCTGCATCCAGTATATTCACTTTCATGCAGTAAACCTGCTGCCCCAGCCCCTTCAGGATGGAATCCACCGAGGTATCCAAGTACATCAGAGGAACCAGCGGAGCAAAAGCGGCTATGTAGCGTCCTGCTTCTGCGCTGTCATATACGCTCATGCCAAGCGTATGGGAAAAAGCAAGAAAAACGCCGGCAACGCCAACAGAAAACCAGAGGCTGACCCGAATCACTTTGATTCCGATTTCCCTTGCACGCAGGGTATTGTCTGTTGCCAGACATTCGGAAAGCTCCGGCACAAGAAGAGATGCAAATGCGCTGATTACGGAGGACGGGAAAAAGATCAATGGAAAAGCCATGCCGTGGAGCACTCCGTAAGAGGCGAGCGCCCCTTCCGGATTGGCGCCGCTTTTTCGCAATCCGGCGGGAATGGCAAGGTGCTCGGCGCACAGCAGTCCCTGACGGACGTAAGATCCGGCTGCTACCGGAAATGCAATAGCTGCCGCGCGGGAAAGTGCGCCGCGTTTTAGCTTGGGCATGGCAGGAGTTGCCGCATCTTTTACGCCTGTTTTGACGCCTCTGTCCGTAACATAAAGGAATATTGCCACAACCAGAGAGATGATTTC
>CASTST010000083.1 GCA_949451655.1 uncultured Eubacteriales bacterium | reverse complement strand
TCATAATCGGAAACATCCGCAAAGGAACCAAACGCCAACCGCGCCATATCCAACCGGGTACCGGCACTCCCCCAGGGATCTGTTTCCTTATGGGGCGGCACGCCGGCAGGCATAATATATAGTTTATCCAATCCTGCTTTTTCGATGAAAAGTCGTGCAAAGCGGACGTGTCCGTTATGGGGAGGAGAAAAAGTTCCACCAAACAAACCGATTTTCATAATGATCCTTTTGGGGAAGTGAATACTTCTTTCTTATTCATAATACACGGAAAATATAATCAAAGTATGATCATTTTGTTATTTTCTGATGCACGGTACAACACAAATCGGCTTCCGATGACAGAAACCACATCTGCTCCCGTTGCCTCGGCAAGCGCCTCAGCCGCTTCTCTTGCACTGTACGCAGCATTATCCAAAACGCGCAGCTTAATCAGTTCCCGCGCTTCCAGTGCGTCGGACACGCCCTGAATGATTTTTTCCTCAATGCCGCCTTTTCCCACCTGATAAATCGTATCCAAAGAATTTGCCATTGCCCGCAGGCGGGCTCTCTGCTTACTTGTCAGCATCTCATTTCTCCCAATTCTGTATAATTTGCAGCAGTGACGAAAATGCTTTCATTGCCACACCTCTGTGACTGACTGCGTTTTTTTCATCCGCTGTAAGCTGTGCAAAGGTTTTCTTATATGCAGGCACATAAAACAGAGGGTCATAACCAAACCCGCCGTCGCCTGCCGACGCCTCCAGAATTCTTCCGCAGCATTTGCCTTCTACGGTAAATGCTGCAACAGGTTCTCCCGCCTTAGCAGATGCAAAAGCATCATGAAAAACAGCGCCCTGTTCCGTCAACACTGCCCGCAAAGCCTCCGGCATATCCTTTGCAGGACATGCATACGCCATGGTACACACAAAAGCGCCGCCCCGCTGATCCTCCGACACAGCAAGCAAATCATCCAAAAGCTTTTTATTATTTAATGCGTCTGTTGCCCCCTCGCCGGCATATCGCGCGGAATAAATTCCCGGCGCACCGGACAGCGCATCTACGCAAAGTCCCGAATCATCTGCAATTCCGACACACCCCATTCCGGCAGGCACCGCCGCTTTGATTACTGCATTTTCGGCAAAACTGGTTCCGTCTTCAACAATCTCTCCCATATATCCGATATCATCCAGAGACAGCAGAGGGATCCCGCCAAGCAGTTCCTTCACTTCTGTGATTTTCTTCTTGTTTCTGGATGCAAGCACCATTTTTGTCATTACACAACCTCATTCCTCAAACAGCGCAGACACAAACATATCCGCGTCAAACGGCTGCATATCGCCTACCTGTTCCCCTACACCGATATATTTAATAGGAATATCAAGCATTTTCTTTATGCTGAACACTGCACCACCTTTGGCAGTTCCATCCAACTTGGTAAGCACAAGTCCGGTAATTGCAGCGGATTCTTTAAATTCCCTTGCCTGAATGACCGCGTTCTGACCGGTAGTGGAATCCAGAATCAGCAAGGTTTCTCTGGATGCGCCCGGCAGTTCACGATCAATCACCCGGTCAATTTTTGCAAGCTCCATCATAAGATTTTTCTTATTATGAAGTCTGCCCGCAGTATCTACAATCAGCACGTCTGCATTTCTCTTTTTTGCAGCCGCCGCAGCGTCAAACACCACCGCTGCAGGATCACTCCCCTCATTCTGCCGGATCAATTCTGCGCCGGCACGGTCAGCCCAAACCTGCAATTGGTCTATTGCGGCGGCACGGAAGGTATCGGCTGCTGCAACTACAACCTTTTTCCCCTGAGATACAAGGTTTGCAGCGATTTTTCCGATAGAAGTCGTTTTCCCCACTCCGTTCACACCGATTACCAGAATTACAGAAGGCGTTGTTTCCAAGCAGAGCGGCTCACCGTCTCCTATTTTTTCACGAAGGATTTTCTGCAATGCGTCTTTCACATCGGTGGGCTCCTTCAAGCGGTCATCTTTAATCTGTTCCCGCAGGATATCAATAATTTCTTCCGCTGTTTCAAATCCCATATCGGAGCAAATCAAAAGTTCTTCCAATTCCTCCAACAGATCCTCATCTACCTTTACAAAAGCCCGCAGCACATTGTCCACCTGCCCAAATACTGCGTTTTTTGTTTTGGAAAGTCCGTTTTTCAGCTTTTCAAAAAATCCCATAAATTCTCCGTTCCGCCGCGCATGCAGCAGTTTAATATGTAATTCTTATTGGGTAAACTGATCCGCCACGGTTTTATCCCGTGCTACGGCCGCTACATCCAGTGTAAATACCTTTGAAATGCCGCGGCGGGGCATAGTAACGCCGTACAGCGTATCTGCCGTTTCCATCATACCCCGGCGGTGAGAAATCAGTATAATCTGCAATTCCTTGGAAAAGCGCTTTACATAATTGGCAACTCTGGTTACATTGACTTCATCCAGTGCCGCCTCGATTTCATCAAAAATGCAGAAGGGAGACGGATTCACCCGAATCATCGCAAAAATCAGCGCGATTGCCACAAACGCCTGCTCTCCACCGGACAGCAGGTTCAAATTTTTTACCATTTTTCCAGGAGGAGCTGCGTTGATTTCCACACCGGACTCCAGCACGTGCTCCGGATCTGTCAGTACCAGATGGGCGCTGCCGCCGCCGAACAGTTCACGGAAGGTCTCGCCGAAATACTGATTGATCTGGTTGAACGCATCTGTAAACATACGTTCCATTTCCGCGTCAATAGACTGAATAATTTTTTCCAGTTCTTCCTTGGAAGCGCCCAGATCTTCCAGTTGTTCTTTCAAATAGTCATATCGTTCCTTCAGTGCACTGTACTCGTCAATCGCACCTACATTTACATTTCCAAGGCTTTTGATCGCGTTCTTCTTTTCGGCAAGCTGTGACGCCGCCGCAGGGCGGGACGCCTCTGTCAGTGCAGGAACATCCATTGCCACTGCGGTACTGTGGGTAAGCTCATACTCGTCCCACAGGCGGCTGGTCATTTTGTCTACGTTATCATTGAGTCTTTCCAGCTTTGTTTCATTGGCAGTATGCGCGCGGAACAACAGTTCCCGTTTCGCAGACACATCCTTTGTTTTCAACCGGATTTCATTCAGTCTGCGGTCATATTCCGCATTGCCTGCTTCCAGACGTACCCGTTCCTGCTCTGCTGCCGCCAGTTCCTTCCGCAGCGTTTCCACCTGCTGCCCCTGGTTTGCAATCTGCTCTTGTATTTGCAGGACAGCATCCCGTAAAGCTACAGCTTCTCTGTGCTGTTCTGCGCCTTGACTGCGGTGCGCGTTGGCACGCTCCAGTGATGCCTTCACCGATTCCTGTAGGTTCTCCGCATCGCGCATGCGTTCCGCAATCGAAATCTGCAAAGTTCCTCGCTTCTCATCAGACTCCCGCATAGCATCGTCCCAGGAATTTCGTTCAATATCTGTCTCGGTACGTTTTGCCGCAATCCCCTGAATCTGCTGCTCCAATTCCTGCATTTCTGCTTCCAATTGCTGAAGGTCTGCGCCGCCCCGTGCACCCAAAGCAGTAAGCTGCTCCTGATCCGCGGCAAGCTGCTCCAGCAAATTGCGGATTACACCGCGATTTGCTTCGTATTCATCCAATTGGGTACGCTCTGTCCGAAGCATGACCTCAGACAGCTTTGCCTTTTCATCCTCTTTGCGGCGATAATTCTGCAATTCCGTAATCTTTGCATCCAATTTCTGCAAAAGTGCTTTGGATGCATCAACCTCTTTGTCGGCAGCATTTTTCTGCTCCCGTAATTGATCTATATGCGCTCCGCGGCTGAGCATGCCCGAATCTTTACGGACAGAACCACCGGTAAGGGAGCCCCCCATATTGATCTGCTGACCGTCAAGGGTCACAATCCGGATTTTCCAGCCGCACCGTCTGGCAACGTTGGTTCCGTTTTCAATATTATCAAATACTGCGATACGCCCGATAATACTTGCGATTACCTGTTTATACTGTTCCCGGGTTTCCAGCAGTTCATCCGCATAGCCGACAAAACCGGGCTGACCGGCGGCATCCAATAGTTCGCGGTTTCTTGTACCGCCCTGTATAGATGTTAACGGATAGAACGTTGCCCGCCCTGCGTTTGCATTTTTCAAGGCATAGATTGCTGCTTTCGCAGAAGATTCATCGTCTACCACGATATTCTGCATATTTGCACCCAGTGCTGTTTCCAAAGCGACACGGTATTCCTCGCGCACCCGGATCAAATGGGAAACCGGGCCATGGATTCCTTTCAGTCTGCCTTCCGTATGCGCCCGCATTACAAAACGAACGCTGTTGTTATATCCGTCGAAATGCTCCTGCATGCGAACCAGCGCACCGATCCGGCTTGCCAGTGCCTCGGCAGACGCACGCAGTTCCGCTAATTTTTTTCTTTCAATTTCCGCCTTATCGGACAATGCAAGAAGTTCTCTGTCACAGCGGGCAACTTCATCATCGGATTTTTTCAGCGCCGTTTCATAAAGTTCTACTGAAGCACGGCACTGCTCCAGTCCCGCTTCAATTTCTGCAAGCTTGCTTTGATACCGCTTTGTTTCCTCGTCAATTTGCGTCCTGCGGTCGCTTTGGGTATGCATACTGTTTTGCAGCACGCTGAACCGAACCCGCAGTTCTCCAAGGGCGCTTTCCTTCTCCTGCATCTCCCTCAGCGCCTGTGCCAAATTTTCTTCCAATGCGGTCTTTTTTTCTGCGGCAGTCCTCTTTTCTGCTTCAAGACCGGCAACCTCGCTGCGCAATTCTTCCAACGCCTGCTCATTTTCCTGCAAACGCGTTTGCAGTTCCGCCGCATATGCTTCTTCCTTCACAGCAGCGTCTACAGCTTTCTGCTCCGCAGCGTCTGCCGCCTCTGCCATGGTCGTTTTATGATCTATATCAGATTCCAGCGTGCGGTAATTATTTTCCAATTGATGAATCTGATTGGTAACTTCTCTGATCTTTTCGTAGAGCTGTCCCGAAGCCTGTTTATTTTCTTGGGAAGCGTCAAACATGCGCTCGTACTGGGCTTCCAGCTGGGTTTCCGTATCCTGCGCCATTTCCAGTTCATGGGCGGACTGGCGGCACTGGACGCCTAATGCGTCCACATCCCCACGCAGTTTTTCCATATCATACAGCCAGACGGATACGTCCAGCTGTTTCTTTTCTTCATACAGTTCCAGATACTTACGCGCTTTTTGCGCATCCCGCTCCAGCGGTCCCACGCGGCTTTCCAATTCAGAAAAAATGTCCAGCACGCGGGTCATATTTTCCTCTGTTTGCGTCAGCTTCTTCTGGGATTCCGTTTTCTTATAGCGGTACTTTGAAATTCCGGCGGTTTCTTCAAAAATGCCGCGCCGGTCCTCACTCCGTTTAGAAATAATCTCCGCAATTTTGCCCTGACCGACAATGGAATAACCTTCCCTACCGATTCCCGTATTCATAAAAAGCTCGTATATATCCTTCAGGCGGCATGCCTGCCGGTTTATCAGATATTCGCTTTCACCGCCCCGATAGTACCGCCGGGTTACTGTAACTTCCTCATGGGGGCAATTGAGCTTGCGGGGCTTTTCAGAATCGTCAAAGGTTACGGATACTTCCGCAAAGCTCATAGGACGGTGTCCGTCCGCACCCACGAAAATAACATCCTCCATTTTACTGCCGCGGATGTTCTTTGTGGAAAGCTCTCCAAGCACCCAGCGCATTGCATCCGTGATATTGGACTTACCGCTTCCGTTGGGTCCTACAATAACAGTAGCGCCGGGATTAAAATGCAAAAGTGTTTTTTCCGGGAAGGACTTAAATCCATGCAGTTCCAGTGTTTTCAGATACACGGCGCCACCTCTTTTTTCATAAATTTCATCTTCTTATAAAACATCAATAGTAATATTATATCCGCACAGGGCTTTATTTTCAAGAATTTTCACAGATTTTGCCCCTGTTTTTTCCAAAATACGCAGTTTGTTTTCCTTTTTCTGTCCCACAGCCATAGAGACACATCCCGATGGAACTGCAATTTGCAGGCTCTTTTCCCGCACCGGACCGACCGTATCCAACGCAGCTTCTATTTTATATAAAAACACGCGTGAACGCACCATTTCCCCAAGCGCCGGATGATGGGGACCTGCAAAATATGTATCCGGATCATGCAGTCCCTGCCCATCATGCAGCCCGATTTTCAAGCACGGCACACCGTGTGCGTCAAAAATCTCCAGAACTGCGGCGCTGCGGGCGACAGCTTCTTCCACAGACAAGGGGCTGTAAAGTCCTTTCCGCGTCATATCGGCGAGGGCAGTATTTTGAAACACAATACACGGATAAATTCTTGCGCCGCACGCACCCATGCTGCATATACGCTCTGCTGTTTCTAATTCAGACTGCCCGTCCGATCCGGGAAGCCCTGTCATCATCTGTCCCACAAACGGAATCCCCGCTTTTCTCAAAAGCGCACACGCCTGTACCGTATCGGCAGCAGCATGTCCCCGTTTGCAGGCGGCAAGCACACGCTCGTCCATACTTTGTATACCAAGTTCAACCGCACATATGGGATAGCGCAGCAGAATCTCCACAATTTCCGGGGAAATATAATCCGGGCGGGTAGACAAACGGATACCGCAAACTGCACCCCGCTCCGTATATTCCTGCGCGAGATCCAGAAGCCGGAGCATTTGCTCCCTATCGATTCCGGTAAAGGATCCGCCGAAATAGGCAATTTCGCAAGTGCGTTCCCCCATTGTAGCCAGTGCGGCGTCAATATCGCTGCGAACAGACGCTTCGCAAAAAGAATGGGCTCCCGTAATCGTGTGCTGATCGCAGAAAACGCACTGATTGGGGCAGCCCATATGCTGTATAAAGATCGGAATGTTGCTATGCTTCACAAGTAGGCTCCTTTCCTGCGGGCGGTACAAGCTATAACGGAATGAATCCTTCCGGATTCATTCCGCCGCGGTTACTTCTGTTCCGGATTTCCGAAAAGCTCCAGCGCTTCCTTAGCGGCATTTTGTTCCGCGGCACGCTTGGTATTCCCGCTCCCGTGTCCGATCACATTGGAATTCAGCCGTGCTTCCACCTGAAAAACCTTGTCGTGATCCGGTCCGCTCTCGCCCACTAAGACATACCGCAACTTTTCTCCGCTTGCCTGCTGCACAATTTGCTGCAATGCTGTTTTATAATCTATGAAAGAAGCATCCTCCCCGGTAAAAGCAATTTCCTCCTGAACAAAAGGAAGCAAAAAAACAGCTATTTTATCGCAGTCATAGCCGGAATCTATATAAAACGCACCAAGCAGGGCTTCAAAAGCATCCGCCGTAATGGAAGGGCGGTGTCTGCCGTCGTTTTTATCTTCCCCATGCCCCAAAAGCATATAATCCCCCAGGGAAATTTTTGCTGCGTATTTTGCAAGCGCCTTTTCACAAACAACTGCTGCTCGGATTTTTGTGAGATCGCCTTCCTGACGGGATGCAAATTCTCCGAACAAAAACCGGCTGACAATCACAGACAAAACGGAATCCCCCAAGAACTCCAGCCGTTCGTTGCACTGACTGTCTATCCCTTTGGAACGCAGTTCATTTGTATAAGAGGAGTGAGTCAGCGCTGTTTGCAAAAGTTTCCGGTTGTGAAAAGTATATCCAATTGTTTTTTCCAGAGAGCTGGAGTCCAATGGCAGTTTTAGATTTTCAGACATGGCTAAACTTCCTTATCATAATTATATCCCGTTGTTATACGGTCTGCGCACCAGCGAAAGACAATTCCGCCATGGCGCGTGCCGCACCGCTTTCCAGATACCGTACAGCCTGCCGCACCGCGTTTGCAATCGTCGGTGCATCGGAATTGCCGTGCGCTTTGAACACAGGCTTTGCAATGCCGATAATCGGTGCGGCGCCGTAAGCGGAAGCGTCAAAGGTATCCCGGATATTCCGCAGTCCCTTTTTTACTGCCAGTGCTGCAAATTTTGTTACGGCATTCTGATAAAACAGTTCCTTAATCATGCCGAAAAACATTGCACCCATTCCTTCTGTATATTTCAAAAGGATGTTTCCGGTAAATCCATCGGTGAGCAGAATATCGCATTTACCAAATGGCACTTCGCGTGCTTCTACGTTCCCGACAAATTGAATACCGGGAAGCTCCTTCAGGATTTTATAAGCAGCCGCTACCGCAGGCGTTCCTTTGGTTTCCTCACTGCCGATATTTAAAAGTCCCACCCTAGGGTTTTCCACGCCAAGTATTTTAGACGCATACACGGTACCTGTCAGCGCCCACTGGGCAAGATACTCAGGCTGTATGGATGCGTTTGCGCCGCTGTCCAGCAAAAGAACCGGCGTTACAAAAGGCAGAACAGTTCCGATACACGCCCGGTGCACCCCTGGCAGACAGCGGACAATCAGAGATGCGCCTGTATGCAGCGCGCCTGTATTTCCTGCAGATATAAACGCGTCACCGTCCTCTCGCAGCAGTCTCAGACCCGCGCCCATAGATGAATTCTTTTTCGATTTCAAAATGGACATGGGGTCGTCTTCCATAGTAATGACTTCCTCCGCATGTACGATCTGCACGCCGTCCAAGGTTACATCTGCTTCCTTTGCTGCGCTGCGGATTTTTTCTTCATTTCCGGTCAGAATCAATTGCGCCTGCGGATATTGTCCGGCGGCAAGTGCCGCGCCCTTTACTAATTCCAAAGGAGCGTAATCGCCGCCCATTGCGTCCAGTATGATTTTCATATGTTCAAAAATCCTTTATCCATTAAGTTATCTATTTCATCCAAAGCACGCTGCGCATAAAACGCATAACGGATTTTTTTACCGCCCCGGATCTTTTCCGGCGGATTTGGAATAATGCCAAAGTTTGCATTCATCGGCTGGAAGGCCGCTGCGCCGCCCTCGCTTACGTAACGTGCCATAGCGCCGATCATAGTCGTATTGGGAAACAATGTTTCTCCTGTGCCAAGTCCCCGGCGTGCAGCGGAAATTCCTGCAACAAATCCGGAAGCCGCCGATTCCACATATCCCTCCACCCCGGTCATCTGACCGGCAAAAAAGAGATTCTCCCGCTCCCGCATAGAATAATCTGCGTTCAGCAGCATGGGAGATTGTAGGAACGTATTCCTGTGCATTACACCGTATCGCATGAAAGCAGCATTTTCCAGACCGGGAATCATCCGGAATACACGCCTTTGCTCCGGGAATGTCAGGTGCGTTTGAAATCCCACCAAATTGTACATGGTGCCTTCTATGTTTTCCTTTCGAAGCTGCACCACAGCATAATATTTTTCATCTGTTCCGGGGCGGCTGATTCCTACAGGCTTCATGGGACCGAACCGCAGCGTGTCTTCTCCCCGGCGCGCCATAACCTCCACCGGCATGCAGCCTTC
>CASTST010000082.1 GCA_949451655.1 uncultured Eubacteriales bacterium | reverse complement strand
CTATGGAGCCACGTAGTGGATCCTCACATGGGAGCCTTTAGTTTTTTTGGGGGAACTTCGCGACGGTCACCTTTATATAAAGGGAGCCTTTAGTTTTTTCGGGGAAGCAAAACAAAAAAGCAGCATCTTCCACAGAAGATACTGCTTTGGAGCTGATAGGCGGATTCGAACCGCCGACCTCGTCATTACCAATGACGTGCTCTGCCAACTGAGCTATATCAGCAAAGCGAAAAACGAACATTTTCGTTTCCACTTGCCTATTATAGCAAAGAAAAGTTCGTTTGTCAATACAGTTCAGCAAAAATATCCGTGATATTGAATCGCTTTCTCTTTCGGGAACAGATATGCGTGAAGTTCCACGAAATAATCGTCCGTCATGGATGCGATATAATCCGTAACAATGGTGTGCGGATCAGTTTCCTCATAAGGAAACGGACGTGCGTAATGACCCGATGCAATAAAGTCGATATGATGGCGGAAAACGGGAGACTGCCGGCGGCATTCCTGCACATCCTGTACAAGGCGGTGATACAACCGTCCAAACATAGGACGGATTATATCCCGCTGGGGACCTGCCACAGCAGGGTTTAAGTAGATTTGCGTATAATTGCTCTTTTTGGCGACGGACAGAGCATCAAAATATTCCCGATCCATTTTGATATACGGCTTTCCATAACTGTTTTCTATAATATTGACGCTTAAATTATTGATAATTTCCGCATTGATCTGTCCGATAGCACCATAAGCAAATGCATCCTCCTCTTTCGGAATCATGCCGGCTTTTTTCGCATCCTGACGATCCTTTCCAAGATAGGAAATAATATCGCAAATCCGCACCAAGCAGCCTTCCAGTGTAGATGGCATGAGCTTTCGGTTGTTTTGTCGATTCTGGTAACACGCTTCTACAGCAGCATCCAGACTTTGAAAATCCTCCATAGGAAGGGGACGATATTCGTCACATTCAATTTCGCCATCGTGAGAAAGAATGCCGTTCAGAGTTTGGAGTGTTATATTATAAGGAAAAATTCCGTCCAGCACTCGCACGGAATGAACGTTGTGGGCAAAATGCCGCCCAGTTCCTTCAAAATACAGCTCGTCCAGATAGGTTTCCCCCGCATGACCGAAGGGGGTATGCCCCATATCATGACCCAGCGCAATCGCTTCGATCAGATCCAGATTCAGACCGAGGACACTGCCAATGGTGCGGGCAATCCGGGACACCAATTGCACATGCAACGCACGGCGGGAAATGTCATCATTCTTATAGAAAGAAAACACCTGGGTTTTATCTGTAAAGCGATTGTAATATGCAGAATGGAGGATTTTATCCGTATCCCGCACAAAGGGAGTGCGCCAGACGGTGGGTTTATCATTTGCGGGAATTCTCCGGCAGGCATTTGCATCAAGAAAGCCCATCCGGGGAATGGTGCCATTTTCCCGATCGCTGCGGATTCTTTCCTCGATTTCGGGAGACAAGGTATCGTATTTCACAGACAGGCTCCTTTCAGATACGTTTACGGATGAATTAAGAGAAAATACAAAATTACAACTGCACCCAGAGCAATCCGGTACCAGCCAAAGCTTTCAAAGCTATGACGGCGTACAAAGCTGACAAGGAAACGAATCACAGCAAGAGAAACAAGGAATGCAGTAATGGTACCTACCAAAAGGACAAGGAGTTCTGTAGTGCCGAACATTTCCGTTTCACCGGAAGCCACTTTGGCAACATATTTCAGCCCGCGCAGACCGCTGGCGCCAAACATAACCGGAACAGCAAGGAAGAAGGAAAATTCCGCGGCAGCCGTCCGTGAGACGCCAAGCAGCATTGCACCTACGATGGTCGCGCCGCTGCGGGAGGTACCAGGGATGAGAGCGAGAACCTGGAACATGCCGATAAACAGGGCCGTTTTCATGTCGATATCCTCCGGCTTTTCAATCCGGAAGGGCGTTTTGCTGCGGGTGCGCTCAATAACGATGAAGGCAATGCCATACAAAATCAATGTAATGGCAACCACAACAAAAGTGGAGAGATGCTGGTCAATGATATCGTCAAACAGGAGACCAATCACCGCCGCAGGAAAGACGGCAACGATGATTTTGCCCCACATTTTCAGGGTATATTTATTTTCCGCAGGGCTTTTCTTTTTGCTCCACGGATTGAGCCGGGAGAAATAGATCACCACCACAGCCAATATGGATCCAAGCTGGATGACCACATCGAACATGGACATAAATGCATCGGATGTTTCTTTCAATGGAAAGAATTCATTAAAAAGAATCAAATGCCCCGTACTGCTTACAGGAAGCCATTCCGTAATCCCCTGGATAATGCCAAGAAGCAGGGATTTAATCAATTCCACAATTAACATGCTAAGTTCTCCTAATTATATTGGTAAAATCAGCCTCAGCCTTCCCGCAGGATATCCCCCGCCTGCACCGGAAACGGCGGATTCAAATAAAACGTCATTCCCGGATGGGGTGCGGATTCCAACGGCACGCCGGACGCGTCCCACATTTGATCTGCCGTAAACGGCTGCCCCGGACGTCCCGGTGAAAGCAATTCCACCGAAGCGCCCCGCACGGTTTTATTCCGCTGCACAAAGGGAACCCTGCCGTTTTCAACTGCTGCACCGACGCAGACGGCAAGGTATGCCTTTTCCCGGATATATCCGGGCTGGGTTACCAGATTCGGTTCCCTTTTCGGATCATGATAAAAAAAGCCCGTGCCGTACTCCCTATGGGATACGGAATCCAGTTCCCGCTGCCAGGCAGGATCAAAACGATAATTGTCCGGGCTGTTCACAAAAGAATCCAGCGCCATTTTATATGTATTCGTAACAACGGCAGTATAGTACGCGCTGCGCACCCGTCCTTCCAGCTTCAGGCTGTCGATTCCCGCCCGGACCAGATCGGGCACATGCTCAATCATGCACATATCTTTGGAACTCATGATAAAGCTTTCCCCGCCGTCCTCTATAACGGGCAAACGATCATCGGGACGTTTCTCCTCCGCAATCTCGCCGGAGTAAATCCAGCGGCAGGGTTGGGCGCACGCCCCACGGTTTGCGTCCCGTCCCACATAATACTGGGACAAAAGACACCGTCCGCTGTACGCCACGCACATGGATCCGTGCACAAAGGTTTCCAGCTCCACCTCCGCCGGCAATGCATTTCGAATGGCAGAAATCTGAGCAAGAGACAGCTCTCTTGCAAGCACAATCCGTTTTGCCCCCATTTTATGCCACGCCATACAAGTGGCGGCAGAAACAGTAGACGCCTGGGTGGAAATATGAATTTCCAGATCTGGCGCACATTCCCGCGCCAAGGCGACCACACCAAGATCGGAAACGATT
Organism: uncultured Eubacteriales bacterium; assembly: GCA_949451655.1. Lineage (GTDB taxonomy): Bacteria > Bacillota > Clostridia > Oscillospirales > CAG-272 > Avispirillum. Next base: position 6,249 of record CASTST010000082.1, on the reverse strand, counting down.
GCGGCATCTGCGCCGATTTGATGTAAATAAATCAAAAACTGCCGCAGAGCGGGATATTCCGCATCCCTTGGCATGATATTGACCGTCACATACACCCGCACGCCCCTCTCGTGTGCATATTCCACGGCGCGCGCCAGTTCCTCATCGGAAAAGTTGCCGGAAGCAGCCCGCATACCAAAGGTTTTTCCGGCAAGATACACCGCATCCGCACCGAAATATATGGCGCTTTTCAGTTTTTCAAAGTCGCCGGCAGGCGACAAAAGTTCCGGGCGCTTCACTGTTCAAAATCCATGCACATTCTGCCATGGGTATACGGTCGCACATATGTATCGGCAGCCTGCTGATGCAGCGGATGCTTCTGATACTGCTGCAGCGCCGCTTCGTCTGTAAAGACGGTGTCCAGCATCATATCCGCATTGGACGACGGAAGTCCGTCGATCCAAACTGCAGCAGATACCAGTCCGGGAATTTGACCTGTCAGTCCCTCCAGCGCTTCCTTGGCATTTTTCTTTACAAGGTTCAGGCGTTCGCCTGTTAAATCCTCTTTCAATTTCCAAATTACAATATGTCTGACCATTTTTAATCACATACTTTCTTTAATTTTTTACAATCCCTCAGTCGCTGTCGCTACGCATCACTGCGTTTGGGTGACAGCTCCCTATGGAGCCACGCAGTGGATCCTCACATGGGAGGCTACAATACTCTCAAAGGCCCCCTTTGCTGGGGGTGCCTTTATGTTTAAATGGCGCTTACGCCGCGCCACACCAGACTTAGCCCCCCTTGTGCAAAGGGGGGGGCCGATGTAATCGGCGGGGGGATTGTATACACGAACTGCCGATTTGCAGATTATGCAAAATGATAGCAAGAACAATCCCTCAGTCTCCGCTACGCGGAGCCAGCTCCCTTTACACAAGGGAGCCTTTGTGTTATGGTTATGCTCCGCGACAGCCCCTTTGCTGTGGGAGGCTTTTTTGTGGGGAGAAGTTTCCCCCTTGTGAGGATCACTGCGTGGCTCCAAAGGGGCTGTTGGCAAAGCGCAAATCCTATTACCCCCCAAGGTTCGCTACGCGGATCCAACACAAGGGAACTGTCGGTAAAGCACAAACCCTATTAGCCTCCCCCCAGCAAAGGGAGGTGGCGCGGCCAAGCGCAGCGATCGTGTCGGAGGGATGTCTTTTTACACATTCATAATCACAGGCAGGATCATGGGCTTTCTCTTGGTTTTGCTGAACAGATATTTTGTCAGATTTTCCTTCACGCTGTTTTTCATCTGCGTCCATTCTGTAACGCCGGAATCCAACGCGTCGTTCAATACTTTCGATGCGATACGGCGCACTTCTTCCATCAGTTCCTCCGCTTCGCGGACATATACAAACCCACGGGATACAATATCCGGTCCGCTTGCAATGGTCTTTTCTTCCACATCCACAGTTGCTACCACAACGATCAAGCCGTCCTGCGCAAGGTGCCGCCGATCCCGGAGAACGATATTTCCAACATCGCCCACACCGTATCCATCAATGAGCACCCGTCCGGAAGGAACAGTACCTGCACGTTTGCAGCTGTTTTTATCCAGTTCCAGCACATCGCCCGTAGAATTGACAAAAATATTGTTGGAATCCATGCCCAAAAATTCCGCAAGCTCCTTATGCTGCATCAAATGTCGGTATTCACCATGAATGGGCATGAAAAATTTGGGACGGATCAGATTATGCATCAGCTTCAGTTCTTCCTTGCAGGCGTGACCGGATACATGCACTTCCTGATTATCATGGTACACGTTTACGCCCCGCTTGTACAGCTCGTTGATAATCCGTCCCACCAGCAGTTCGTTTCCGGGAATTGCATGGGAGGAAAGCACCACCAAATCCTTGGAGGACAGTTCAATCTGACTGTGATCGGAAAACGCCATCCGGTACAGTGCAGACATAGGCTCACCCTGGGAGCCGGTTGTTACCACAGTTACCATTTCGCTGGGGTACTTATTGATGTCATTCAAATCAATAAGTACATTTTCCGGCACCTTCATATAACCGAGGCGCACGGCAGCACCCACCACGTTAATCATACTCCGCCCGGTTACCGCCACTTTTCTGCCGAATTTCACACTGGTGTTGATGATCTGCTGCACCCGGTGCACATTGGAAGAAAAGGTTGCAATAATGATCCGTTTATCTGAATTGGACAGAAAAATATGATCCAGCGAATGTCCCACGGTGCGTTCCGAGGGGGTAAAACCGGAGCGTTCCACATTGGTGGATTCGCACATCAGCAGCAGCACGCCTTCGTTTCCGTATTCTCCAAGGCGGGTAACATCCATCATGCTTCCGTCAATAGGAGACACATCCAGTTTAAAGTCCCCGGTATGAAGTACCGTTCCCACAGGGGTACGCACAGCAATCGCGCAGGCGTCTGCAATAGAATGGTTCACCCGGATAAATTCACACTTGAACACGCCGGCATTTACCACGCTGCCTGCTTCTACGGTGATGAGTTTGGTTTTGTTTGTAAGTTTATGTTCCGCCAGCTTGTTTTCCAGAATACCCAAAGTCAGACGGGTACCGTAGATCGGCGGGTTGATGCTGCGAAGCACATAGGGCAGTGCACCGATATGGTCCTCATGCCCGTGAGTTAAAAATATGCCCCGGATTTTTGAGGCATTTTTCTCCAAATACGTAATATCCGGGATAACCAAATCAATACCCAACATATCCTCATCCGGGAACGCCAGTCCGCAGTCGATCACTACAATATCCTCGCCGTATTCCAAAACGGCGATATTTTTGCCGATTTCATTCAGTCCACCCAGCATCATAACTCTGAGTTTGTTTTTTGCCATAATACAATATAACCTTTCTCAGCTGCATCTTGCTGCAGCCGCACATGAAAAATATATATTTGGAGTGAGGCTGACTCCATTTTCCACGAATCCTCCCCGGCGGGCAAAAAAATGCCGCGCCCGTATGCAATCACGTTCGTTTTAAATACACATATAAAGATGCAGCAATAAAAAATCCGCAGCACAAGCAAACCCGAACAGCGTCCGGGTGTCTGTCGGTATGTCCGAAGGCGGCGGTCCATACCGATTTACGCATACTTGTCTGTTAAAAAGTCTGAACAATGCTGCCGCAGGCGACCGCGCGCCTGCTTCTTATACACAGAATGCGCAAAGCACCCTGTAAAATGTCCCAACGGGACAACACGAACAAATTACTCCATATATAACTATACACCAAAGAATTCCATTTGTCAAGGGATCATCGCACCATGGAGCAAATCAGCATCACAAGTCCGAATAAAAATGAACAAAGGGACAGCCCGCAGAAAAATGCCCGGTTTCTCCGGCGGCGGCGTTTTTCACGGCGCGGCTCCAGCGCCGCACTTCCGTTTTCAGCAATTTTTACAGCCTGACGAATGATATCGGTTTCATTCAGTTCGCCATCGTCAGAAAAGTCCCCTCCCCGACGCAAAATGAAATATGCTTCCTCAAAATAGGGATTTCCTGTATTTGTAATATGAATGATTTTTTTCTGACAGCCTTTAATCATAATTCTGATTGCACCTTCCTTTATGTTGACCGTTATTTTAAGGAAGTATTTGACAAATTTATGAAAAACCATGCAAAGTGAAAAATATTTTTTACATTTATATAATTATATGCATCACGGTTATGTAATTTATGATAAACGGTGCGCGTATAAATAATGGTCATTTTACCCTACACTATATTGTAAGCAAAATATGTGCAAACTGCTATGCAGTTTCCTCATATTCCATTGAAGTGTAAAAAGGAGACACATTATGCCGACCAACAAACAGCCGTTTACCTTTCACTTAGATGAAGAAGTTCTACAAAAAATTAAAGTGATTGCAAAAGAAGAAACCAGAAGCGCCAGCAACCTGCTGGAATATTTATGTAAAAAGTGCATCCGTGAGTTCGAGCAGGAAAACGGAGAAATTGATCTGGAAAAAGACGCATAAAAATTTATGCACAATAAAAAGGCGGGCCGCAGACCCGCCTTTTAAAAATTGATTTAATCAGACGCCTTCCAGTGGAATCCGTCCTATTCGTCGGTGGATTCTGCCGCCTCGGAGGGATTCTCAGCCTCCGCCTGAGCAAGAGCCACTGCAGCGTCATATGCCTGCAGCACCGCTGTTTCCAATTCAGCACGGAACGTACCGTTGATGGGATGCACAATATCCCGGAACGTACCGTCCGCATTTTTTCTGCTGGGCATTACGATAAAAAACTTATCGCGCGCGTAAATTACCTTGATGTCATGCACAGCCAACTGATCGTCAAAAGTGACAGACGCAATCGCCTTCATTGGACCGTCCTCAAATAGTTTCCGAATTTTCACATCTGTGATATTCATAGTAGCCTTCCTTTCATAATGTAAAATGAAATTGCTGTTCCTATTATCGTCTGATTTTCCGCCGGTATGCGCCGTACCAAAAAAATTACCTACAAGACTTTGTATTTATTCTATTTTTATGGTACAATATTACTATAACACAAAATTATGAAAAATGATATACTAATAGTATGAAAGAAATAAAAAATCTACTTGAATGAATATCGAAAATTTTGTGAACGAAACGGAGACGGCGAATATGGCACTTGAAAATACACATTACGGGGCTGCAGCAATTGAAAAAATGCTCTCCGGTGGGCCGAAAAAAATATTTTTTGCAGGAATCGGCGGAATCAGCATGTGTTCTCTGGCACGGGTATCCCAGCTGCGCGGACACACCGTCAGCGGATACGACCGCACCCAGTCCGATATAACCCGTCAGCTTACAGAAGGCGGTATCACTGTATATTACGAAGGAGAACCCTCCCACATAGACGGCTGCGACATGCTTGTGTATACCGTGGCCATTCCCCAAGATAATCCGGAATATGCCGCTGCAAAGTCCGCAGGTATCCCCTGCATCTCCCGTGCTGACTACCTGGGATATCTCATGTCCGGCTACGGCTGCCGGATCGGCGTGAGCGGCATGCATGGCAAATCCACCACAACCTCCATGCTGGAAAAACTGTTTTCCGACGCGGGGCGGGATCCGACTGTAAGCTGCGGTGCCCGCATGGTCAGCCAAAACAGCGCCCACAAAATCGGCGGAGAAGAATATTTTATCTTTGAAGCCTGCGAATACATGGATTCTTTTTTGGATTTTTACCCGACCATAGCTATTATATTAAATATTGAAATGGATCATGTGGATTATTTTCATTCTATGGAACAAATTCACACTTCTTTTCATAAATTTCTGGAACGTACCGGGCCGGACGGAATTGCACTGGTCAACTGCGCCGATGACGATGTGATGCGTGCCGCCGCAGGATACGAGGGGCGCTTGGTTACGTTTGGGGTGGAGGAGCCGGACGCTGACTACTGTGCGGATTCTATCACCTTTGAAAAAGGCTGCGCCCGCTTTACCATACGGCATCATGGAGATATTTTGTGCAGTGCAGCCTTGCAGGTTCCCGGCGCACACGCCGTTTGTGATGCCCTTGCAGCTTCTGCTGCAGCACATCTGTGCGGAATTTCCGGGGAAGAAATCGCACTGGCGCTGGAAAAATTTCAGGGACTGGGACGGCGTATGGAGCCCTGCGGCAAGGCAAAATGCGGTGCAGCAGTGTACTCGGACTATGCCCATCACCCCACCGAAATTGCAGCTAGTCTGACTGCGGCAGAGCAAATGGGATTCCGGCGGATTTTTTGCGTTTTCCAACCCCATACCTATTCCAGAACCAGCCGTTTGTTTGATGATTTTGCCGCGGCATTGTCTGGTATCATTAAAGGGGAAATTATTCTCGCGCCGATTTATTCCGCAAGGGAAGTCAACACATACGGCGTTTCCGCAGAACGTTTATCCGATACGATCGTAAAAAATGGAGTAAGCTGCCGGTTTATCGCCCAATTTGAAGACATTGCCGACTATCTGAATGCGCACGGATGTGCAGAAGATATGTTTTTGATTATGGGTGCGGGAGATATTATTAAGGTAATCCCACATTTATAATACTATCCAAAAATTCCAATATAAGGTCCACTGCATACACCATATAGAATTGTTGTACTGTATCGCATAAACATTATAGCCTCCCCCAGTAAAGGAAAGTGGCGACCAAGCACAGCGATGCCGTCGGAGGGATTGTTTGATATAACTGTCGATTTATAATTCAAATAAAAAATAGTCGCTTTACAATCCCCCAGTCACAATCGCTTCGCTTGGCTGTGACAG
>CASTST010000081.1 GCA_949451655.1 uncultured Eubacteriales bacterium | reverse complement strand
CACCGATTTATTGAATCTGCAAAATGATAGCATAACAATCCCCCAGTCTCCGCTTCGCGGAACCATGCCCCAGGGGTTCGTTTCACGAACCCCGCACAAGGGGGCCTTTTTACGTTTGGTGCTGCGCGGGAACTTCCTAAGGAGCCGCATAGCGGATCCTCACAGGGGAAGCTTTTGAATGTATACAGACTTTCTATCCGCCTCACTGCATACGCAATCCCTTGGGATAATGATTTTTTACATATCCATCTACGATCTTTCCGCCGCCGCAGGGAATCCCATCAATCAGTACTGCGCACCAGCCGTTTTCTGTACCATTCTCCCACACAAATCCTTCGCCCCGCAAATATGCGGCGCACTGAGGACTTCTTGCCGGCAAATCCACCTTACGACGGAAACATTCTCCATAAGCACTGAACAAATGATGATGCGGTACCAGCCGCCCTTTCACTGCCTTTCCTACCGGCACGCCACAGCAGAATGCTCCCGCCGGGCATCCTTCCATCCCCTCGGAAAGCAAAACTACATCTTCACGCAGTCCCGTCAAGCGTTCAGGCACATAACCAAAAGCATCTGCAAAAAAAGATTCCGCCGCTTTTGTCTCCTCTTTTGACAGCTGCCGCAAATCATTCTTAAACAACGCGCCTTCACGCAAATCTCCCTGCCGATGCATAAGACACAGAAACTGCCCCTCGCCGGCAAATACATGCGGATAAAACCGCCGCGCTGCTGAAAAGTCCCGTCCGCCGACAGATATTCCATCTGCCGTTACAGCAGACACATCCGCCGCCACAGGTAGCATTTCAAAATCGGGATGCGCTGACAAAAACCAATCCAGCACCTCCTCGTTTTCATCCAGAGAAAACGTACAGGTGGAATACAGCAAATACCCACCGCCTGCTACTGTTTTCGCCGCATTTTCCAGAATTTCCTTCTGCCGGGCAGCGCACATAGCCACGTTTTCCTCGCTCCACTCCTGCACCGCTTCCGGGTATTTTCGAAACATTCCTTCTCCACTGCAAGGCGCATCCACCAAAACAAAATCAAAAAAACAGGGAAAGGTCTCTGCAATTTTGTTCGAATCCATAGAAGTCACTACGGCGTTTCGAACGCCCATGCGCTCTATGTTCTGCCGCAGAATCCGGCAGCGGTCTCTGGAAATCTCATTGGAAACGAGCATTCCTGTACCGTCCAGGATTCCGGCAAGCTGTGTGCTTTTCCCTCCCGGTGCAGCACACAGATCCAAAACCCGCATGCCCGGCTTCAGCACATGTGCAGCAGCTGAAACCGTACTGATTGCGGAAGGATCCTGCACGTAAAACGCGCCCGCATGGTGCATGGGATGCCGCCCGATCCCCTCACAGGAGAAGATATAGCCGCCGCCTGAAAAAGGCAGCGGCTTTGTTTGTATGTCGGCAAGTGCAGAACATTCAGCGTGTTTCAGAGGATTCAGCCGCAGGGCACGCACGGGCATGTCCTCCATAGCCTGAAGAAACGCAGGATACTCTGCACCGAGCTGCGCGCGCATACGGTGCAGGAAAGCCTCCGGTATCACTTGCAATTCCTCCTCTGCTTAATCCATAAAGTCAAATTCAATATCAAAAATACGCACTGTGTCGCCCTCTTCGCAGCCTGCTTCCCGCAGCTTGTCAATCACACCGGCGTTATTCAAAGACCGCTGGAAATACATGAGCGATTCCCGGTCATCAAAATACACACGCCCGCACAGGCGTTTCAGCCATTTGCCTTCGCAGACATACGCACCATCGTCCCCACGGTAAACTATCGTATCCCGCGGATCTTCATCTGCGTTCTCCACTTCCTCCGGCACTGCGTCCGGCGCATATACAGCAATTGGCGGAAGGGTGGCAAGAGTCTGATCAATCAGATGCAGCAGTTCGCGGATTCCAGAGCCGGTAGCCGTAGAAATACACACAAGAGGATATCCCATTGCATCCGTTAGCGTACGCAGTGCGGCAATCTCCGGCGTGTCTGTCCCGTCCGGAAGCAAATCGCATTTGTTGGCGGCTACAATGCGGGGACGCTCAGCAAGCTCCTGCGAAAACTCCTCCAATTCTCCGGCAATGGTATTGAAATCGTCAGTGGGCAATCTTCCCTCCAGTCCGGAAACATCTACCACCTGTAAAAGCAGTCGGCACCGTTCAATATGCCGCAGGAAATCATGCCCCAGACCAGCCCCCTCGGCAGCGCCCTCGATCAGTCCCGGGATGTCCGCCATGACAAATCCCCGTTCTTCTCCCAAATCGACGACACCAAGGCTTGGTTCCAGTGTTGTAAAATGATACTCTGCAATTTTCGGACGCGCCGCAGAAACTGTCGCCAATAAAGAGCTTTTTCCGGCGGACGGCAAGCCTACCAGACCCACATCAGCAATCATTTTCAGTTCCAGCAAAAGCGTTTTTTCTTCCCCTGCCAGTCCGTCCTTGGCAAAGCGGGGCACCTGCCGGGTAGCAGTAGCAAAATGCTTGTTGCCCCAGCCGCCACGCCCGCCGCGACAAACCACATAAGGGGCACCGTCGGACATATCATGAAGAATTCTGCCGCTTCCTGCCTCCCGGATAATCGTACCGCGGGGCACTAAAATCACTGTATCAGCGCCGTTTTTACCGTGCCGTTTTCCGCCCTCGCCGTTGCCGCCGTGCTCTGCAACAAATTTTCTCTTATATCGGAACGCCAGAAGGGTGTTGGCGCCTTCATCAATCTGAAAAATGATATTGCCGCCGTTACCGCCGTCGCCGCCGTCCGGTCCACCGTTTGCCACATATTTTTCCCGGCGGAAGGACACAACGCCGTTGCCGCCGTTGCCCGCTTTTACATAAATTTCTATTTTATCTATGAACATGTATTTCTCCCACTTCAGCCGGGATTTTCCTGCCGGCGCAGTTTCTGATAATTTTCCATGGCGCGTGTAATAATCTGCTTTGCATCCTCTGCACCTGCAAGCTCATCCACCACTGTTTTTTTGTCCTCCAACTGTTTGTAAACAGTGAAAAAGTGGCATATCTCGTCAAAGACGTGAGACGGAAGTTCAAACACAGATTTATATCCGTTGTAAATCGGATCTGCAAAAGGAATCGCGAGAATCTTCTCGTCAGGATAGCCTGCATCCGTCATGCGGATCACACCAATCGGATACACCTGCACAAGGGTAAGGGGACGAATGGATTCGGAGCACAGCACCATTGTATCCAGCGGGTCAAAATCATCCGCATAGGTGAGCGGGATAAAGCCATAGTTCGCCGGATAATGGGTTGCCGTATACAAAATCCGATCCAGCCGGAGCAAACCGGTGTGCTTATCCAACTCATATTTATTTTTGGATCCCTTGGATATCTCAATGACTGCGGAGTAACTGTCCGGCGTGATCATTGCCGGGTCGATATCATGCCATATATTCATATTGTAACTGCGCCTTTCTTTGGCTTAAATAATTGTTTGAACCTGCGCTTTACTCTGCCCCCAGCATCTCCCGGGCAACCTTTGCAAGGATTTCGCATCCCCGCACAATTTCCTCATCAGACGGGGTAGAATAGTTGAGACGAACCGCATTGATAGAGCCTTCCGTATCACACAGGAAGGTGTTGCCGGGCACCACTGCAACGCCCTGTTCCAACGCACTGCGCACATACGTCATCATATCAATAGATTCCGGCAGAGTCATCCAAATGAACAGACCGCCCTGGGGTCGGCTGTAAGTAACAGACTTCGGCATGTGTGCATCCAATGTGCTTAGCATCAGGGCACATTTATCTCGATATAGCGTCTTGATCCCGGCAATATGTGCATCCAGATCCAATTCTGTCATATAGCGATAGGTAAGCATCTGGAAAAATATATTGGAATGTACGTCCTCGCTTTGTTTTGCAACAACCATTTTCTGCACAACAGGCTCCGGTCCGCACAGATATCCCAAACGGATGCCGGCAGAAAGGATTTTGGAGAAGGAGGAGGAATACAGCACAATTCCTTCTGTATCCATACTTTTCAGTGTAGGCAGATCTGTTCCGGAAAAACGCAGTTCCCCGTAAGGATTGTCCTCCAAAATCATGATTCCCCGCCGGCGGCAGATTTCATATACTGCTTTCCGTTTTTCCAGTCCCATAGTCGTTCCGCCGGGATTCTGGAAAGTGGGAATCAGATAAACCAGTTTGGCGTTAGGCGTGCGTTCCAGCAATGCGTCCAGCTTTTCCGGATCAATGCCGTCGCCTTCTACCGGAAGCCCCACCGTTTTCGCACCACAGGAGCGGAACGCGTTCAGCGCACCGATAAAGGACGGATCTTCACAGATCACTACATCTCCTTCGTTGCACAGGGCTTTGCATGCCAGTTCAATTCCCTGCTGACCGCCGGAGGTGATAATCGTCATGTCCCCTTCTCTGCCGATGGAGAACTTTTCGCGCAGACGTGCCTCCACGGCACTGCGCAGGGGCGGATATCCTTCCGTTACACTGTATTGGAGGGCTTCCGTAGAAGCGGTTGCAAAAATATCCGCTGAAATAGCAGCCATATCGGAAACAGGAAAAGAAAGGGGAGAGGGATTTCCTGCAGCAAAGCTGATAATGCTGGGATCCGACAGACTTTTAAAAATTTCACGAATGGCAGAGGGTTTCAGTTTTCCAAGCTTTTCTGAAAAATAATATTCCATATTTATATGCATCCTTTCGGGTTCAATCAAATAATACAATCTATTATACAGCATAACCGCCCCGTTTTCAATAAAAACCGCATATTTTCCCCTCAGGCGTCTTCAAACCCTTCTCCCAGCACCTCCGATGCATTGGAAAGAATTACAAACGCCCCCGGATCCACACGGCGCGCCAGATTGGTCAGCGCATACTGTTCACTGCGCTTGATTACGCAAAGGAGCATGTTCCGCTTTGATTTCGTATACCATCCCGCCCCGTACAGCAGCGTTACACCCCGATGCATTTCATCTGCTATTTGCTGGGCAATTATCTCATATTTATCAGAGATAATCATAACAAGCTTCGCTCCGCCAAAGCCTTCCAGCACCCGGTCAAAAGCAGTCGTATAGCACCACACAGCAACAAAGGAATACAGCAGCCCTGTCCAGCGCTGCATGAGCGCGGAGGAACCGACCACGATCACAACGTCTATCAGAAGAATCACCCGCCCGGTAGACAGCCGGCGGAATTTGCGCGTCAGCAAAAAAGCACACAGGTCTGACCCGCCGGTGGTATATCCCCGAGTCAGCAGAAGTCCGCCGCCGGCTCCCATTACAAGTCCGCCAAACACTGCGCACAAAAGCGGATCCGTAAAATCGGAACGGATAAACGCCAGACCATCAATTGCCATAGAAGTAAACAGTATACCGATTCCCGTCCGGAGCACCCCGGCGCCCCCGGCACGCCGCCATTCAAAAAACAAAAGGGGCAAATTGAGCAAAATCATCATAATTCCGATGGGAGTACCCAAAAAGTAGTTAATGGTTGTGGAAACACCGGTGAAGCCGCTCATAGTAATTTCGCCCGGTTCTATAAACAAATTTACCGAAAGTCCGAACATGACGCTGCCGATCAGCAGTACCGCAGCCTCTGTGATAAACGCCTGAAAGCGTGCACGAACGGTTTTCCCTTGCAGTTTCATAGACTTTTCTCCTTATTTACACTTTGTTGTATATACGGTTATAATTCCCTGTCCCCCTTCATAAAATGTATCGTACAAGCGATATAGAAAACGGAAAGGAAAACTATATGGAACGGCAAAAACATGAAAATATGTATCTCCCTGAAGGCTCTCTCATTGATACGGATGCAAATATCCTGTACACATCTTCCCTGCGGATGCTGGAACGCGCTATGCGTCAGGGACGCATTTTAGAGGCAGTCGCCACCGTCTGCGACTGTACGGATATGAGCCTGCATGTGGATCTGGGATTTGCTACCGGAATCATTCCCAAAGAGGAAGCATTATATTCTCCCGAAGGCGGCAAGGATATCGCCGTTATTACCCGGGTGGGAAAGCCTGTATGCTTTAAGATTCTAAAAATTCAGGACACCCGCGGCAAACCTACCGCAATTCTCTCCCGCCGCGCCGCCCAGGAGGAATGCACGCAACAGTTTATCAAAAAGCTTTCCCCCGGTGATATCATTCCCGCATCGGTCACACACTTGGATCCGTTCGGCGCTTTCGTGGACATCGGCTGCGGAATCATCTCCCTGATTTGTGTGGACTGTATCTCGGTTTCCCGGATTTTTCATCCCTCCGACCGGCTGTATGCAGGACAGAAAATCATGTCCGTGGTCAAAAGCATTGATCGGGAAACAGGCAGAATTTATATGTCCCTGCGGGAACTGCTGGGTACATGGGAAGAAAACGCCGCGGCATTTTCGCCATGCAGCACGGTGTCCGGCATTGTGCGCAGCATTGAAGACTACGGGATTTTCGTTGAGCTAACGCCCAATCTTGCCGGTCTGGCGGAGCTGCGGGAAAATGTATCCCCAGGAGACTGCTGTTCCGTTTACATAAAAAACATCATCCCGGAACGCATGAAAATCAAGCTTGTGCTGATCGACAGTCACACGGCGGTGAAAAAGACGCCACTGCAATATTATGTTGACACGACACAAATACAGCATATGTCCCACTGGCGCTATTCGCCAGAGGAATGCAGCAAGGTGATTGAAACCTATTTTGATTAACAAATGAAAAGGCTCCCATAAGGGAGCCTTACCATTTATAGCCTCCCCCAGAAAAAGGAGGTGGCATACCCAAGCGTAGCGATTGTGACGGAGGAATTGTCTTACACCAAGCACCAAAGCCTCCCCTGTGCAAGGGGAGGTGGCGCGGCGCAAGCCGTGTCGGAGGGATTGTCTGCACAGTCTACCGATTTGTAGTTCATCCAAAATGATAGTAGCAACAATCCCTCACCCGCTTCGCGGGAGCTCCCTTTACACAAGGGAGCCTTTTTATTGAAGGTTCACGGAAGCTCCCTATGGAGCCACGCAGTGAATCCTCACATGGGAGCCTATTGGGGTAATGCTATCACGACAGCTCACTTTGCTGGAGCCTTTTAACCGTGATGGCTCCTACAATACTTCCCTTTATTTAATCCTCAAATAACCGCTTCATCTTATCATCAATACGGCTGCGCCTAGCATCCCGCTCGGCGCAGTCTTTTACTATTGTGTAAATATCTCCTTCTACCGCACCGGGAAACACGATTTCCGGAATATTTACAGTCTGCCCTCCAGGCAATTCTGCCACAACAAATCCCTTTTCTATTCTGTCTATTGTTATTTTCATATCTTCCTCATTCCTTTTCCGGCGGATTGCACACCGAACACGGCGCGTATTTTTCAACGTCAATTTTCTCCAGCAAAACTGCGATCTTACTTTTGGATAAAAATCTGCATCCGTCCCGATGGTATTTCGTTCCTGTGTTTGTTATATAAACAGTTTCCCCTTGCAGATTCTCTGCCGATAATTCTGCTTTCGTTGTTTCCTGTTCTTCTGTTTCATCCGTTGGTGGTGCGTTTGGCTGTGCCGATGTATCTATATTCTGCACCGTTATATTTTCACTGTTGCGATTATAACGACTGTCCCTTTTTCATCTGTACGCCAAATATCTGCCCCCAATTCCTGTAAAGCAGACAGCGTAACAGCATCGGGATGCCCATAGCTGTTTCCTGTTCCAACACTGATTACCGCAAAGGAAGGACGCACCGCTTCAAGAAATCCCTTCCCTGAAGATGTATCACTGCCGTGATGCCCCACCTTTAAAACATCAGCAGACAAATCCTGTCCGCTTTCTAATAACTCATTTTCTACCTCTTGCTCCGCATCGCCCATAAATAAAAAGTACTTATCATTATATGCAAGCTTCAGCACAGCAGAATAGTTATTCAAATTGGAATAGCCCTCACCCACAGGCGCGAGAAATTCCGCTTTCAAGCTTCCTTCGTCAAACAATACTTTCCCGGCTTTCGCAGTCTGAATGGTTAAATCCTTTTCTGCAATCGTGTCCAGCAAATTTTCGAATGTTTCGCTTGTATGGGATTGCTTCGGCATATATACATTTTTCACATCAAATGCCCGAATCACTTCAGCCATGCCGCCGATATGATCCGCGTGGGGATGAGTGGCAATAACATAGTCCAAGGCTGCCGCATCCTGACTTTGAATATATTGAATAATGCGCTGCCCGTCCCGCTGATTGCCTGCGTCGATCAGCATGGTTTCACCGTTCGGCAATTGAATAAACGTGCAGTCGCCCTGCCCCACATCCAGATATGTGATTTGCAGGGCGCTTTTTTCTTCTTCCACCGGCGGCGTTTCTGCCGGACTTGTACAGGATGTGAATAGTAGGGATAAGGTGAGAAACAGAAGAAGGATTGTGTGTTTGTGAGTGGTTTGTTTTTGCATGGATGTGTACCTCTGATTGAAAGATTGTATGAAATTGTTGGTGATATTTTTTCCAAAAATAATAAATCAATTCTTTTGCACTTTAATTGCTCTATTTTGGTAATGCCAAAATTAAAATGTAAAATTTTGGTTATATTAAAATAGAGAGGTGAGAATTTTGAATTATAGAAAATTAAAACTAGGAAACAAAAATATTATTGGAGAACGCGTTACCATTGCACGAAAAGAAAAAGACATGTTACAAAAAGATTTGCTGGCAAAATTGCAAGTGGAAGGGTTAAATATAAGTCTTCCCGCGCTATCTTTGTTAGAGGGTCAAAAACGTCCTGTATTTGATTATGAACTGTTTATTCTTGCAAAAGTGTTGGGTAAAGATGTAAATTGGCTGTTAAATAACGGTGAGGCATTTAAACCTGAAAGGTGATTAAAAAATTGGACGATACTATATTATTATAGCACATTTTTATCAGGATGTATACTAAAAATATCTTTTCAGGTATTTTAAATCCCTTTTGTGCTGTCGCTAAAAGAATTATAATAAATGTATATTTAAAGTATTCTTTTGTTTACTTTTACTCAGATTAGAGGACACAAAAAATGATTACAAATATGGGCAAGAACGTTAAAATAGCAAGAATAAAGGTAGGATTATCACAATCTGAATTAGCTGAAGCAGTAGGATTATCTGTAGAAACAATTAAAAGAATCGAGCAGGGCACTCTTGTTGGAAGTTTAGAAACATTTTGCAAATTATGTGAAGTTTTAGATGTGTCTCCAAATTATTTACTGAAAGATGATATTAAAATAACAGATATAAAAATAGCTTCAGATCTGTCAGACAAATTTATAAATCTAAGCACTGAACAACTTACCTGCATCTCATCCGTTTTAGATAAAATCAACGACTCGTTAAATAACGAAAATAACAAATGATGAACTTATGATAGTATTTGACAAATTATGGGAAACCATGGAAAAGAAAAATATCTCAACATATCGACTCCGAGAAAAATGCGGTATTGACAGCAAAACAATTCGGAGATTACGGGCAAACGAGAATATAGAGACAAGAACGTTGGATAAATTATGTACAGCATTGTCTTGTAAATTAGAAGATATTGCAAAATATGTAGCGAAATGAAAAAGCCTCCTTTGTGCAAAAGGAGGTGGCTTGCCGTAAGGCAAGACGGAGGAATTGTCTGAGTGGTACTGCCAATTTGAAGATAATACAAAATGATAGTAGCAACAATCCCTCAGTCAGCTACGCTGACAGCTCCCTTTGCACAAGGGAGCCTATTAA
>CASTST010000080.1 GCA_949451655.1 uncultured Eubacteriales bacterium | reverse complement strand
TGGCAGGACAATCCCTTCGAGTTTTGCTGCGCAAAACCCACCTCCCTTTGCTGGGGGAGGCTTGCATTCTAGGTGGAGGACCCGGTAAAGAGAGATGCTGCGGCACTTCCTCTCCATAGGTGCCGATCACCAACAAAAAAGGCTTTCCCAGAAAAGAGAGCTCCGCGAAGTAAAATATTCAAAAGACTCCCCCAGCAAAGGGAACTCCCGCGAAGTACAAATCTTAAAAGGCTCCCTTGTGCAAAGGGAGCTCCCGCGAAGCGGGTGAGGGATTGTACAGTAAATCCGCCGATTTGTAGATCATCCAAAATGATAGCAGGGACAATTCCTCCGACACGATCGCTGCGCTTGGCCGTGCCACCTCCTTTTACACAAAGGAGGCTGCTGCAGTTTGGTTAGGCTCCCATGTGAAGTTCCACTACATGGCTCCAAAGGGATCTGTCGCGAAGCACTAACTTAAAAGGCCCCCTTGTGCAAAGGGGGCTCCCGCATAGCGGGTGGGGGATTGTACAGTAAAGCTGTCGATTTATAAATTATCCAAAATGAAAGCAGGGACAATCCCTCCGAGTTTTGCTACGCAAAACCCACCTCCCTTTGCACAAGGGAGGCATAAGTTTGGCGGGGTGCGGCGTGCCACCTCCCCTTGCACAGGGGAGGCTTAGGATAGGTGGAGTCCTGCCAATCATACAGAATTCTCCGTCAGCATATAATGAAAAACAATACTGTTGTGCCTTGGAGGATTGGATGAAAGCGAAAACCAAATATTTATCAGGGTTTGTCTCTCTGTCTCTTGTGTTTTTTATTGCTGCCGGACTGTTTGCAGGGGTGCAGGGGATTTTGAGTCGAAAGCAGAATACCATAGCGGCAGACGGAAAAGAGGATTCCATATCCATTGTAATTGATCCCGGACACGGCGGAGAGGACGGCGGGTGTTCCTCCGAGGAGGGGCTTCTGGAAAAGGATCTGAATTTGTCTATTTCAGCAGACGTCTGCGCAATATTGAATGCGGCGGGGTATCCCACTGTAATGACGCGCACAGAAGATATGCTGCTGTATGACATGTATCAGGACCGGAACGATTATAAAGGATACAAAAAAATTTACGACTTGAAAAACCGGATGCGGTTTACGCAGGAAACCCAGGCGAAGTATTTTGTAAGCATCCATATGAATAAATTTACCGATCCCAAATACAGCGGTTTGCAGGTATATTATTCTCCCAATGATGCAGGAAGCATGCGTATGGCAGATATGATTCAAAAATATGTGCAGAAATATATCCAGCCGGAAAATGACCGTCAGACCAAAGCATCCACAAAAGGGATTTATCTGCTGCATCGGATGAATATTCCCGCAGTGCTGGTGGAATGCGGATTTTTGTCCAATTCGGAGGAAGCGGAGCTTCTTGCAGACGCATCCTATCGGAAAACACTCAGTCTGGGAATTGCCTGTGCAATTATGGAATACTGTGCAGGCAGCAGCGCGGACGGCTGATCCTGTAAAAACGGAAAATCTTTCTTGCAATGAACGTAGGAATATGGTACAATACTATATAACTTGTGTTGCAAAGAGAGGTGTGGCTTTTGAAATCCCCTAAAGAGGTATATGTGTGCTCAGAATGTGATTTTCAAAGTCCAAAATGGTACGGACAGTGTCCGTCCTGCAGCGCATGGAATACATTTCAAAAAGAAACATATCAGCCGCCGTCAGCGTCCGGTGCCGTAAAGTCCGGGCGGAGACCGGGATCCCGGGAAAAAGCGATTCCGTTTTCTGAAATGGAGTCGGTGGACTGCCACCGCATGCTGACCGGTATCGGAGAACTGGACCGGGTGCTGGGAGGCGGTTTAGTACTGGGCAGTGCTGTTTTGCTTGCGGGAGAACCGGGAATTGGAAAATCCACTATGCTGATGCAGCTTTGCGGACGTGCCGGACGGGAATATAAAATTCTTTATATTTCCGGAGAGGAATCCAGAGGGCAATTGAAGCTGCGGGCAAAGCGGCTGGGTGTAGAGAATGCCGATATTCTTGTTCTCACGGAAACGGAAGTGGAAGCCGCTATTGCAGAGTATGACCGCATATCGCCGGACGTGGTGATCGTGGATTCCATACAGACGATGGTTAGTGACGAATCGTCCTCTTCGGCGGGAAGCACCAGCCAGGTGCGGGAATGCGCCTCCCGTTTTATCCGATGCGCCAAAGCGGACGGCGCAGCAATTATTATGGTAGGGCATGTCAATAAAGAAGGCGGTATTGCCGGTCCGAAAGTTCTGGAGCATATGGTGGATGCGGTACTTTCCTTTGAAGGGGAGCGCAACCAAAGCTACCGGATTGTTCGGGCGGTGAAAAACCGATATGGTTCCACCAATGAAATCGGTGTGTTTGAAATGACAGATACCGGGCTGACAGAAGTGGACAACCCTTCGGAAATGCTGCTTACCGGCAGACCGGTGGGTGTATCCGGCAGCTGTGCGGTATGTACCATGGAAGGTACGCGTCCGATTATTGTGGAAATTCAGGCATTGGTAACGCCAACCTCTTATCCGTCCCCCAAGCGGGTGGCGGACGGAATTGATTTTAACCGGATGTGTCTGCTCCTTGCAGTGTTGGAAAAACGGCTGGGATTGCGGTTTTCCGCCAACGATGTGTATCTGAACGTTGTGGGCGGTCTGCGTATTGATGAGCCGGCTGCGGACGCGGCAATTGCCCTTGCTCTCTGCTCCAGTATAAAAGATATTCCGGTTCCCCATGATATGATTGTTGCGGGGGAAGTGGGACTTTCCGGCGAGGTGCGGGCAGTGTCTTTTGCCAAGGAACGCGCAAAAGAAGCGGTGCGCATCGGATTTACCCGGGCGGCTCTTCCAAAACGGGGCATGTCCCGGTATCCGATCGACGTGGAGGGATGCAGTGTGTATCCCATCTCCGGTGTGTATGATTTTCTTGTTTTGCTTTCCAAATCTGCAAAGCAGGGAAAAAATGAAAATGAGCAAACGATATAATACTATATACTATAGATTTTGAGGTAAAGTTTCATGCATTGGTCAGAAAAGATTGCACAGGAAATTGTAAAGAGAAATCCGGACAAGCCGGAATATGTCTGCGCCGCGGGCATCAGCCCCTCCGGGTCCATCCATATCGGAAACTTCCGTGATGTGGCTACCAGCTATTTTGTAGTGCGTGCGCTGCGTAAAATGGGGAAAAAAGCACGGCTGCTATTTTCATGGGATGAATTTGACAGACTGCGCAAAATTCCGGTAAACGTTGCCGCTGTGGACGGCGATATGGAAAAATATATAGGTTACCCTTATGTGGATGTTCCGAATCCTTTTGACGATGCGGTGGAATATCCTACTTTTGCTGCCCATTTCGAAAAGGAATTTATGGACAGCATTGCGAAATTCGGCATAGATATGGATTACCGGTATCAGGCGGACATGTATCGCAGCGGCAAATATGTGGAGCATATTCTCCATGCGCTGAAAAAGCGGGGAGAGATTTTCGATATCATTGACAGCCACCGTACCCAGGACGCAGCTCCCGGAGAGCGGGAGGCGTATTATCCGGTGAGCATTTACTGTCCGGAGTGTCACAGGGACACCACGAAAATCCAGAGCCTTTCCGATGATTGCACCGTTGCAGAATATACATGCGCTTGCGGACATGCCGGCACCTTTGATTTTACAAAAGACTTCAACTGTAAGCTTGCTTGGAAAATCGACTGGCCTATGCGGTGGATGTATGAAGGCGTAGACTTTGAGCCGGGCGGAAAGGATCATGCGAGCATCAACGGAAGCTATGACACCAGTAAGCATATCTCCAAAGAAATTTTTGGGTATGATGCCCCCATTTTCCAGGGATATGAATTTATCGGTATCAAAGGCACTACCGGAAAAATGTCCGGTTCTTCCGGCTTGAATCTTACCCCGGAAACCTTGCTCCGTCTGTATCAGCCTGAGGTTATTCTGTGGCTGTATTCCAAAACGGATCCCATGAAAGCCTTTGATTTCTGTTTCGATGACGGAATCCTGCGGCAGTATTTTGAATTTGATAAAATGTATACTGCCTGCGCGGACGGTACGGCGGATGAGCGCACCCGTGAAATTATGTATAACACCACAGTAGAGGGGCACGAGGTCATTCCGGTGCCCATGGGGCATCTGGTGCAGCTTGGTTCGATTGTTAACTTTAATGTGCCCATGCTGGAAACGATTTTCGAAAAGATTGGCACACCGTATTGTCTGGATCAGTTTAAAGATAGATTGGACAAGGCAAAATACTGGCTGGAGCAGTGTGCACCGGATCAGATGAACCGCCTGCGCCGGACACGGAACTTTGCAATATATGATGCGCTTAGCGAAGAGGAAAAGAAGGAAATTGCTCTTCTCCACGAATATTTGTCTGCGGGCGGTTTTGATCTGGATGCACTGAATAGCAAACTCTATGCAATTCCCAAGCAGGTGTTTGGAGAAGATCTCCCCGAAAAGGAACTGAAAGGCGTGCAGCGTACATTTTTCTCCAATGTGTACAAGCTCCTTCTGGATAAGGAAAAAGGTCCCCGTCTGTACCTGTTCCTGTATGCGATTGATGCGGAAAGCTATGTGAAGCTTCTGGACTTCTCTTACGGTCAGACAGAAGAAGAAATTGCATTGGACAAGCAGATGGAGGAAGAGGCTGCTGCAAAGGAATCCAAAGCGGTGCCCAAGCGGGAATATGGTGAGCCGGATCCGGTTGCGCCTGTGAAGGATGAAATCACCATGGATGATTTCGACAAAATAGATCTGCGGGTTTGCCGGATTGTGAAAGCGGCAGAGATCCGCAAGTCTGCCAACTGCCTGAAGCTGACTTTGGATGACGGCACAGGCAAGGAACGGGTGATCGTGTCCAGCATCAAGCATGATTACACTACGGACGAGCTGGTTGGTAAGAAAATCATCGTCCTTGCAAATCTGAAATCCGCACGTTTCAGCGGTGTTACCAGCGAAGGAATGCTGCTTGCAGCAACCAATAATGCCTGCGGATGTCAGGTTATTTTTGTGGACGATATTGTTCCTGTGGGAACTGCCATCCGATAAGCGAATTCGCAGAAAGGGCACAAATGACGAAAACGGGAAAACGCAGCGGATATGACCGGTTCCTGAATGTATTGTACATTGTTTGCGGCGGGTTTGCTTTTATCGCATACTTCAGCTATTTCATCAAGCTGCTGATCTGGACGGAGGGCAAGCTTTCCTATGTTGCTGCGATTTTGGCAATATTGGTTTCGGGAATTCCCCTGTTTTTTAAGCGGATATGGGAGCGGATTATTCCAGAAAAAGTATTTTTTGTTCTGAAAAATATATTTGCCTGGGGTATGTGCTTTTATATGGTTACCTTCTGTATCCTGTGCGCATATATTTTTGGAACGAACAGTATGCAGGCCCATCCGGAGGATTTAAACAGGGAAACTGTGTTTGTGGTATACGGCGCAGGTCTGCGCGGCGAGCGTCCCGGCAGCGTGCTGCGCAAGCGGCTGAATAAAACTGCTGAATATATGGAAGAGGTTCCCGGATCTGTCTGTATTGTTACAGGCGGGCAGGGACCGGATGAGGTAATGCCGGAAGCGCAGGCTATGAAGAATTATCTGGTGGATGAAATGGGGATTGACGCAGAGCGTATTTATATGGACGATGTGTCAAAAAGCACCATAGAAAATATTAAGAACGCGCTGGATATTATGGAAGATGAGGGCATATCGGATTACACAATGGTGTCGGTGTCCAATGCCTTTCACATTCCCCGTATCAAACTGATCTGTTCCCGGCTCCATTGCAAGAGCGAATTTATATTGGCAAAGGATCCAAACCCGTATGCATTGTTTTCGGCGCTTGTACGTGAATATATGTCATATGGAAAACTGCTTTTGCTGGGTACGGAATAAGGACTGCAGGCAGGCGTGGAGATGAATATGAAAAATATCTGTTATATTATAGGTGCTTCCGTTACGGAAGGAATGTACATAGACCGCGGAGAGGGCGATTTGATTATTGCAGCGGACGCGGGATTTGCCGCCTTGGAAAAGGCGGGAATCTGTGTGGATCTTGCGGTAGGAGACTTCGATTCTCTGGGACATGTGCCGAAAATTGAGAAGACAATTTGTCACCCTGTAGATAAGGATGATACGGACACGGCGCTGGCGCTTGCAGAGGGAATGAAAAGAGGCTACCGGAATTTTATCATATACGGAGGTCTTGGCGGACGCTTGGATCATACTGTAGCCAACCTGCAGAATTGTGCCGGTGCGGCAGAGCACGGAGCAGTATGCTGGCTGTGGGGTGAGGAAAATGCCGCGTGTATTTTCGGAGACGGTGAGCTGCACTTTGAAGCGGAAAAATCCGGCATGGTGTCTGTTTTTGCGGCAGACCGCGCCGCTGGCGTGACGCTGCAGGGGCTGAAGTTTCCTCTGGATAATGTGTGCCTGACCAGTATGGTGCCTATTGGCGTCAGCAACGAATTCACGGGCGTGGAAAGCATGATCCGGGTTGCTGACGGCACGCTGATCGTTATGTGGAATGAGGATGCGAAAACCTTTGTGAATCGGATCCGCAGCTTATGTAATGGAGAAGGGAAAGCATGATCCGGGGAGCAATTTTTGACTGCGACGGCACACTGTTTGATTCCATGTATTTGTATCGGGATTTTTGCTGCAGATATCTTACAGGGAAGGGCATAAAACCAAAGGCGGATCTGGATGATACGGTCCGGTACATGGGTATCATGGACGCTGCCGAATATATTCGGCACACATATGGCATTGACAGTACAGCGATACAGATTGTGCAGGACTGGAATCGTATATTAGAACAGGCATATTATCATGAAATTCAGCTTCGTCCCGGCATTCGGGAACTCCTTGCAGCATTGCAAGGCCGTGGCATTCCTATGTGTGTCGCCACTGCTACGGATCGGTATCTGGTTGAAGCCGCGCTGAAGCGGGAAGGAGTCTTTGAGTATTTCCGGGATATCACAACCTGCGGAGAAGTGGGCGCGGGCAAAGAACAGCCGGACGTGTTTTTGCGGGCGCTGGAGATTCTCGGAACGGATGCGGAGTCCACTTGGGTTTTTGAGGACGCACGGCATGCTGTGTTTACTGCAAAGAAATGTGGATTTCCCGTGTGCGCCGTATTTGACGAGGATGAGCAGGATCATATATCGGAAATCAAAGAAAAAAGCGATATCTATCTGGAAAGCTTTACACAAATTCCATTGGACAAGCTTTTTATATAAGAACATATAACATAAGAGAGGGCAAAACAAACCTATGAAGTACGGCTATTTTAACGATGCAGACAGGGAATATGTGATTACACGGCCGGATACGCCGTATCCCTGGATCAACTATCTTGGAAGTGAAGATTTCTTTTCACTCATGTCCAATACCTCCGGCGGATACTGCTTTTACCGGGATGCCCGGATGCTGCGTCTGACCCGATATCGCTATAACAATGTGCCTACCGACGCAGGCGGACGGTATTTTTATATCAATGACGACGGCTTTGTGTGGACGCCTGGATGGATGCCGGTCAAAGCACCATACGATACGTATGAGTGCCGTCACGGTATGGGATATACAACGATTGCTTCCAGTGCAAAAGGACTTTCCGTGTCCCAGACTTCCTTTGTGCCTCTTGGAGATACCTGTGAAGTGCATCGGTTGAAAATCAGTAACGACAGCGATCAGAAAAAGGAAATCAAACTGTTTTCTTTTGTGGAGTTTTGCCTGTGGAACGCTTGGGACGATCAAACCAACTTCCAGCGCAATTACTCTATTGGAGAAGTGGAAATTATCGGCAGCGCAATTTATCATAAAACGGAATACCGGGAGCGTAGAAATCACTATGCAGTGTTTGCTGTAAACGCACCTGTTGACGGATTTGATACGGACCGGGAAACCTTCATGGGATTGTATAACGGATTTGATCACCCTGACGCAGTGTTTGCAGGGCAGGCGAGAAATTCCGTAGCTTCCGGATGGGCGCCCATCGGTTCCCATATGATCCACCTTGCATTGGAGCCGGGTGAAGAAAAATCCCTTATATTTGTTCTGGGATATTGCGAAAATCCGGAGGATGACAAATGGGAAGCTCCCAGCGTGATCAATAAAACGCCCGCAAAACAGCTCATGGACGCATATAAAACCGATGCGCAGGTTGACGCAGCCCTTGACGCGCTTGCTGCATACTGGAAAGAGCTTCTTTCCAAATATCAGGTTTCCTCCGAAGATGAAAAACTCAACCGGATGGTGAATATCTGGAATCAGTATCAGTGTATGGTTACCTTCAATATGTCCCGTTCTGCTTCTTATTTTGAGTCCGGCATTGGACGCGGTATGGGATTCCGGGATTCCACCCAGGATTTGCTGGGATTTGTGCATTTAATTCCGGAACGTGCCAGAGAGCGGATTCTGGATATTGCCGCAACCCAAATGGAGGATGGCAGCGCGTATCATCAGTATCAGCCCCTTACGAAAAAGGGAAATGCGGATATCGGTTCCGGCTTCAATGATGACCCGCTGTGGCTGATATTCGGTGTAGCTGCATATATTAAGGAAACGGGCGACTGGAGCATTTTGGACGAAACAGTGCCTTTTGACAACGATGCGTCAAAAGCCCAGTCTATGATGGTGCACTTGAAACGTTCCTTCGACCATGTGGTCGAAAATCTGGGTCCCCACGGATTGCCGCTGATCGGCAGAGCAGACTGGAATGACTGTCTGAATTTGAACTGTTTTTCCAAAACACCAGGCGAATCCTTCCAAACTGCGGCGAATTTTGAGTCCGGCATTGCAGAATCTGTATTTATTGCAGGTATGTTTGTGGCTGTCGGTCCGGATTATATCGCTTTGTGCCGTCAGAAGGGAATGGAAGAGGAAGCTATTCGTGCCCAGCAGGCGGTGGACGCTATGTACAGCGCAGTTATGGAGCATGGCTGGGACGGCGAGTGGTTTGTCCGGGCATACGATGCTTTTGGCAAGAAAATCGGCAGCCGGGAATGTGCGCAGGGGCAGATTTTCATTGAACCGCAGGGCTTCTGTATTATGGCTGGCATTGGTGTGAAGGAAGGCAGAGCTGTGCAGGCGCTGGATGCAGTGATCGAGCGGCTGGATACGAAATACGGAATTGTTTTGAATAATCCGCCGTATACGGAATATCATGTGGAGCTGGGTGAAATTTCGTCCTATCCGCCCGGATATAAAGAAAACGCAGGCATTTTCTGCCACAACAACCCATGGATCTCCATTGCAGAAACGGTGGTTGGACGCGGAAATCGTGCGTTTGAAGTATATCGGAAGATTTGTCCTGCATATCTGGAGGATATCAGTGAAATTCACCGTACAGAACCGTATGTTTATTCCCAGATGATTGCCGGCAAGGACGCTGTGCGGCACGGAGAAGCGAAAAACTCCTGGCTGACTGGTACGGCAGCGTGGACGTTTTACAATGTGTCCCGCTATATTCTGGGTGTGATGCCGGAGTATGACGGACTGCGTGTGAACCCCTGTGTTCCGGATACTATGAACCGTTTCACGGTAACCCGCAAATTCCGGGGAGATACCTACGAAATTCATGTGGACAACAGCGCCGGTGTATGCAAGGGTGTAAAGGAGATCACTGTAGACGGCAGTGCGATTGCCGGAGATGTGATTTCTCCCATTGGCGATGGAAAAGTGCATGTTGTGCATGTTGT
>CASTST010000079.1 GCA_949451655.1 uncultured Eubacteriales bacterium | reverse complement strand
GCGGACAGCGGATGCCGCACATATATGGCGGTATCCGGTGGATTGGATGCGCCCCTTGTTATGGATAGCCGCTCTACCAATCTCCGCTGTGAAATCGGTGGATTGGATGGACGCCGCCTGCGGGCGGGAGATGTTTTGTCCGTATTTCCATGCAAAAACGTTTCGGGGAATGTCTCAGTTCCGGTTCGCTCTGCTGTAGATACACAGACTATGATCCGTGCAATTCCCGGTCCTCAGGACGACTTCTTTACAAAGGATGGGATGCATACATTCTTTTCTGCATCCTATACGGTTACCCCTGCATCAGACCGAATGGGTATGAAATTATCAGGACCTGCACCCCAGGCAAAGTCCGGAACAGATATTGTGTCGGACGGCATAGCTCTCGGCAGCGTGCAGATTCCTGCGGGCGGGCAGCCCATTATATTGCTGGCAGACCGTCAGACGGTAGGCGGATATGCAAAGATTGCCACCGTGATCCGGGCGGATCTGCCGAAGCTTGCTCAAATGCGTCCGGGTGATACGATTCGTTTTGTAAAAGCAACAAGAAAAGAGGCGTTGGCTGCATTAAAAGAAATGCAGGCTGCGCTTGCGGATATAAAAAACCAGTTATGGAAGAAGGTATCAGAATGAATTATGCAAATATGGAGCCGGCGCAGGTGCGGCAACTGATCCGAGAGGGAAGCATTACCGGGCAGACTGCGGGTATGTGCAATGGATATGCCCAGGCAAATTTGTGTGTGCTCCCGCGGGAATATGCATATGATTTTCTTTTGTTTGCCCAGCGGAATCCTGCCGCATGTCCTGTTTTGGAGGTCAGCGATCCGGGAGCACGTCTGCTCCGTACAATCGCCAAAGACGCGGATATTGCAACAGATTTTCCGAAATACAGAATTTATGTTGACGGTGTAATGACAGAGGAAGTCCCCGATGCTGCTTCCTTCTGGCGGGACGATTTGGTTTCTTTTCTGATTGGATGCTCTTTTTCCTTTGAGGGGGAACTTCTTTCAGCGGGCATTCCCGTTCGTCATATTGAAGAAGGTAAAAATGTTCCTATGTTTCTCACAAATATCCCCTGCCATCCGGCAGGCGTGTTCCATGGGAATATGGTAGTTTCCATGCGTCCTATGCCGGCAGATCAGGTGGTTCGTGCTGTCAATGCTACAGCATCCATGCCGAAGGTTCATGGCGCACCGATTCATATCGGTGATCCGGCAGTGATCGGCATTTCAGATATACAACGCCCTGATTTCGGCGATGCGGTTACAGTACGCCCGGGTGAAGTTCCGGTGTTCTGGCCTTGTGGGGTTACGCCTCAAGCGGCTGTTATGGCGGCAAAGCCCTCTTTTGCCATTACTCATGCGCCGGGGCATATGCTGATTACGGATATTCAAAATACAGCCTTGAAATATTGACCGGAAGTGTAGTGTGAAACGTTATGAATAAAAAAGTTGATTTGAACTGTGACCTTGGCGAAGGCTTTGGCGCATACCGCATGGAAACCGATGCGGATATCATTCAGTATATTACTTCAGCAAATATCGCCTGCGGATATCATGCGTCTGATCCGCTGACTATGGATCGGACGGTTCAGTTGGCGCTGCATGCCGGCGTTGGACTTGGTGCACATCCGGGATATCCTGATCTTATGGGATTTGGGCGCAGAAATTTGCAGGCGTCTCCTGCGGAAGTGCAGGCGTACGTAACCTATCAGCTGGGCGCGCTCAGCGCCTTTGCCGTGTCCTGCGGCGGAAGGCTGTCTCATGTGAAACCTCATGGGGCTATGTATAATATGGCGGCAAAAGATACTGCGCTCGCTAAGGCAATCTGTACGGCGGTATATCAATTTGATAAAAATTTGATTCTGCTGGGATTGTCCGGAAGCTGTATGCTGGACGAAGCGGAAAAAATGGGGCTTCGTGTTGCAAGGGAAGTGTTTGCCGACCGGGCATATGAGCCGGATGGCAGTCTGGTAGCGCGCACCAAACCGGGAGCAATGATCGAGGATGAAGACCTGGCAGTGGAGCGGGTTGTCCGCATGGTGACACAGGGGCGCGTACAGGCGATAGACGGGACCGATATTGCGATTTGTGCAGACTCTATATGCGTGCATGGGGACGGACCGAAAGCGCTGCTTTTTACACAGAAAATTCGTACAGCACTGGAACAGTCCGATATACGGATTGCGCCTCTTGCAGAAATTGTATAACATCTTGCAGCAGGAATGGAGTTATCATGGGTTACCAGAGGATTTGTGCAAAAATTGATTTGAATGCAATTGAAAAAAATGTTGCAGGCGTGCGTGCCCGTATTCCGGCAGACGCCAAAATTATGGCGGTTATCAAAGCAGATGCGTACGGGCACGGTGCGGCAGTCCTTGCAAGATTTTTGGATGATAAAGCAGATTGGTTTGGCGTTGCAACGGCAGATGAAGCAGTGGAGTTGCGCGTTCATGGATGCGAAAAGCCGATTCTTATTTTGGGATATGTCCATCCGGAAGAATATCCGATACTTGTACAGCAGAATATCACAACCGCAATTTTTCGGTATGAAGATGCGAAAAAACTGTCGGATGCTGCACTATCGGAAGGAAAAACGGCAGATATTCACATAAAAATCGACACAGGAATGTGCAGAATCGGATATCCTGTTACGCAGGAATCGGCAAATGAAATTCAAAAAATTTCATTGCTTCCCGGTGTGCGGATTACCGGCATGTTCAGCCATTTTTATTCTGCGGATGCAAAAGATAAAACACAGGCACTTGTACAACGTGAAAAATTCGATCGTATGATTGAAATGCTGGATTCTCTCGGTGTTAAAATTCCCATAAAGCATCTGAACAACAGCGCGGGTACAATGGAGTTGGATAAGTTTTACGATATGGTGCGTATGGGCATAATGCTGTATGGGATTTATCCTTCTGATGAGATGGATCTTTCCTATCCTCTGTATTCCGCAATGGAGCTGGTATCCCATATTTCCCATATAAAAACTATAGAAGCGGGTGACGGCGTCAGCTACGGACATACTTATGTGGCGGATCATCCGATTCGTTTGGCTACAGTGCCCGTAGGATATGCAGATGGGTATCCCAGAAGCTTGTCAAATAAGGGACATGTGCTGATTGGCGGGAAACGCTGTCCTATATTGGGCAGGGTATGCATGGATCAGATGATGGTGGATGTGACGGAACTGGACACCGTATCCGCAGGAGATCCGGTCATTTTGCT
Organism: uncultured Eubacteriales bacterium; assembly: GCA_949451655.1. Classification (GTDB taxonomy): domain Bacteria; phylum Bacillota; class Clostridia; order Oscillospirales; family CAG-272; genus Avispirillum. The sequence goes on along the minus strand of CASTST010000079.1, from coordinate 6,834 downwards.
GGGATGTGACGGCGAACAGTGCATTACAGCCGCACAGCTTGGAGATGCTGCAGGATCCTTCAGTTATGAGCTTGTGAGCGGCATTGGAATGCGTGTTCCCAGAGTATACGTATATAATGGTAAGGAAATTGAAATTGTCAATCGTTTGCAATGTAAGTTGAATTTGCATAATCATTAAAATTGCACCAATTCATGCAAATATAATTGTGCCTTTTTTGTAAATATTACTTGACATTGCACGCAAATCAGTATATAATGAACCCATAGAATTATGATATGGAGGTGCAAAAACGCACATGAAAGAGCTGTTTTCTATCGTTTTGATGGCAGCATTGCTTGTAACTTGCATCAGTCCGGCATTGTATTCTTCCGCAGCGGACCTTCCGTCCTTCGTGGTTGAAAACAACGCTGAGTACGAGGAGACTACAAACAGTGTTGATGTTTCCATCGGCATTGCAGACAACCCCGGTATTGCTGAAATGACAGTTTTGGTATATTACCTTGAGTCTGAAATGTCTATAGCTGAATCCGCGGGTGGATCTGTTTTCACAGATTGCGAACAGGGCAATACACGTGCTTCTAACCATAGAAATATGGCACAGTATTTCCCGGTTGAAGAATTTGGCGAGACTGTTTATCAGGTAACAGAATTTACTGTTTATGCTCCGACTAATGGTGACGAAACCGGAAATGGTACTTTCCTGAATCTGAAGCTTAACCTTGATGGTGATCATTCTGCAGGAAAAACATTTACATACGGTGTTAAGGTTAAATCTGCAGAAAATGCTGCAGGTGATGAAGTTGCCTTTGTCGGCAAGCAGGAAGCTGCATTGACTTTTACACCGGATCCTTACAAAGAAGTTTATAAGGACTTCACCGTTTTTGCTACAGATGCCAAAGTAGATCTGAATGCAAAAGAAGCAACCGTTGACGTTCGTTTGGTAAATAACCCCGGCGTTTATGTCATTCGTATATTTGTTGCTTACGATGATGCACTGAAACTGAAGAGCTTTACTCCCATTGATGGTATTTATACAAATCAGGGAGACAAACCGGAAATGACAGTGAGCAGCGACATTGCAATCGTTCCTCCTGCAGAATATGGTCCTGACGGAATACTCAGAGCTTTGGAAAGCAAAAATATTTCCAAAGAGGGCAAACTGGTTGGATTTATTATGTGTACCGCTTCTGCTGAAGAGAACAGAAGCAATGATGGCGTTATCGCTCGCTTGACTTTCGAACTGCCTGAGAATATGCAGCAGGGCGACAGCTATGCTGTAGACGTATGTTGGGGCGATTCTGATTTCGTAGCAATTGATTATACCACTGTAGATGGTAACGGTCAGAATCCGGCTGTTTCTATTGGTGATAAAACTGCCAATGGTACCGGTCATATTACAACTGCAACCTGTGAGCATGCGAATGTAGTGCTTGAAGTTGTTAAAGATGCAACCTGCACCGAAACCGGTTTGAAGAGTGGTGTTTGCCCGGACTGCGGTCAGACAGTTGAGGAAGTAATTCCTATGATTGACCACACACCTGGTGAAGCTGAAACCATTGCTCCTACCTGTACAGAAGCAGGTAAGGTCGTAACAAAGTGTACTGTTTGTCAGACAGTAATCAGCACTGTAGATGATGATGCAAATCCTGCACTGGGTCACGATGAAGCAAATGCAACTATCAAGGTAGTTGAGGCTGCAACCTGTATGTCAAAGGGTTCACAGGAAGTTCTTTGCGGCAGATGTAATGAGGTGATCCGCATAGAAGAAATTCCTATGATTCCTCATACAGAAAAGACTGAAACCAAGGCTCCTACCTGTACAGAAGCAGGCAGAATTATTACCACATGTACAGCGTGCGGTACAGAAATCAGCAATGTTGAAGATACTGAACATCCTGCACTGGGTCACCAGGAGGGTGCTCCTGTAGTTACAAAGGCTGCAACCTGCACAGAAAAAGGTTCTCAGGATATCTTCTGCGAAAGATGCGATGAGAAGCTCAGAACAGAAGAAATCGCTATGATTCCTCATACTGAAAAGGTTGAGACCGTTGCGCCTACCTGTGTAGATGCTGGTAGAATTATCACTACATGTACAGTATGCGGTACAGAGATCAGCAATGTTGAAGATACTGAACATCCTGCAACCGGTATCCATACACCCGGCGAGCCGGAAATTGTAGAACCGACTGAAACAGAAAACGGTTCCAAGACAATTAAGTGCACAGTTTGCGGTGAAATCATTTCCGAAGAGAAAATTCCTGCAACTGGTAATATGAATGTATCCGAAGTATTGTACAAGGACGAAGACGGATTCTTCCGACTCCCCATATATGTAACAGATAACTATAAGCAAGCAATTTCTTTGTCCTTTGAGATTGGTATGGATTCTGTTGCAGGAACATTGGAGTCTGTTCTTGGCTTGAATGATGGCACTTATACAGTAGAAGATTTGGATAACGGTAAATATATTATCACAATTACAGACTTTACACAGGTTAAAGCTATGAATGCCGGAGACGTGTTCTTTGAGATTGTGATTAAGCCTGCATCTGATACAATTGCTGCTGAAGATCTGATGCTGTTTGCGAAGGATAGCTACAAGTACACTGTTCCTGTTCCCGGTGATACCACAGAAGCTCCTGCTGATACAACAACGGCTCCCTCTGACACAACAAAAGCTCCCGCAGATTCTACTACAACTGCTTCCAGTAACAACGGAGTGAAAAATCCTCCTAAAACTGGTGACAATATGGTTTATGTAGTAATTGTTGCTGCAATTGCACTTGTTGGATGCGCAGCTGTGGTTATTATCAGAAAGAGAAAAGTTTCTGATAAGTAATTTGTTAGCTTAATGAAAACGACTGGGGTAATCCTAGGCGTTTTTTTTATAAAAAATTAGAAATGGTTGCAATGCTTATGTTGGCGTGATACAATAAATACTATAATATTTTATTGATCAAATGGAGAATGGTGATGCGCAAAAGAATCGGTGCTATATTTTTCATTCCTTTTTTTCTATTAACTTTGTATGGATGCGGTGCCCGCGATTTTTTATCAACACTTGGCTTTGATACCCACGATTATGAGGGAGAAGAAATCGTGGATACATACGATGGTGAAAGCGATAAAGCGGAAGAACTAACCGATATGCTGGAAATTCTGACAGTAAACACCCCGCAAATAGCTCCTTTTGATGGGGCAAATGAAGCTATGAAAACTTGCCGGGACGCTGTGCTGAATTATATGCTCAACCGTGAATATGCAAAATATACAGGAAATATCTCTTTGATGGATCAGGTGAAAGAAACCTATCCGCAAATGCAGATATCTGCAATTATTCCTGCAGATGATTTTGAAAATTTTGTTTATACATATTTTGGCGGGAAACAGAAAATTAAAAATATTACAAGCATGCTTTTTGTATATTTAGAAAAGGTGAATGCATATATAACAGTTGCGCAGCCGCAAGAAAACAGTATAGACTATAATATACAAAAAATTGAGGAAACGCAAAATACATATCGTGTTTACTTTACCTGTTCATTACATGATGAGAGCTCTCCTACTTATAAAACATTGATTATCAAACGAGAGGATGGTAATTGCTATTTTCGTTACCTTGTTGAATATGATGGCGATGTTTGATGTTTTGTGATTATATAATACAAAAAAGTCCACCGATGTTGGTGGACTTTTTTATATGTCTTATTTAAAAATATTTTTTGCGTGCTTTTCCAAAGAAAACAGTAGAATTAAACCAAAACCAACTCCGGCAATTGCTTCACCAATGCCAACGGTGAGCGTCAGAAACCAGATGGCACCTGTGTCACCGTATACCAATCGTAGTACCCAGGGTACAATGATAATATTTGCAAGAAAGTTTGGAATGGGAATAAGCAATTTATTCAGAGATGTTCTGCCGCCGTGCTTTTTAATATGTTTACTAAGGCAGTATGCTCCTAAAGCACCCAAAAGAGTAGCCAAGGAACCAAATAGAACATCCATAGGCAGGCTCCCGGTTAGGAAATTTGCCATAGCACAGCCGATAAATAAACCGGGTATGGCTGCTGGAGTGAATAGCGGAAGCACACAGAGCGCTTCTGATATCCGTATTTGAATCGCACCTGATGCAAGCCCGAGCAGCGCTGACATAAATGTGAAAGCAACATACACGGCGGCGATAAGACCTGCTTGCACAATAAGTAATAGTGTTCTTTTACTTTTCATATTCAATTTTCTCCGTAGTTTTGTTTTTTGTGAGGATTTTGCGAACTCACAATGTGTAGTATATCACAGATATACAGATTTGTAAATGTTTTTCGAGTTTTATCGCGGCTTATGTTTTTACAGTTTTAACAAACTGGATGCCGCCAAAGTCTGATAAGGGCTCATCACAAAGGGGAACAATGGTAATATTGGCATGTTGACAATATTCTTTGAGTCTGCGTCCTTGTGCGCAGCTATCCGGATTTCCAAATAAATAAACTGTGCTGTTCCAGACCCCTCCGCACCCGCCTATCAGTCCTGTATTATAACCTGGCAGTAAAATACCGCCTTGGGGAAGTAAATGGGCAGAAATACCACATTTTTGGGCTGCACGAATCATAGAAGGATCTGCTGTAACAAGAGTGCCGTTTATATAAAGGGAGGAACACCCTGCGTAGCCTTGCTTGGCATCTGCTGCTAAATAGGGAAGTAGTTCAGGTGCAAGCGTATCGCGGCGTGCGATCAGTTTTTGCTGATCCTGAAGAATTAGTGTGTTCAGTCCAACATCTAAGGGATAGACTGCTCCTCTGGGACTGTTGACGCATACCAAATTTAAACCACCCAGTGAAAGGATGACATCAATCTTATCAGATGCTGTTTTGTAATATTCACGATGGCAAAACAGCATTTTATTTATGATTGTGATTAACATATCCGGATGTGAGGACACAGGAGACGCAAGCAGGGGATCGGGCGGAAGTGTGACGACAGTAAAGAAAGCGGCGAGCCGACTTTTTGCAGCCTCTGGACAGCTTTCACTTATAATTGCTAAAACAGGTTCTTTCATAGTATATTTTCGGAAAACAAAAACTCCCGCGATAGCGGGAGCAAATGTATCAATGATTATGCACGCTCAACCTTGCCGGAACGCAAGCAGCGAGAACAAACATGAACGGTTTTGTGTGTGCCCTGAACAACTGCACGCACTTTTCTGATATTCGGCTTCCACATTCTGTTGGTTTTGCGGTTGGAATGGGAAACATTGTGACCAAACACAACGCCTTTGCCGCAGATTTCACATTTAGCCATCTTTTTTACCTCCGTTTATATGGATCAATATAATCAAAATTCAACAGATAATATTTTATCATAATAATTTGGAAATTGCAATACTTTTTGCAATATTTTTGTAATACAAATACGTGTATTTTATAAATATTCTGATTTATTTAATTTTTTGCATATTTGTTCAAACGAAAGACCAAATTTGTCTGCAATATCTTTCGCATAACTTTTGCCGTCCGGCTTTTTTCGGATAATGTGGAATGTGCGCTGCCCGTCACCTGTAACCTCAGCCACCATATTATCAATGGGGACTCCGCCTTTTGGAACGCATGTATTGTTAATCTGCTCCACAGATGCTGCAAGATCATGGAGATGGGTGGAGAAAATCACTCTGCATCCTGCCATGCTGAAGCCGGAAAGAACTTCTGATGCAATATATGCTCCTTCAAACGAGCCTGTAGAAGACAAAGATTCGTCCAAAAGTACCAGACTGTGCGCTGTGACGCTATCAAAGATAGCGTCCAACCTGGCACATTCTTCTCCAAGACGACCTTTTTCTACAGTGTCATCACTTCCTGTAGGAAAATGGGTGTAAATACGGTCGCACGGACTGATCGTTGCCTTGTTCGCACAAACGGGCAAACCAAGCTGCGCCATGGCAAATGCATGCCCTACAGCACAAGTGAGCACGCTTTTTCCACCCCGGTTGGGACCAGTAATAACATAAATCATAGCGTTTGCGTCAAAATCAATGTCATTCGGTATGAGAGGTGCGTCCGTTTTTACGGAGATTACCGGATTGCACAATCCCTGCGCATGGAAGCTTCTTTCCGACATATCAAGAATTTCAGGGGTGCATAGGGGGCATCCTCGCTCTTTCAGTTCCCTGATCAATTTGGCTCCTTTTGTAACAAATTCGATTTCCGGTGCCATGCGCAGCAGAAAATCCGTGTTATCCAGCACATAATACTGAATTGCACGTTTCCAGGAACGAATTGATGTTTTGAACACGTCCGATATGGCATTGTTGAAAGCGTTCATCAGTGCCATTTGCTGATTTTCATTTTGCCCTTTTTGAAAAGGAATCAGATTTGCAATGCAGGTCATGTCATCGTTTTTAAAATCCAGACGCAGAACTTTGTTGAAAAAATCACCGCTTTTGAATTGCTCGCTGTTTATGGATAAAACGCCGGCGGATTCGGGGAATAGTCTGGAATCCAAATTTACGCCGACTGTTATACTGCGTATGTCCCGCACTCTGGATGCGAGCTGGTTCAGTTTTTCTGTCAGCGTGGCATAATATTCACTTTCTGTCAGCAGAGAGATACGTTCTGTAAAGCATTTGAGTGCAGGCGAAGTAACTTGTTCTTGAAAAGGCAGCAATTCTTCCTTCAGCATAGACATAAGAGACGTATATATTTCTATTTCGGATATGCTGTATAAATAACTGTCTCCTGTAGATGTGTCAGAATTCATTTTACGCAGCTCTGTAATATCATCGAGGAAGGGAAGCATGCGGGTCAGTATGTCACAAAGCTTTGGATGTGCAGTAAGATCAGCAA
>CASTST010000078.1 GCA_949451655.1 uncultured Eubacteriales bacterium | reverse complement strand
TCCCTTGTGCAAAGGGAGCTGGCTCCGCATAGCGGAGACTGAGGGATTGTAATACTATCATTTTGTATAATCTGCGAATCGACAGTATTTGCAGACAATCCCTCCGTCACGGCAAAGCCGCGCCACCTCCCCTTGCACAGGGGAGGCTCGGGAAGATGGTGGTCCCGCGGCAAAGGAAGCTATTGCAAAGCGCAAAATTTCATTAGGCTCCCTTGTGCTGGAGCCGCGGAGCGGATCCTAGGGAGCTCCCGCGGAGCGGGTGAGGGATTGTAATACTATCATTTTGTATAATCTGCAAATCGGCAGTACATACTACAATCCCTCCGGGTTTTGCAAAGCAAAACCCACCTCCCTTTGCACAAGGGAGGCTTAAGGGAAGGAAGAATTATGCTGTTCCGTCTCCCTTTGTCGGGGGAGATAAATTTGGGTATCCCTTACAGGTGAAGCACATACTTTAAAAATAAAATCAACTACAGGAGGGACTATGGATAAAAAAGCCAACAGGAAAAATAAAAGACGGGATTTAAAGACGCACATCAAAAAACACAAAGCCACTTTTGCTGTATATCTGGTTTTACGTCTTTTGGTTATAGGGGTGGCGGTCGTTTCACTGGTGACAGGGAAGTATGAAAACTTCTTTTTGTGTCTCTTATCTCTTGTTTTGTTTTTGCTTCCCTCATTCGTTTCGGAAAACTTTGGAATTCGCCTGCCCGAAACACTGGAAATTATCGTACTGCTGTTTATTTTTGCAGCGGAGATTCTCGGGGAAATTTCCGGATTTTATTTGCGCTTTGCTTTTTGGGATACCATGCTGCATACAATTAACGGATTTCTCTGCGCCGCAATCGGATTTGCCTTGGTGGATGTGCTAAACCGCTCCGCGAGGTTCAAGTTTCAGCTTTCGCCCTTGTTTTTAGCGGTAGTTGCTTTTTGTTTCTCTATGACGGTGGGCGTAATCTGGGAATTTTTTGAATTTTTCATGGATCAGGTGTTCTTGTTGGATATGCAGAAAGATTTTGTTGTGAATTCTGTTTCTTCCGCTATGTTTGCCGGGGCAGACGGATCTGTTCCGCCTGCAATCCGAAATATTGTGGATACAGTGATTGTTACAGCAGACGGTACTCAATACAATCTTACAGATTTCGGCATCCATGGGTATCTGGATGTGGGAATTATCGACACGATGAAAGATTTGATCGTGAACTTTATCGGGGCAGTCGTGTTTTCTGTAATCGGATTTTTCTATGTGAAATCAAGAGGAAAAGGAAAGTTTGCGCGCCGTTTTATTCCCACGTTGGAGGAACCGGATGCGGCGGCGCTTCCCCCGGCACAGGAAGAAAATGGGGATGCATAATTCTTTAACTGTGAAATGGGTCTGTCATGCATGTTAAAACTTTTTGAACAACGAGTAAATATATGCAAGCAGAGCGCTTTTTTTGTTGACAAATATAGTGGAATGTGCTATATTTTATAATGTAAATTGATAGTCAGGAGTAGTTTCGATGTTCGGTGTTACAGTCACAGAGTATGATCGAAAAGTTTATGAAGAAGAGTTGGCTGACTTTTTGCCGGACAACATATTGGATGCCCATGTACATATCTACAAGGAAGAAATGCAGCGGGTGCGTCCGGAAAACAGAAAAGGCTGCGTAAACTGGCCCCATATGGTTGCCCCGGATTTGACAATCGAGGATATGGAACAGTCTTTTTTGCAGATGTTCCCCGGAAAAAATGTCAAAGCTGTTATTATGGGCATGCCTACGTGCAAGCTGGATGAAGTGAATCCCTATGTGCTTTCCTGCGCGAAAGACAGAAATCTCCCTGCATTGTATTGCACCAACTGGGATACAAGTCCCGAGGATATCCGTGCAGCAATGAAAAACGGTTTTTGCGGGATCAAACCTTATTTGAATAATTCTCCTTCCTATATTCCTGCGGGGGAAGTTCGGATTTTCGATTTCCTTCCCCATTCCCATCTTCAGGTAATGGATGAGCTGGGCGGTATCATTATGCTTCACATTCCTCGCTCTCTCCGTCTGCGGGATCCGGTCAACCTGGCGCAGATGATGGAGATTGAGGAAAAGTATCCCGGTGCAAAGGTGATTATCGCACATATAGGACGGGCGTATGTTCCGGCTGATATCGGAGATGCCTTTTCCGTTTTGAAGAATACGAAAAATATGCTCTTTGATTTCACGGCGAACACGTTGACCCTTGCAATGGTAAAATGCATTGAAGCGGTAGGCACAAAGCGGATCCTGTTCGGTTCCGATATGCCGATTACAAAAATGCGTATGTACCGGATTTGTGAGGAGGATCGGTATGTGAACGTTGTGCCGAGAGGTGCATACGGAGATGTTTCCGCGGATCCCAATATGCGTGAAACGGACGACACAGAGCAGATGACCACGTTTATGTATGAAGAACTGCGCGCATTCAAACGGTGTGCAGAGGAACTTCAGCTCAGCAAGGCGGATGTACAGGATATTTTGTGCGGCAACGCTGCAAGATTGTTCCACGTAGACTTTTAATATAAGGAATAGCATATGAATAAATGTAAAATTGGATTTCTTCCTTTGTATATTAAGCTGTACGATGACTGCGGCTTGACAATACGGGAAAGATTGGAACCTTTTTATGAAAAGCTGGCAGCAGCTTTTGAAGAAGACGGATTCAGCGTTTTGCGCACTTCCTTTTGCCGGATAAAAGAAGAATTTGCAGCGGCAGTTGCCATGTTTGAAGAAAATGACGTGGATTGTATCGTTACATGGCACGCGGCGTATTCCCCATCTCTCGAATCTATTGAGACGCTGTCCCAGACGAAATTGCCGGTCGTAGTGCTGGATACGACAGAAACCTTTGACTTCAGTCCATCCCAGTCTCCGGATGAAATCAACATCAATCACGGAATTCACGGCGTGATGGATATGACCAACATGCTCCGCAGACATGGCAAAGCATATGCTATCGCCGCTGGACCTTATCCCCAGTCTGATGTGGTACAACGGGCGGGACGTCTGGCACGGATTGCTGCCGGCGCAAACAGTCTTGCAGGTTCCCGTGTGGGTACAATCGGCGGAAGCTTTGACGGAATGGGCGATTTTCTGATTTCCGATGAGGAACTGCAGGAGCGATTCGGCGTTACTGCTGTGTATGCAAGGGGGAATGAACTTTCTGCATTTGCCGATGCAGTGACGGAGGAAGAAATCAGTACAGAAATTGACCGGGATTTGGATACATGTCAGGTTCTGGCACCGTTTTCCCGTGAGACCCATGCAAAAACGGTGAAAAACTGTCTTGCAGTACGTAAATGGCTGGAACAGGAAAAGCTGGACGCATTTACTGTGAACTTCCGGGAAATCCGTCCGGAAAACGGACTGACTGTGATGCCGTTTATGGAAGCATGCAAAGCGATGGCGCGAGGCATCGGGTACGCAGGCGAGGGAGATGTGCTCACTGCAGCGTTGACCGGTGCATTGATGCGCGGGTTTGGAGATGTTTCCTTTGTAGAAATCTTTTGTCCGGATTGGAAGGGTGGCTCGCTGTTCCTGTCACATATGGGCGAATTTAATATGGCGTTGTCTGCCGACAAACCGGAGATTAAAGAAATCCCATTTGTTTTCGGAGATGCGGAAGATCCCGTTGTATGTTACGGCTGTTACCAGCCGGGAGACGCAGTGTTTGTTAACATTTTTAAGGATACGGAAAAATATAATCTGTTGATATCTCCTGTAAAGATGCTGGAGCATCCGGATGATCGCTTTACAGGAACAGTTCGCGGATGGATGCAGCCTGCCGTTCCTCTTCCGGAATTTCTGGAAGCAATCAGCAATGCAGGCGTGACCCATCATTCTTCCCTTGTTTATGGTGCAACCCTTGCGGAACTTGAATATTTCGGTAATTTGCTGGGGCTGCATGTCATAAAGATAAAGTAATAAATTATTATAAAAATGGAGAAAACACAATGAAAACAAAAAAGATTCTTGCGTTGATTCTGGCTGTTTCCATGGTTGCCGTCATGTTTGCCGCATGTGCTGAAGAAGGCGGCAAACAAGAGTACACACGGCCGCCGGATGAAGGTGGAAACAGTGTAGACGATGAATTTCCGTCCGCAAACTATGATAATCAGGATTTTACTTTCCTTGTTATCAAGCACACTGACACAATGAAGGATTACTACGGCGGTCCTTACATTGATGCAGACTCCTATACAGGTCAGGCTATCAGTGACGCAGTGCATGAGAGAAATCTGGCTGTAGAAGAAAAATACCGCGTCAAAGTTCAGGCAAGAGAAGAAGTCAATGGTGAGCCGGCTGCACTTTTGCAGACATTATATCAGTCCGGCGATTTCGCATATGATGTAATTTACGGATGGGGCTACAAGCTCGGTAAATGTATCACTGAAAACTATTTCACCGATTTTGGCAGTCTGAATAATGTGGATCTGACCAAAGAATACTGGAGCCCTTCTGCTATGGAAGACTTGACCATTGCGGGCAAGCAGTACCTTTGTATTAACGACATTTCCATGAATAAGTTGGACTGGGCAGGATTCCTGTTCTACAACAAGCAGCTTTTGGAAGACTACAATGTAGAAAATGAAATTGGCGCTTCCGTTTATGATTTGGTTAGAGACGGTAAGTGGACACTGGATACCTTCCTGAAGATGGTGCAGTCCGTTTCGAATGACTTGGACGGTGACGGCGCTATTACAAAGAATGACGTTTTTGGTCTTATAGACGGTGACGGTATGGGAACCTTTGCATCCAGTGCAAGCGGTGTTTTCAATACTGTGAAAAATGATGATGATACTTATTCTATCAGTCTGTATGATGAAAAGGTTTTGAATATTGCTGAGAAGATTCGTTCTGTATACAACAATAACAAGTTTGTAAAAGACTACGACGAAATCTGGGATGGTGCTGATGCATCCGGATACAGTGATATGTGGGAATATGCACGTTCCTTTTTTGCAACAAATCATGCACTCTTTACTACCGGTAGTGCGTATATCACCAGTGAATTCAGAGAGATGGAATCTCCTTATGGAATTCTTCCTTATCCTAAATATGATGAAAATCAGGAACAGTACTATAGTGAAGTATCAAGCCTGGCTTCCATTTTTGCAATCCCGTCTACTGTCAGAACAGACATGAGCACAGCAAGCTTTGACAGAACCGGTATGGTTTTGGAATACATGGCTGCTAAATCAAATGAAATTCTGCTTCCTAAATACTATGAAGAAGTGCTGCATAAACAGCGTTTGGATAGTACAGACGACCGTGAAATGATGGATATTATCCGTAATAGTATTCGGTATGAATTCACCGATATGATGGGTATGGAATCATTTGCAGATACCAAATCAAAGATTTACGAGAAGCCCAATACAGCGCAGTCCACATATACACGTGCACAAAGAAAGATGGAAAAAGAGCTGAACGAGTTCTATGCAGGCGTATTGGAAATGATTGCAAAAAATAATGCAAAAGATCAGTAAGAATAAATAAGAAAAAGCAGGATGGCGATACACCGCCATCCTGCTTTTCTGTGTAGCGAGAATTGTAATAGAGTATATTTCAAGAAACTCCCTCAACAAAGGGAACTTCCCATAGAGCACCTGATTTTTTAAGCTCCCTTTACTGGGGGAGCCTTTTGGGAGGGATTGTTATACTATCATTTTGCAGTTTCTTTAAATCGAAATCAATCCTTTGATACAGATGGAAGACTGCCCAAATTGTTTTCTTCGGATCCATCCGGCAGGGATTTCAAATATTCTGTCCCTTTGTTTGTGGCAACGCCAACGCCTTGAATTCCGCCTTCTTTGGCGAGCTGGACCCCTTCTTCACGGGATAAAATCCGTCCATCGGCAAGTTTATATCCGGTCACACGTCCCTCTTCTTTTACCAATGCAACAATTTGCTGCGCATCGGCATTGGGGGTGGGAATGTCCTGGAAAGTTTGCAGGGGCAATTCTGAGAGTGTGTTTGTATCATTTTCCATGATTATCAAACCGTACCTTTCATATTATATATTAAGAACTACATTTGCAGCAGTATTCTGCAAATGTAGTATTTACAGGATTCCCATAACTATTCTTACACTGCCGATGCTGTGCCTTCACAGCGTCTGCCCCAACTGTCCAGCAAGGCATCTCCCCGATAAAACTGGACGATTTCACAGTTGTTCGCGCATCCACTGCATACCTGTGCTTTGGTGGTGTAATGGAGTTGCAATGTTGAAAAATCAAAAGGAGCTTTGCGTTTTGAGGCTTTGGATGCTAAAATTGCAGCGCCTAGTGCGCCCATTAAATGCGAGTCCGGGTCAACGTGTATTTTTGTTCCAAGCTCTTTTTCGAACGCTGCCAGCACCCCTTGATTTTTGCTGACGCCGCCCTGGAAAACAATTGGCGCAGCAATTTGTTTTCCTTTCCCTACATTGTTCAGATAATTTGCTGCTACGGCATGGCATAACCCTGCAACCAAATCAACTTTTGTATGTCCTGCCTGTGCTTTGTGAATCATATCCGATTCTGCAAAAACGGTACACCGCGCGGCAATTTTTGACGGACAGGTGGATTGAAGTGCCATTCTCCCCATATCCTCAATCGGAATTCCAAGCCGTTTTGCCTGGGAAGATAGAAATGCCCCTGTGCCTGCGGCGCATAAGGTATTCATAGCGTAATCTTTAACAATCCCGTTTTCCAGTAAAATGATTTTGGAATCTTGCCCACCGATTTCTAATATAGTGCGCACATCGGGATGGCGGGACAGTGTGCCGATTGCATGCGCGGTGATTTCATTTTTCATCACATCTGCGCCCAACATAGCGCCGATCAAACGGCGGGCGGATCCAGTAGTTCCTACTGCGAAGATTTCTGTATCCGGTGCTTGTTTTTGCAACACGGCGAGTAGTTCCTTCACTGCGCCTACAGGATCGCCCTGAGTCCAAAGATAGGCGTTTGCCAAAATGTTGCCCCCTGCACCAACAAATACCCCTTTTGTTGAAATGGAACCGATATCTACTCCAAGACTGGCTGATTTTTTCATAGCTTTTATCCATGTCCGTTTCATAATTTATGAAGATATGCCTTCTGATCGCAATTTTCTGTTTGGTACGGACGTTCGTTCCTTTTTCATTTTAAGCATATCCGTAAATGCTTCTATTCTTGTCTGCAAACCGGTTTCACTGGTTTGCGTATCAAAGCTTAGATGCAAGATGGGAATATCGTAATCCCGGCTGATTTGTACAAGGATAGGCTGGGCATTTAGCTCCGGTGTACAGCCAAAGGATTTTATATGAAGAAGTCCGTCATATCCTGCTTTTGCGTAATGTATACTTTGTGTTACGCTGTCCACTCCGTTGGCTCCCACTGTATATTTCATGTATTTTTTTGATTTCCATAGGGAAAGTTTATCCCGCTTTCCAAACAACAAAAAGCTGGCGCTCATTTTTCTGCTGACTGCAATTCCGCTGTGCGCCAACTGCTTTTCTATAAAGTGATTGCTGAACGGTTCCATTAGTGTGTAAAGCTCACCGACAACACCAACCCGCATAGGTTTTTTCGGCATATGTGTTTCAATGCTGTGATATATTTTTCTGTGTTTAAAATACACCTGAAATATTGCTGAAAGGGAAGACGCGTTATACAATTCTTCAAGAAAAGCTTTTTTGCCTTTGGAAAGTCATTGGGATTTTTGGAAAAACCGATTCGCTCCCGCAGAAAATAATCCATTTTATCCATAAACCAGATGCGTATCAGCGTATGCAGTACGGCGCGGAAAAATGCAGGAGCCGTCAACTCCGGATTCAGCGCCTTGCAGGTTATAAATATTTTTTTGGGATGCGCCTTTTCGCGTGAAAAGCATAGGAAGGTAAAATCATATCCCAGATCCCGCAAAATCTGTTCCTGACTTTCTCCATAGTACCCGTAGCGGCATCCCAGTCCGGTTTGAAGCAGAACATTTGCGCCGGCATCCAATGCTTCAATATAATTTCCCATATTATATTTAAAGGGAGCGCAGACAAAATCCGGACTGTATCGGGCGCCAAGCTCTATTGTATGTTGGGTGAAAGGTGGTGCAGGAAGGATTTCGGCTGTCGGGAATATATACCGAAGCAGTCTGCGTATGGGAACATGATAGTCTCCCAAGTGGGGAAAGCTGATTTTAAGCATAGGGCCTCCTTTGGGAGAGAATGTCGATAAAGCTTTCGATGCGGGTTTCGAGTCCGGCAGGGGCGGTGTGTTCGTCCACCAGAATTTGAATCATAGGGGTGTCTTTTATCTTACGCATTACCAATTCGTTTACGAGGGAATCACTGCCGCAGGGGAAGGCGGTGAGCAGGATGATTCCATCGACTTGGTTTTTGTACAGCTCGATTGCTCCAATGATTTCTTTGTTGATAGACCAGTACAGGCTGTTTGAAATTTCAGTTGAAAAAGCTCTGCAAAGGCTGCGGCAGTACTGATCGGAAAAGAGAGGCGTCACGCCGTGCCCGGCAATCAAACTTTGAAGCTGCCTGCCGATATATGCATCATGGATAAGATATGGCTGCGATGCGATGAGTACCTTTCGTTCGGTTGTGCGCATCCGCGCGCTTTGGGAATATATCTTTTGACGGTCTGCCATTTGTTGTGCCAAGCATCCTGCACAGTATGCCTGATAGGAAGCTCGTCTGCTTTTTCCAAGTGATTTCCCCATTTGGATAAAAGCTGCGGCTTCATTTCCATATCGCCCAAGGTCTATATTATAGCTGAGAACAGGTGCATCTGGGAATGTGTTTCGCACCAGATCCGGCAAACCCCAGAAGCGAACGCAAAATTCTTCCGTTTTGCTGGTTCTGGCAAAACGCGGGATCAGGATCTGGTCGCACTTTCCAATCAGGGATTGTACATGCCCCATGAATATTTTCAGAGGCAGACAGTTTTCGTCCAATGTGTTTTTTGTCCCCTGCTTCAACATTTCTTTATTTGTGTCAGTGCTGATTTCCACGTCAATTTGAAGTTCGCGGAAAAATGTTTCCCATAGTGTTCCGTAACGATAGTACAGAAGCGCCTTGGGCAATCCGATTTTCATATGCATCACCGTTACCAGTATGGTCCATTTACAGAATTTTATACCTTTCCTTTCAAATTTTGGCATCCGGCGATAGATTTTCCTTGTTTTGGGTATACTTTTTATACGCCGCAAGGCATAAATATAGGGAAAGGTATGGTTTATCAATGGATTCCATATGGAGTGAGAGTGTAAAGAAAGAACGACATACGTTTTTGCAGGCGCCAAACCGGGATATAAAAACGGAGGTTTTGGTGATTGGGGGCGGCATGGCAGGAATACTCACCGCATATCGGCTGCAGCAGGCAGGCGTGAAATGTATTGTAGTAGAAGCAAAAACAGTGGGCTGCGGAGTTACCAAAAATACAACGGCAAAGGTGACTGCACAGCACGGATTGATTTATTCGGATATTATCAAACGCCGGGGAGGGGAAGCGGCGAAAGCATACTATGCGGCAAATCAACAGGCGGTGGCAGATTTTAAAAAGCTGTCTGAAAAATACCCCTGTGATTTCCAGGAAAAAAGTGCGTTTGTGTATGCAGTAGATAGGCGGGACAAATTGGAACGTGAGGCACAGGCATATCAGCAAATCGGACTTTCAGCAGATTTGCAGGAAACACCGTCTCTTCCGATTTCCACAGTGGGCGCGCTGGAAATGAAAAATCAGGGACAAATGCATCCGCTGAAATTGCTTTTGGCATTGGCGGAGGAATTAGAGATATATGAAAATACTTTTGTGAGACGGATTGCAGACGGTGTTGCTGAAACAGACGGCGGAAAAATTTATGCGGATCATATTGTGCTGACCACCCATTATCCGCTTGTGAATATTCCAGGACTATATTTTATGAAGCTGTATCAGCATCGCAGCTATGTCATTGCACTGGAAGGTGCAGAGGAAATTCCGGGAATGTACGTAGATTGGCAGCATACCGGATATTCATTCCGCACATATCAAAATCTGCTTTTATTGGGCGGCGGCGGACATCGAACCGGAAAGCAAGGCGGCGGATTTGCACAGCTTCGCAGCTTGGCAAAAAA
>CASTST010000077.1 GCA_949451655.1 uncultured Eubacteriales bacterium | reverse complement strand
AAGCCTCCCTTGTGCAAAGGGAGGTGGCGCGGCGTAGCCGTGACGGAGGGATTGTATAAGCAATACTGACGATTTGAAGATAATACGAAAAGAAAGTATCACAATCCCCCAGTCACAATCGCTTCGCTTGGCTGTGACAGCCCCCCTTTGCACAAGGGGGGCTTTTCTATATAGTGCTATTGCGGATGCCCCCTGTGGAGCCACGTAGTGGATCCTCACATGGGAGCCTTTTTACAAAAAGAAAGCGCCGCGTTTGCGGCGCTTTCTCTATTTATGCAAAGTGTGGTCGTTTTTTATGCAAAAAACGTGTGATTTCCAATCGTCATCACATAAGGTCTGTTATCAGAAACCCATGTGTTTTTTGCAGTCGACTGATTTACAAAGAAAAATACATTGTCGGATATTCTTGCGCCCTCCAAACAAAGTTTTGCTGCAAGAACACTTTCTTCGTTTGGCGTACAATAAATCGTCCCTGATGCCGCCGGTGAAAACTGAACCCCGGCAGACATATCAAAAATCACGCTGTAAATGGTGTTTGGAAACTGATTGCTGTTCACCCGGTTCAGCACAACGGAGCCTACCGCTATTTTCCCCTCAAGAGGCTCGCCTTGGGCTTCCGCATGAATTACCCTGGACAACCATAAAACCTCATCATCACTGTAAAAATCGCTGCCAGATTCAATGGCACCATTGCCGGAAGTGAGATACGCTATATGTTCTTCCTCACTCCACGCAACACTGCAGTCAAACGCCTGTGCAATAACCCGAATCGGAACATACATCGTTCCATCCAGATTTATAATACCATCACGAATCCACAAATATCTGCCATTTGCAGTTATATATTTGCTTCCGTTCTGCGCAGTAATCGTAAGGTTGTCCGCAACGATTGCAGCAGCTTTGACTGCTCCGTCCCAATCGACAGATTGCGCCCCCATATATAGAGAAAACTCACGAATGCCTACATATGTGATCGCATCTTTCAAAAAAGCCGTACCAGTGTATTCTATATTGTCAATATAGACACATACTGATGCTTCATTATCCGCGGGAGCTTGTCCCATATCTGTCTGGAGAACGAATGTGCCATTCTCATTCATGTCCTCTGCAAGTACTGTAATCCCGGATGCAAAAGACAGGAGTATGGCTGCTGCAATCGCCATACATCGCACAAATCCACTTCGCTTTTGATTTTTTAACATAAACTGACCATGCCTTTCTTTGATGTTCAGAAGGAATCAAGCGCTTATGTCAAATCCTACGTGCCCTATTCCTGATTCACTTCTCACGCGGCGCCCGGCCTCACCTGCATGCCGCTCCCTTTCTATCTCCACCAATTTACAGAATTAACATTCCCAACAGGAGCATATGTCACAGCAGGCAATATTTTCCCTGGAACTGCTTGCAAAATCCGGCAAGCCCCAAGCTTATAAAATTCACACTTTGCAATTGATTTTCCAGACGCGTTGTAGTAATATATATGTTGTAATCTTGTTAATTATGCTCCAGAATGCAAAAATTTATTCATATAAACAGATTTATTCCAATTAAATTACGGAGATTCCACGATGAAAAACAGAAAAATAAAAGTGATCTGTTCAGCAGCTGCCCTCCTCTGCTGTACTGCGCTCACACTGTCGGGATGCGGTGTTTTTCTCCTGAACAATCCATCCAATGATAAAAATCCGGCAACAACCGATACACAAACATTGGAACCTAAAAGTGATTTTGATGTAGTGCAAAATTCATACAGCAAACAGATCACCCGCTTTAAAATGGATCTTTCCAAGGAAAAATACGGCGGCGCCTCCGTTAAAATTGCCAGTACCAAAAGCAATACCATCGTTCCGGACGAGGCGGTAAGCACTACCCTGTCGCAAGAATTACAGCGGCGCAATAAATATGTAGAAGAACTACTGAACGTGTCCATCTCAGCAGTGCAGGTCGATGGCCAAACCATGCTGGATGAAATGCAGGCAGCAGTCCGCGCCGGTGCATACTATGCAGATCTGGTTGAATTTCCTCAATCATATATCAGCATTTACGGCAACGCCGGCGTGCTGATGAACCTGCAGTCTCTGCCCGGTCTGCAGTTCGATGCAGAATATTTTAACCCTACAGGCACTTCAGCCGGCACCGGCGGTGATATGATCTACGCGCTGGCAGGCTATGCCTCCCTGAATCCGGATTCTCTCAGCGCCGTATTTTTCAATAAAGGGCTGATGGACCAGCTGCAAATGGAATCCCCCTACGCACTCGTAGATCGCGGCGAATGGACAATGGATAAATATCTGGAGTATGCTGCGGCGCTGTCTTCACTGGACGGCGGTTATTATTCCTACGCAGCACAGAATACTGCAACCTACTTGCCTGACTTGTTGTTTTTCTCCGGCGGACAGCGGTTGACCCACAGTGCGCGCGGCGCCTATCCATATATTAACTTTAATGCCGAAGACACCTTGGATCTCTTTGCCAAAATGTCCGCAATCGTTTACGATGACAATGCATATGGAAACGCTATTTCCGGAATCAGCGCATTCAACGAAGGAAATACACTGTTTCTGATAGACCGGCTGGACGTCATGCCTATCATCACAAACAGCAGCGTAGAATGGGGCGTTCTCCCGCTCCCGAAATACAGCACCGAACAGGAAACTTATGTGTCTCTGGCATATTATGAAGACGCAATGTTCTTTGGCGCTGTGCCTACTATATCAGATGTACAAAAAGCATCCGATGTACTTATGGCACTCAATATGTCCTCCTACGGACTGACCCCGGACGCACAGGTAAAAAACAGCGCTTATCTGTATCTGCGGGATAACGATTCCATCCGCATGCTGGATATCGTTCTGAAAAGTGCCGCTTACGATTTTGCATATACCTTTGCTAATTCCAACAACGCCATTCCCTCTGCCACATTCTCCGCAGTACGCAATACTACAGGCGGCATCTCCAGCTTGCAGCGGTATCTGGATATGTGGGGCACCCGGTTTGAAAATGCTATGTATCAGCTGTTCCCTGTAAGCTGATAACCAGATTATATAAAGTAAAGAGGTCACTTCGTGACCTCTTTATTTTTTCCTTTAGAAAGCCTTTTATATTTGGATGCCCTGGGAACGTGAATATTGTCTATTCATTACCTGGAAGGATGAAAGGATTATTTTCTTGACTTTATATATAATTACTGTTAATATTAAATTGTAGCCAAAACAACACAAAATCAAAAACAATCGAAAGGACAGAACTATGATCAATCCATATGAAGTTTGCCCTGTATATGAAAATGAAAAATACCTCTTGCGCCAGACTGACACTTCTGATGCATCTGATTTACTCTGCGTTTATTCCGATGAAAAAGCCGTACCATTTTTTAACAGTGACAACTGCAACGGGGATGACTTCCATTATACAACCTTGGAGCGTATGCAGCATGCAATAGAATATTGGCAATGGGAATACGGCAGGAAAGGATTTGTACGCTGGTCGGTTTTGGCAAAATATAACCAACACGCCATAGGAACAATTGAATTATTCAATCGTCAGTCGGGAGACTTTTTTAACAATTGCGGATTACTGCGGCTGGATTTGCGAAGCGATTATGAACATGAAGATTCCATTTTTAATATACTGTCGCTTATTAGCCCGCCGGCATTTGAACTGTTTAATTGCAGAATACTTGCAACAAAAATTCCCTCTTTCGCCTGCGAACGAAAATCCGCAGCGGAACGATTGGGGTTTACGCCGTCAGAAAATAATTTGATCGGACATAATGGAGAATCATATTCAGATTATTATATTCTGAAAAAATAAGCTTCCTTCGGCATATAAAAGCAGCTGACCTCACTCCCCTGCTGGAGTTTGCGCAGCAAATCTCTTGGGGGAGTGGCACAGCTAACGTATATTAAAAGGCCCCCCTTGTGCAAAGGGGGGTGGATCGCCGTAGGCGAGACGGAGGGATTGTAATACTGCCAATTTGTAGATTATTTAAAATGATCGTTCTACAATCCCTCACCCGCTCCGTGGGAGCTCCCTTTACACAAGGGAGCCTTTCCGTTTGTGGTTTATGCTCCGCGGGAGCACCCTAGGATCTGCTGCACAGCTCCAGCACAAGGGAGCCCTTACGTTTGCAGTTTATACTCTGCGGGAGTTCACTTTGCTGGGGGAGCCTTTGAGAAATCCAGCCTTTTCATAAGAAAACCCGGGAAGAAATTTCTTCCCGGGTTCTTTAAATCCCATATAGATTATCGGCTCATTCCCTGCTGACGCTGTCTGGAAATATTGATAGCGCCTTCCGGAATGCTGGATATATGATCCAGAGACATTCCTGTTCCCAGCGCCACACAGGATACAGCACGTTCTGCCACTCTGGTCTTAATGCCTGTAACATTGGCAATCAGCCGATCCAAACCGTACAGCAAGCTGCCGCCGCCAGTCATCACAATTCCATTATATAAAATATCGCCCACAAGCTCCGGCGGGGTACGCTCAATCACGGAGCAAACCGCTTCAATAATCGCTGTAATCGGTTCCTCTAACGCGTCCGGCATTTCCAATGAAGAAATGCGAACCACCCGCGGCAGTCCCTGCACCAGACAACGCCCCTTAACCTCAATCATACGGGGCTCATCCCGCTGCCATGCGGCGCCTACTTTAATTTTAATTTCTTCCGCAGTACGTTCCCCAATGAGCACATTGTGCCGACGACGTACATATCGGATAATCGCTTCGTCAAACCGGTCCCCCGCAACCTTAATGGATTCAGAAACAACCACGCCCCCCAGAGAGATCACAGCAACGTCCGTGGTACCGCCTCCGATATCAACAATCATATTTCCGTTGGCACTGGAAATATCAATGCCCGCACCGATTGCAGCTGCAACCGGTTCTTCAATCAAATAGGTCTTTTTCGCTCCCGCCTGGGTCGCAGCGTCCACAACCGCACGTTCCTCCACTTCCGTTATTCCGCTGGGCACACAAATAATAACCCGTGGAGCAAAGAAAGAAGATCCGCACGCCTTTTTTATAAAATACTGAATCATCCGCAAAGTATATTCATACTGGCTGATTACACCGTCCCGCAGCGGGCGGATCGCAGTGATATTGCCCGGCGTGCGCCCAAGCATCATTTGTGCTTCACGCCCCACCTTCAGTATTTTATCTGTATTCTGATCGATAGCCACAACAGAAGGCTCTTTCAGCACGATACCTTTTCCCTGTACATAAACCAATACAGTGGCGGTACCCAGATCAATTCCAATGTCTTTACGCATACCGAGGTGCATATCTCTGCTCCTTTCTCCGATATCGGACGTTTTATACATTCTCATAAAACCGCAGTGTTGCATTTATTTTACCACACAATCTTGCATTTTGCAATGAAAAACCATTTTTTTCTTGTTCTTCTTTTTTTCATCTGAATGTATTCTATGCCAAACCAATGTAATAATATGTGCTTTTTTCAAAAAAGCATATTTCTGCACGGATTAAATTGTAAATTCGTCCAAAAATTCAAACTTTTTTCAAAAATTTATGGTATACTGCTTTCAGCATTATATCCTACATCCCGCAGCACGCGCTGCAAGATTTTATCATCCGGGAGGAATAGAGTTTGATTGAGGTTAAGAACGTATCCAAGAACTACGGTCCCGTATCAGCAGTAAAGGATATCAGCTTTACAGTAGAAAAAGGACATATTTACGGATTTCTGGGACCCAACGGCGCAGGAAAATCCACTACAATGAACATGATCACCGGCTGCCTTGCCGCCACCTCCGGCGAAATCACTGTCGCCGGTCACGACATTTACAGTGAGGCAATAGAAGCAAAACGGCATATCGGATATCTGCCTGAACAACCGCCTCTGTACACCGACATGACGCCCTTTGAATATCTTTCTTTTGTAGGAAGGGCAAAGGGACTTTCCAAAGGGGAATTATACGATCAGATAGAATCTGTTATGGAAAAGACCGGCATTGCAGACGTTGCCGACCGTCTGATCCGCAATCTCTCCAAAGGATACAAACAGCGTGTGGGGATTGCCCAGGCAATCCTAGGAAATCCGGATGTTATTATTCTGGACGAGCCTACCGTGGGGCTGGATCCAATCCAGATTGTAGAAATCCGGCAGCTCATCCAGGAGCTTGGTCAAAAACATATCGTCATTCTGTCCAGCCACATTCTTCAGGAAATCAGCGCCGTTTGCGACTGGGTTATTATGATATCCAAAGGAAAAATCGTTGCCAGTGATGCGATTGAAAATCTGCTGTCCGATACTGACGGCAGCAAAACTATACACATAGAAACAGAAGGCAACCCCGACACGATCCGCAAAATCCTGCAAAATATCAAGGGTGTTAAAAACCTTTCTTTTGCTGAAAAAGGCAGCCGTCTTTCTGTAACTGTCACCGCCAATCAGGATGCGCATCCGGGAGATGATATTTTTATGGCACTGCGTCATGAAAATTTGCCGGTGCATTCCATGACGGATGGCGGCAGTCAAAATACACTGGAAGAGCTCTTTATCCAGCTTGCAGGTGAAAGTCTGGACGCAGGCGCAGCATATGCCGCGGAAAAAGCCGCAAAAAAAGAGAAAAAATCTGATAAAAAGCCCGCCGGAACATCCCCTCTCGGACCTGCATATTATACAGATTCCGATGAAGCGGTCCCTTCTGCCGAAGACGCTGCTGAAGAATCCGATACTTATGAATCACTGTTTGAGAATAAGGAGGAAGATGACAAATGAACGCAGTGTTCAGAAAAGAATTCCGGTCCGGCATGTGCGGCATGACAGGCATGATCTTCATTGCTTACGTGCTGCTGTTTCTGGGTCTTAATACGGTCTATGTAAACTATAACTACGGCGTTGGCAGCTTTGAAATTGTAATGGTCTCCGCTGCATTTCTTTCCCTTCTGGCAGTACCTCTGCTTACCATGCGGTCATTTTCCGAGGAGCGGCATAATAAAACAGATCAACTGCTGTATTCCCTCCCCATCGGCACAGGCAAAATTGTGCTTGGCAAATTTTTTGCCATGGCAGCCATCTTCGCCATTCCTACATTGGTCGCATGCATTTACCCGCTGATCGCCAGCACTTACAGCAGCGGCGGTATAAATCTTGCCATTGGATACGGCGCCATCCTCGCCTATTATCTGCTTGGATGTGCTATTATCGCAATCTGCATGTTTTTATCCACACTGACAGAAAGCCAGGTCATCGCTGCAATTATCAGCATCGGTGCAATTTTGCTGATGTACTTCACCAACATCATCCTTTCCGTTCTTCCCAGCGGCGCCTGGGTATCCCTTGCTGCTGTAATCATTTTGGCGCTGGTCATAGCCGGCATTTGCTTTGCAGCAACGAAAAGCGCTGTAATCAGCGGCATTTGTGCCGCAGTGCTGATTATCGCCGCAGTAATCGTATATATTATAAACGCCTCCCTGTTTGAAGGACTGATTGAAACAATCATCGGTTCCATTGAAATTTTCAAACCGATTGAAAGCTTCACCTTGGGTACCTTTGATATCGCCTGTCTGTTCCGATATCTGTCCATCTGCGTTTTGTTTATATTCTTTACCGTACAGTCTTTTGAAAAACGGCGCTGGAACTAAGGAGGAATCGAAATATGAATGAACAAAAGAAACTGAAAAATAAAAAAGCAATGCGCATCGGTTCCTTCAGCATTGGTATGTCCGTTGTGGTTCTGGCAATCGTGATCGCAGCAAACCTGCTTGTCAGCAGTCTGCCTGCATGGATCATCCGTCCGGATACCACCTCAGAAGGAATGTTCACAATCGGCGATACAACCAAAGAAATTGTAGCTGGGTTGGAAACAGACGTTACCCTGTATCACATCACCCAGCCTGATAACGCAGATCCTGTTGTCCAGGAAATTCTGCAGCGATATGCAGATCTCAGTTCCCACATCAAAGTAACGCAGATTGACCCTGTAGCAAATCCCACTTTCATTTCCAAATATACCAAAGCAGACCAGCTTGCAGAAAACAGCATTATCGCCGAAAGCGACAAGCGCAGCACTGTGATAAACGGCAGCAGTTTATATATGTACAAGCTTCCTATGAGCGACGATAAATTCTATACACAAAGCGAATATGAAAGCATCAGTCAGACATACGCAATGTATTACGGGCAATATATCAACGCAACCCAATACTTCTTTGGCGAAAACGAGCTGACCCGTGCCATTGATTACGTTATGACCGATACACTGCCTGTACTGTACGCAGTGGGCGGACACGGTGAACTTGAATTTGGTGAAACATTCACTTCTGCTGTCGCAGACGAAAACGTAGAACTGCGGGATCTGACCTTGATTTCCGGAGAAACACAAGGCATTCCCGAGGACGCTGCAGCGATCATTCTGAATGTGCCGCAGGCAGACATCACTGATGAAGAGCTGGAAATGCTCAAAACATATTTAGATGAAGGCGGAAATATTCTCCTTATGACTTACTTCCAGTTCTGCACTGCAGATGCCGTTCCGAATGTCGCAGCCCTTACAGAATACATGGGACTCACCGCAACTGCCGATGTTGTTCTGGAGGGCGATAATACAAAGTATTATCAAACTCCCAGTATTATCCTCCCCACCCTTTCTGAGCAGGGACTGGGAGCCAATCTTCCCAGCACAAACATCTACACGTATATGGCAAATGCCCATCCCATCACTGATACACAGTCCAATGAAAATGCAACATCTATACCCCTGATGACCACATCCGATGCTGCATATCTGTCCGCAGAAATGGAAAAGGAGGAAAAAGAAACCGCATCCTTCACCTTAGCCTGGGAAGCTACCCTGAATGAAGGCGGAAAGCTGATCTGGTTCTCTTCTCCTTATCTGTTCACGGAGGACTTTATCCAGTCAAACGCTCAAATTCTGACAGCTGCGCTGCAGCAGGTTTGTGAAAAAACCGCTTCTGTCTCCATTGTGGGTAAAAACACACCTTCATCTGCATTGGATATAACTCAGGCGAGCACAACAACCTGGTTTATCGTTATGGTCGTCGCGGTTCCGCTGATACCTCTGGTAACCGGATTTGTTATCTGGTTCCGCCGCCGGAGAAAATAAGGAGGGACCTCTGTGAGAAAAACCGGGAAAAGCATTTTAACCCTTATAATTCTGCTGATCCTGCTTGGCGGACTGATTGCAGGATATCTGATTCTTAAGCATTTCAATTCCACCCAAACAAAAGAAGAAGATTCCTCTATCACCCTGCTGGATAAAACAGACAAAACAGTGACCGCACTGCGGTACAGCAGCGGGGAAACAAACCTGTCCTTTGCTTATAAAAACGACGTGTGGGAATATGCACTGGACAGCCACTTCCCCCTGCAGCAGAACGCACTGCAAAACATGGCAGTAGCCGCCAGCACTGTCACCGCCAAAATACAGGTAGATGCAGGCGATAACACAGATGAAACATACGGGTTGGATACCCCCTCTCTCACCGTGGAAGTTACATTCTCAGACGGATCCGCATATACCTATACGTTTGGAGACATCAACGATTTCAACGGATATCAGTACTTTACAATCTCAGAGAACAATGCAATTTATATGGTGGACGCATCTATGGCAAAATCCTTTGGCAGTCCGCTGAACACACTGTATCAGGCAGAAACCTATGTACTGCGGAATCAAGGCGTGCAAGCTTCCGATATTACATCTATACTACTGGAAACTGCCGCTGGCACCACCAAAGAAATCACAGATGCAAGCGGAATAGAAGCACTGTTCAAACATGTGGATACACTGAATCTGAATTCCTGGGTGGATTATTACGCCGATGCAGCAGAAATGCAGGAAACATATGGCATTCACGAAGGCAGCGACCGCATTACCGTCACATACAATTCCAAGGATAGCGGCAGCAGCAACTATACTGTGTATATCGGAAACAAATTTGAACGCGTTGCAGATGATGAGACAGATTCTGATGAAGTCGCCGGCTTTGAATACTTTTACAGTCCGGAAGGTTCGTCCGTTGTATACACCACAGATGAGGATACGGTAAACGCAATTTTTGCGTATTTAACGTACACGCCTGATTCATCTGACACTACTGAAGAAGCATGAGTAAAAAAGAACTCCCCTGTGGGAGTTCTTTTTTCGTTACGATACAGTTACTAAAGAGAGAATCAGCTTTTGCCG
>CASTST010000076.1 GCA_949451655.1 uncultured Eubacteriales bacterium | reverse complement strand
ATTACAACAAGGCAACCCAAAAGGGACTTGTAAAAATGTTCACCGACATTGCAGATATGAGCGATGCACCTGTGATTCTGTACAACGTTCCCTCCCGTACCGGCGTTAATATTGAACCAGATACCTACCGTATCTTAGCAGATCACGAAAACATCTGCGGCATTAAAGAAGCAAACGGCAATCTTTCCAAAATCGTGGAAACCATGTCCTATGTTTACGGCAAGCTGGATCTGTATTCCGGAAACGATGATCAAATTGTACCGCTCATGTCCGTAGGCGGCATCGGCGCCATTTCCGTTCTTTCCAACGTGCTTCCGAGAGAAACCTGCCAGATCGCAGAAAAATTCTTTGCAGGGGACATCCACGGCGCAGCACAGCTTCAGTATCAGTATCATGCGCTCATCAGCGCCCTTTTCTCTGAAGTCAATCCCATTCCTGTGAAAGCCGCAATGGCTGCAATGGGCTTCTGTGAAAACACCCTGCGTCTGCCGCTGACTCCCATGGATGAAGCCAAAGAAGCAGCTATGCTGCAAATTATGCGTACACACGGACTGATTTCATAAAACAAAGGAATATTATATGACAAAAATTATTTTAAACGGCGCTGGCGGACGGATGGGCGCCGCCGTACGTGAGCAGGTTGCGGCAAGCGCGGACGATACAATCATCACCGCAGAAATCGACAAATTTTCAGAAGCGTTTGATTTGCACAATATTGCAGATTATAAAGGAGAAGCCGATGTTATCATCGACTTCTCCCACCACAGCGCAGTCCGCGAACTGATTTCCTATGCTCTGGGACATTCCCTTCCTATTGTGCTTTCTACCACCGGTCACACAGAGGACGAAAAAGCACTGATTTATGAAGCAGCAAAATCTGTTCCGGTATTCTATTCTGCCAACATGTCCCTTGGCATCGCCGTATTGGCAGATTTCGCCCGCCGGGCAGCAGCACTGCTTCCCGATGCGGATATTGAAATTGTAGAAATTCATCACAACCGGAAGCTGGACGCACCCAGCGGCACCGCGCAAATGATCGCCGACGAGATGAAAACAGTGCGCCAGAACGCGGAATTTGTATACGGTCGGCACGGAATGGGCAAACGTGCCCCTGAGGAAATCGGCATTCATGCCCTGCGTATGGGCAACGAAGCCGGCACCCATCAGGTGATCCTTTCCACAGACTATCAGACAATCCGACTGGAACATAAAGCAGAATCCCGCGCCGTTTTTGCGGAAGGTGCCATCTCCGCTGCAAAGTTCCTTATCGGCAAACCGGCAGGACTGTACGATATGAAAAGCATGGTCAGCCTCTCCGTTTGACCGCTCCTGTTATACATTCCAAATAGAAAAGAGAAAAATATATGCTTCACACAAATTTATCCGTTAATGAAGAAGGGCACTTGACCCTTGCAGGCGCAGATACCGTTGCCCTTGCAGAAAAATACGGCACGCCGCTGTATCTCATGGATGAAAACCGCATCCGGGAAAATTGCCGCGTATATATTGACGCAATGCGCAAATATATGGGGGAAGGCTCCCGTCCGATTTTCGCCAGCAAATCCTGCTGTTTCAAACGGATTTATGCAATCGTTGCAGACATGGGCATGGGTACGGATATCGTATCCCCTGGCGAGCTGTACACAGCAAATGCTGCGGGATTTCCTATGGAAAATGCATTTTTCCACGGCAACAATAAAACAGACGCGGATATTGAATATGCTATGGAAACGGGCATCGGCTGCTTTATCGTAGACAATCGGGAAGAATTGGACACAGTCAACGCCTGCGCCGCGCGCCGGGGAATCAGACAAAAAATCCTGCTGCGGCTTACCCCCGGAATTGATCCCCACACCCAGAAAAAAATCTCCACCGGAAAGGTGGATTCCAAATTCGGAACCGCTATTGAAACCGGACAGGCACTGGAGCTTTGCAAATATGCGCTGGGACTGCCTGCGGTAGAGTTAGACGGATTCCACTGCCATATCGGATCTCAGATTTTCGACTACTATCCCTTCCGGGACGCGGCAGAAATTATGCTGCGTTTTATCCGCACCCTTCTGGACGAATGCGGTCACGAAATCCGCACACTGAATTTGGGCGGCGGATTCGGCGTGCGCTATGTAGAAAGCGATCCGGAAATTGATTATGAAGCAAATATCCGGGGACTTGCAGGAGAAATCCAGCGCATCTGCGCAGAGCTTTCCATCCGGCAGCCGGATATTCTCATGGAACCGGGACGGAGCATTGTTGCCGACAGCGGTATGACGCTGTATACGGTAGGCAGTGTAAAAACGATTACCGGATATAAAAGCTATGTATCTATTGATGGCGGCATGACCGACAACATCCGGTACGCTTTGTACGAATCGGATTACACCGCGCTCCTTGCCAACCGGGCAAAGGATCCGGTGGATTTCTGTGCAACCATTGCCGGACGGTGCTGCGAAAGCGGCGACATCATTCAGGAGGATGTGATGCTCCCCCGCCCTGTTCGGGGAGATACGCTGGCCGTATTGGTTACCGGTGCATACAACTACGCCATGGCGTCCAACTACAACCGGATACCCCGCCCTCCTGTAGTAATGCTGCAGGACGGAAAGGACTATGTTGCTGTACGCAGAGAATCCTACGAGGATTTGTGCCGCAACGACATGTGAGAATTTGAAAAAGAATCCCTCATGTAAGAAACATTTTAAGTCTTGGTCAAATAAAAAGGCTTCCATCAGCAAAGGAAAACTGTCAAATATATAATAAAAGACCCCTTTTGTGAGGATCCATCGCACGGCTCCACGAGGGGGCTTGCGCAGACACCAAATATAAAAAAAGCCTCCCTTGTGCAAAGGGAGGTGGGCTTTGCGCAGCAAAGCTCGGAGGGATTGTCTAATCAATACTGCCGATTTGATGATCCTGCTGCAAAATGATAGAATAACAATCCCTCAGTCGCTATCGCGACAGCTCCCTTTGCACAAGGGAGCCTTTTTGTTAGGCTAAAACTTAAAGTTTTCCTTTGCCGGGGGAGTTTTTACGTTTAGCTATTCTTTCCTTATCCATTCCTTCTCAGAGCGCCGACAAACCAGCCGTTTTCTCTGCGCTCATCTATTAAATGCCATCCGGCAGCCTTTAGCGCAGACACCGTTTCCTCTGCCCGCTCCGTAATGATCCCGGACACGATCAGCACGCCATCCGGCCCCATAAACGCACCAATATCGGGCGACAGGCGGATGATTACATCCGCTACAATGTTTGCACAACATACGTGATAACCGCCCGGCGCCTTCTTCGCCTGTGCCAGCAAATCAGATACCCCGGTTTCCACCTGGGCAGTCTGATTCAGCGCGGCGTTCTCCCCGGCAATCCGTACTGCAACCGGATCGATATCACAGGCAAAACAACTGCCCGCGCCAAGCTTTGCGGCACAAATTGCCAGTATACCGCTTCCGCAGCCCACATCCAGCATCCGGTCGCCCGGTCGGACATATTTCTCTAAAAGCATTGCGCAAAGCCGGGTCGTTTCATGGGTGCCTGTACCAAACGCCATTCCCGGATCCATCAGCACCACAATCTCCCCCGGCGCCGGATCATATTCTTCCCATTCGGGTACGATCACCAGTTTCTCACCCGTTTTAATCGGCTTATAATACTGCTTCCAGGAATTCGCCCAGTCCTCCTCATGCACACCGATGCATTCGATTTCAGCGGGAATATCCAGCACGGAAAGCCGCTCCCGTATAAAGCCCTCCGACTCAGCTGGGCTTTTTTCCATAGGAATAAATACGGAAACTGCCGCCACAGTCCGGTCACGCTCCAGCAGTTCCTGATCAATCAAATCACCGTACACCCCGTCCAGTTCCTGCTGCACATCGGAATAATCCTCCACCATGAGAGAATTATCCACCATGCTCATCACCGCGCACAAATCATTTAAGTATTCCTGCTTTACTGTTACCTTTATCTGAATCCAGCCGTCCATCACGAATCCTTTCTGAAAAACTTCTTCATGAATTTTTCCCGTTTGGAATGATTGTTGCCTGTGCAAGATTCGTTAAACTGACGGAGCAAATCCTTCTGTTTTCCGTTAAGTCCCTTTGGAACCTCCACAACCACAGTGATATACATATTTCCCCGGTTTTTGGAGTTGACCACCTGCACGCCTTTGTTTTTCAGCGTAAAAGTAGTACCGGTCTGGGTTCCCTCGGGAATATGCAGCGTTTCATTGCCATCAATAGTAGGTACCTGCAAATCCGCGCCAAGCGCTGCATCTGCAAAAGTGACTGGAACGTCACAGTATATGTCATATCCGTCCCGCTCAAAAAAGGCATGGGGACGCACATTCACAGAAATAGTTAGATCCCCTGCAGGACCGCCGTTTCTGCCATCGCTTCCTTCTCCCCGCAGTGCGATGCCCTGTCCATCGTCAATACCCGCCGGAATGGATACCTCCAGCTTTTTCGTTGCACGGACATATCCGCCGCCCCGACAGTTTTTACAGGGCGTATCTATAATCTTACCACTGCCGTGGCACCGGTCGCAGGTTTTGGATGTCTGCATCACTCCGAAAGGCGTACGCTGCTGCACATTCACCTGTCCGCGTCCACCACAATCGGGACACTGTTTTGCACTGGTTCCCTTTGCAGCGCCGCTGCCGTTACAATCCGGGCACTTTTGAATTCTTTGATACTGCACTTCCTTTTTGCAGCCGAACACAGCTTCCTCAAAGCTGAGCGTTACACGCAGACGCACATCGTCCCCGCGAACGGGACCGTTCGGTCTGCGGGAAGATCCGCCGCCTCCGAAAAAGCTGGAGAAAATATCCGATATATCAAACCCGTCAAAGCCACCGAATCCGCCTGCCCCGCCGCCGAAACCGGAGGCAGGATCAAACGCCGCGTGACCGTACTGGTCATACTTTCCTTTTTTATCCGGGTCTGAAAGCACATCATATGCTTCATTGACCTCTTTAAACTTTCCTTCTGCAACCTTGTCGCCGGGATTCATATCCGGATGATACTGTTTTGCCAGCTTTCGATATGCTTTCTTGATCTCGTCCTCGGATGCTCCCTTTGAAAGGCCCAGCACTTCATAATAATCACGTTTATCCGCCATGTACTGTTTTACCCTTCCTGCAATATTGGGTGCATAGGCTGATTAGCGGGAAACAGCCGGGGCAAAATTTTCACCCCGGCGCCTGCCCTTCAGCCTATGCAATTTTACTGGTTGTCGCTCTTGTCTTCATAGTCTGCGCTGTAGAAGGTACCGTCGCCGCCCTGTGCGCCAGCGCCGGGATCCCCTGCAAAGCCTGCTCCGGCAGCGCCTGCGTCTGCCCCTGCACCGCTCTGCTGATACAGCTTTTCACTGATCTTATAGAAGGATTTCTCCAAAGCTTCCATATCTGCTTTGATCGCTTCTGTGTCGCCGCCGGCAAGTGTTGCACGCAGTTTTTCCACTGCAGCCTGCACTTCTGCCTTTTCAGCCTCATCAATTTTATCGCCCAGCTCACCCAGCGTTTTCTCGCACTGGAATGCAAGAGACTCTGCGCGGTTTTTGATTTCAATGGTTTCTTTCTGCTTCTTATCTTCTTCAGCGAACTTCTCCGCATCCTTCACTGCCTTGTCGATTTCATCCTGTGACATGTTGGTGGAAGAAGTAATTGTGATATGCTGTTCCTTACCTGTGCCCTTGTCTTTTGCGGACACGTTTACGATACCGTTTGCGTCGATATCAAAGGT
This sequence comes from uncultured Eubacteriales bacterium, assembly GCA_949451655.1. GTDB lineage: Bacteria > Bacillota > Clostridia > Oscillospirales > CAG-272 > Avispirillum. Next base: position 4,448 of record CASTST010000076.1, on the reverse strand, counting down.
AACTTCAATCTGAGGCACGCCTCTGGGAGCCGGTGCAATGCCGTCCAGAGAGAACCGACCCAATGTGGTGTTGCCCGCAGCCATTTCACGTTCGCCCTGAAGCACGTGAATTTCAACAGAAGTCTGACCGTCTGCTGCGGTGGAATATACCTGGCTCTTCTTTACAGGGATGGTGGTGTTCCGGTCAATGATCCGGTTGAACACGCCGCCCAGTGTTTCGATACCGAGGGACAGGGGAGTTACATCCAGCAGCAGCAGATCCTTTACGTCGCCGCCGAGCACACCGCCCTGGATTGCTGCGCCGATTGCAACGCATTCGTCCGGGTTGATACCTTTGAAGGGTTCTTTGCCTGTATAATTCTTGATTGCTTCCTGTACGGCAGGAATACGGGTGGAACCGCCCACCAAAAGTACCTTATCAATCTGAGAAGCAGTCAGGCCTGCATCGGACAGCGCCTGCTTTGTGGGATCAATGGTTTTCTGCACCAGATCCGCAGTCAGCTCGTTGAATTTCGCACGGGTAAGGGTTGCGTCAAAGTGCTTGGGGCCGGTAGCGTCTGCAGTGATAAAGGGCAGGTTGATATTGGAGCTTGCTACGCCGGACAACTCAATTTTCGCCTTTTCTGCTGCTTCCTTCAGTCTCTGGAGCGCCATTTTATCTTCCCGCAGATCAATGCCGTTCTCCTGTTTGAAGGTTTCTGCAATCCAGTCAATGATGCGCTGGTCGAAATCGTCGCCGCCCAGCTTGTTGTTGCCGGCGGTCGCCAACACTTCAAACACGCCGTCGTCACTGATTTCCAGCACGGATACGTCGAAGGTACCGCCGCCAAGGTCATAGATCATAACCTTCTGATCTTTGTCCTGATCCGCGCCGTAAGCAAGTGCTGCTGCGGTAGGCTCGTTGATAATACGAAGCACTTCCAGCCCGGCGATTTTACCTGCGTCCTTGGTTGCCTGACGCTGCGCGTCGGAGAAGTATGCAGGAACAGTGATAACTGCCTGATTGACAGGCTGACCCAGATATGCCTCCGCGTCTGCTTTCAGTTTCTGCAGAATCATTGCAGAAACCTCCTGCGGGGTGTAGCTCTTATCGTCAATGGTAACTTTTTTGCTGGTACCCATATCGCGTTTGATACTCATAACGGTTCTGTCCGGATTGGTGATGCCCTGACGCTTTGCTACCTGACCGACCATTCTTTCACCTGTTTTGGAGAACGCCACTACGGACGGTGTGGTCCGTGCACCTTCCGGATTGGGGATTACAGTAGGTTCCCCGCCCTCAAACACTGCTACGCAGGAGTTTGTTGTTCCCAAATCTATTCCGATAATTTTTGCCATTGTTGTTTCCTCCGTTTACTCTGTTTCTGTTGATTTATATATAAATTTTTAGTTGGCGACCTTTACCATAGCATAGCGAACAATCCGTTCACCGATGCTGTATCCCTGCTGAAACACTTCCACGATTTCTCCTTCTCCGTGTTCCTCATCCTCCACATGCATAACTGCATTGTGGATGTTGGGATCAAACGTATCCCCCGCTTTACCAAAAGCGGTGATATTCATTTTTTCAAATACTGCCGGCAGGGATCCCAGAATCATGGAAAGCCCTTCCGCCACTTTATCCGGCGCGGTGAACTCGGTTGCCCGCTGGAGGTTATCTATCACCGGCAGCAGTTCCTTTATACTGTCCGCAGCCGCGTCGCTGTAGATTCCTTCCCGTTCTTTCTGGCTTCTCTTGCGGAAGTTATCATACTCTGCTGCAAGACGCAGATATTTATCTTCTGCGGCGGCAGTGGCTGCTTTTTCTTCCTCCAGCTGCTTCTCCAGCTTTTCAACCTGTGCCCGCAGTTTTTTCGCTTCTTTATCTCCAGCCTTTTTTTCTTTTTTGTCCGGCGCTTTTTCCACCGTTTCAGCTATTTCCTCTGCTGGCTGATCCTGCACGATTTCTTCTGCTGCTTCTGTTTTCTGTTCCATTATATACCCCTATTCTTTATCATATAATCTATGTTTTATCAGAATCCGGCGGCGCGTCACTGTCGATCACCTCACGGATTCCATCTGTAATTCCATCAATCATGGATATAACCCGTCTATAATTCATTCGCTTGGGACCGATTACCCCCAGCGCGCCGACTGTTTTTCCGTTCTTCAGCACCGGTTTGAAAACCAGCGTGGAATTTTCCATTGTAACCACCGGGTTTTCACTGCCGATATACACCTGCACGCCGCCCTCCTGCTGTCCTGCCAGCATCATAGGCGCATTATCGCCAGATACCAATTGGAGTAAATCCTCTTTGCGCTCCAGCACCTCCAGCATCTCCCGCAGCTTGCCGATATCATAAAATTCCGGATAGGACAAAAGCCGGTTGACGCCTTCCACCTTTACCTCACCGCCGGATGCCGAGCTGATGGTCTGGCACACACATTTTACTACCGGCGCTACAAGGAACGCATATTCGCCCATCGCCGATTCGATTTCCATCAGGAGCGGCAACGTCATCTGATCGCCTGTGATTCCGGTAAGCCGGATATTCATGAGGTTCGCAAGCTTCTTCACCGCGTCCTCCGGCACAGGTTGCTGACTGACAATGTTCTGGGTGCGCACCGCACCGCCCGCCGTGACCATAACCAGCACCATGCTTCGACCGTCAATGGAGACAAGCTCATATTTCTGCACCGTCATAGAGGACATCCGGGGACGGACAGCAAGAGCGGTATAATTGGTCATGCTTGCCGCAAGGCGCATTGCCGCGTCCAGAATCCCGTCCAGCTGTGCCTGTTTGGCGCGGAGCGTTGCCTGGAGACTTTCAATCTCGTCCGCAGTCATCCGGTACCGTTCCACCAGAGAATCCACATAGAACCGATATCCCAGCTCGCTCGGCACCCGTCCGGCGGATGTATGAGGCTGTTCCAGATATCCCATGGTTTCCAGCTCCGCCATTTCGTTGCGAATGGTGGCGGAAGAATAAGAGAATCTGCCGCCCTGGGTCAGATATTTACTGCCCACCGGTTCGCCGTTTTCAATATGTGCGTCCACAATGGCTTTCAGAATCAGTTTTTTCCGTTCACTGAGAAACGCATCTTCCGGTTTCACGTCAGACTCTCCTCTCTTTTAGCACTTTCGTATGTTGAGTGCTAAATCTTGCTTTAAATTTACCATGATATGGCGGGAAAGTCAATAAGAATATGGATATATAATGTGAACTTTTTGTTAAATCCGCAATCGAGTGCCAAAATCGCGCTGTGTTCTTGACAAAAGAAAGGCACAACTTTATAATATGGGTATCTGCTCATCCAAGGAAAGGAATATATTTTAATTATGTATACGATCGGCATCGACCTGGGCGGCACCAATATCGCCGCAGGGATTGTAGATGAAAACTACAACATTGTAAAAAAAGCGTCCACCCCCACCAACGCAAGCCGCAGTGCAGATGAAATCACAGCGGATATTGCGGCGCTCTGCAAAAAACTTACAGAGGATATGGAACTGACGCTGGCGGATATACAAAGCATCGGTATCGCAACACCGGGAACAGCCAACAGCGAAACCGGTGAAATTCTTTATGCAAACAATCTTCCGTTTAATAATTATCCCATGGAACAAAAGCTTTCCGACTTTTTGGGATATACAGGACGGGTACATATTGCAAACGACGCAAACGCCGCAGCAAAGGCGGAAGCCGTTGCGGGCGCTGCAAAAGGCTCCAAATATTCCGTAATGATCACCCTGGGCACCGGCGTTGGCGGCGGAATTATTCTGGACGGTCAGGTATATTCCGGATTCAACCATGCCGGCGCAGAGCTTGGACACATCGTCATTGTAAAAGACGGCAGGCAGTGCACCTGCGGACGGCGTGGCTGCTGGGAGACATATTCCTCTGCCACAGGACTGATCCGCACCACCCGGGAAAGGTTGGAAGAAGCCAGAAAAGCGGGACGGAAAACGGTCATGGAAGAAATTATCGGCGGTGACCTAGACCGTATTTCCGGCAGAACAGCATTCCGCGCTATGCAGTCCGGAGATGAACTGGGAACGGAAATTGTTGACGAATACATCTCCTATCTTGCAACCGGGCTTGTTAATATTATCAACATATTCCAACCGAACGTACTGTCTATCGGCGGCGGCATCTCCAATGAAGGAGATTCTCTGATTGAACTGCTGCATGATAAAGTATTTGCTGAAACCTACACTCGGGGAGACACACCTCAGTGTACGCTGAAAATTGCAACGCTGAAGAATGATGCAGGCATCATCGGCGCGGCAAGTCTAGGGCAGTAATGCATAATACTATCTCGCCATTCAAACAAAAAGGCTCCCCTTAGGGGAGCCTTTTTATAATCCAAGCCATCCAGCAAGGGAATGTGGATTACCGCAAGCTCTATCATGCTTTATGCCTCCCTTGTGCAAAGGGAGGTGGGCTTTGCGCAGCAAAGCTCGGAGG
>CASTST010000075.1 GCA_949451655.1 uncultured Eubacteriales bacterium | reverse complement strand
GTGCATCCCGAGCGGAAAATATTCCCATGCTGGAACCATGATCCGAAAATAAGCTCATCAGGCTGAGGAATAAAGAAAGGTTCGCTGTACAGTTCCTCGCTTTCCAGTTCGAACGAATCCGGAAGTCCCTGTGCAATCGGATGAGACGGGAAAAGGTTCCAGACGACTTCTTTCTGATTGTCCCCCCATTTCAGGTTGCCTGTACATCCTACAATTGCACGAAACGGCTTGGAATGATGTGCAGAATGGAGTCCGATAAATCCCATGCCGCCGCAGTAAACCCGCTGCCGGATTTTTTCTACCAGTGCATCTTCCACTTCGCCGTGATGCATATGTCCCCACCAGATTAACACATCGGTGTTGTTCAAAACTTCATCGGGCAGTCCCTGATCCGGATCGTCGAGAACACCCACTTTGATTTCCATGTCTTCGTTTACAGCAAGAAATTCCCGGATGGTTTCGTGAATGCCCCGGGGATAAAATTCTTTTGCTTCCCCATCCCGTTCATGACGGTATTCATTCCATATTGTTACTTTGATTTTGTCAGCCATACGTATCCTCCATATGTGCGGTTTTCAGTATTTTACCATATTATAGCTTGTGTGTCTACTATTAAAGCTCTATTCGATATGCTCTTTTTTCGGAAACATCCAAAATATCTTTGCAAGCTTTTCCATCACAATAATTATATATAGATATTTTTTGCATTTTTGCAATAACAAGCACATCTTCCGGAGAAGATTTGTATGTTTCCGCATATTCTGGATACCGCGCTGCATAGATTTCCTTATATGTGGGATATGTGCTGGGATGACCGTATATTTCAGCGGTTGCCTCAATATTGATTCCGCCAAGCACAAGTGCAATATTGGGATTTTGCTGCATTTGCTGCACCTTTAAACTATTACGACCTGTAGACAGTAAAATGCTTGTCCCGTCCAGCAGCGGTGCCATTGTGCGGGTGGTGATGTGATTTTCTACACATGTAGCAAGAATAATTGTATTTGCTGTTTCCAATTGCCCGCGGACATCATCCCAAAAAGTCTTAAAATTCAGTTCAGTCATGATTTTCCTTCCTTTCATACCTTTCCAAATTGTTTTTGATTCGCATAAGCATTGATTCATATTGTACAATTTCCGCCTCGGAAAAGCCCTGGTACGTCAGATTCGTCATTTCTTTAGAAATTGCATCATACTGCTGCTTATATGACTTTGCTTTTTCCGTGATTTGTATGAAGATTTGTTTGCGATTTTTTGGATTTTGTATGCGTGTAATCAACTCTCCTTTTTCCATGTGGTCCAGCATACTGGTCAAGGTTGATTTTGCAAGCCCTGTCATTTTGCCGATTTCTGTAATTGTCAGTTTTTCATTTTCCCACAGCACATAAAGAATTCTGCCCTGTGCCCCATTAAAAGCGTCAACCCCGCTATCGCGCAGCATCTTTTCGAATATCCTGCTGCTTAGGTGCCGTATTTGCGATGCAATAAATCCGCCATTTGATTTCATATCATCCTCCTTTATACTATATAGTATAATTCTATATAGTACTATTGTCAAGGGATTTTATAAAAAACGCTCATTTTATAAAATGAATCCATGGTACATTTCATAAAATGAACGTTTTTCTATGTAGCAGAGCGTTTCCGCTCTGCTTATTGAATTTATCTATTTATCTGCGATCGCATCCACAGCCGCAGCCGAATACGCGGCGGAGTCCTCTGCACAGGCTGCAGCTCCGCTCGCAGCCGCACTCGCGTGATTCTCTTTCTTCATTTTCCCGTTCACGTTCCCGTCTGTCAGCACAGCGGTTCATGCTTCTTCCGCAGCCACAACCGCATCCACAGCCACATCTGCGGCGAGGTTCCTCGCGCGTTGCCGTAACGGGGCAGGAGCAACCGCAGCCGGTATTGGATCTGGTATTTATATTATCCTGCAAAGTTTCGAAGTCGTTATCAAATCCACAACACATTTTTTCATTTCCTCACTTATTTATTACTTGTGGGTTCCCCCACACTTTCAGTATATGCGAGACATGTATTTTGGTTCTCGCAGTTATGGACTGCACAAATCGGCAGTATGTCTTGAACAATCCCTCCGACGCGGCAGAGCCGCGTCACCTCCCTTTGCTGGGGGGAGGCTTGGGTAAGATGAGGTTTTTCGGTGAGTTATCTTCCATTGCCATAAGATATAAAAAATTGTATAAGTTAGCGGCGAACTGCCGCCCCGTGATTGACATTACATAGAACTTTCTGTATAATATTGTCAGCTTGAAGTATATATTATGGAAGGAACCGTTATGATACAGAATACCATTTTTACACCGGCAGATATTCTGCTGCCGGATTATGCACCGGACAGAGAGGACTGGAGCAAATGGGCGGTCATTGCCTGCGACCAGTTTACCAGCGAGCCGGAATATTGGCAGGCTGCCGAGCAGGCTGCTGCTGGCGCAATGTCTACATTGGGATTGATTCTTCCGGAAGTGTACCTAGGAACGCCTGCGGAACAGGTTCGAGACAGCGAAATCCAGAAAAACATGGGAACGATTTGTGATAAACTTCGCTTATATCCGAACAGCATGATTTATTTAGAGCGTACACTGCCGGACGGCAAGGTGCGCCGGGGAATTGTCGGGAAGGTGGATTTGGAGGAATATGATTATTCCCCTGCATCAAAATCTGCGATCCGCCCCACGGAGGAGACAGTGGTGGAGCGAATCCCGCCAAGAGTTGCAGTCCGACGGCGCGCCGCTGTGGAGCTTCCCCATGTAATGCTTTTGATGGACGATCCGGAAAACCGGGTAATTGCACCTCTTGCTGAGAAGAAAGCAGAAATGGAGCTTCTGTATTCCTTCCAACTGATGCAGGGCGGCGGATATGCTGCGGGGTATCGGATTTATGGAAATGTACAAAGTGTGCTGTTAAGCTCTCTTGCCGATTATGAAACACAGCGGCAGGGCAGTGTGGTTTATGCTGTGGGGGATGGGAATCACTCGCTGGCAAGCGCTGCGGCGTATTATGCAGAATTGAAGGATACGTTGGGGGCAGAAGCTGCAAAAGCACATCCGGCGCGGTATGCATTGGTGGAAATCGTGAATTTGTATGATCCTTCTCTCGAATTTGAGCCGATTTACCGACTGCTGAAAAATTGTGATGCTGCAGATGTACTAGCAGAACTGGAAAAATCTGCTGCGGGCGTGGGTACTACTACGGCGATAACAAGGACAGGCGAGCGGACGGTGACCCTACCTGGCGGACATGCGCTGGATGTAGGATGCCTGCAAATGTTTATTGACGGATATATCAAGTCCCATCCGGGTGTGGTTTGTGACTATATTCACGGTGCGGATTCGCTGCGAACCCTTGCGGGTGCGGAAGGTTGCTTGGGATTCTTCTGCACCGGTGTGGACAAGGAAAACCTTTTCCCATATGTAACAGCAAACGGCTCCCTGCCCAGAAAGACATTTTCCATGGGCGAAGCCAAAAGCAAGCGGTATTATCTGGAAGCGCGGAAGATTATATTGTAAAATCCCGGCAGAATGGGAATTGATTTTACGGGATATGTGTGATATACTTATACAGAATGCAAATCTTTTTGAAAGAGTGGTACGGAGATGATCCAAATTGCGATTCTTGGATTCGGCGTGGTAGGCGGCGGAATCACAGAGGTTCTGGAGCAGAACAGGGCGGCGCTGCAGCGTATGGTCCACGATGAAATCCATGTGAAATATATTTTGGACAGGCTGGAATTCCCGGACTCTCCTTATGGAGACAGGGTAGTGCACGATATGTCTGTGATAGCAAATGATCCGGAAGTTTCGATAGTATGTGAAACGATGGGCGGGGCAGGTGCTGCGTTTGATTTTACGATGCAGGCAATCCGCGGCGGTAAAAGTGTTGTAACGTCCAATAAGGAACTGGTAGCAAAGCGCGGGGTGGAAATTCTTGCAGCTGCAAAGGAAATGGGCGTTTCCTATTTATGTGAAGCAAGTGTAGGCGGCGGTATTCCGCAGATTCGCGGAATGCGCACCAGTCTTGCCGGGGATACAATCACGGCGATTGACGGTATCATGGACGGGACGACCAACTATATTCTTACCCGGATGCGGCAGGATGGTGCAACTTTTGAAGCTGCGCTGAAAGAAGCGCAGACGCTGGGCTATGCGGAGGCGAATCCGTCGGCAGATGTGGATGGGCTGGACGCACAGCGGAAAATTATGATTCTCACAGCAATTGCTACCGATATGCTTGCAGATGAGAAAGACGTTTATACAGAAACGATGACGAAAATTACACCGGCGGATATGGACGCTGCCGCACGCTGGGGCGGGACAGTCAAACTGCTTGGCAGTTCCCGGATGAAAGATGACCATGCGTCTTTATACGTGTGCCCGTTTTTTGTACCCGGCAGCAGTCCCCTTGCAAACATTGACGATGTATATAACGGAATCCGGTTTGTCAGCCCGGTGACGGCGGACGTAATGTATTACGGGCGCGGTGCAGGGCGGCTTCCTACGGCGGGCGCCGTTGTATCTGATGTGGTTGCCGCAGCCTGCGGCCTTGCACAGAAGGAATTGCCCATGAATTGGCAAAAGGCTCCGCAGGGATATGTTTTGCCGTTTTCTGAGAATACATTTTCCTATTATGTGCGGGTGAAAACAGACGCGGTGCGGGAAACCTTGGAGAAGGCGTCACTTGTATTCGGGGATATAAAAACTTTGCAGGGTTCCCCGGCAGGATACGCTGAGTTCATCACGCCGCTCACAGTAGAATCTGAAGCAGAACATGCTTTTGCCGGAGATACGTTTGCTGGATTGGAGTCTAGAATCCGGATTATGTCAGTTTGATTAAACAACGAAATATATATGAAGTCCGCCGTTATATCGGCGGGCTTTTTTAATGATTCGCTGTATTATCCAATACGATTTTTTTCGTGAAAATATTGCTTTTTTCTTTATAAAATGTTATCATATTATAAATGTGTAATAATGCGTTGCGGTATTTATTAGGTGATAATAATATTCAACAACCCCTCCGGCACGATTGCTGCGCTTGATCGTGCCACCTCCCCTTGCACAGGGGAGGCTTGGGTTGTAAGTTAAGGTTCCCTATGGAAGTTCCCGTGCAGCACTAAATAAAAAGGCTCCCATGTGAGGACCTGCTACGCAGTTCCATAGGGAGCTGTCGCGAAGTACAAACTAAAAAGGCTCCCTTGTGCAAAGGGAGCTCCCGCGAAGCGGGTGAGGGATTGTTCCTGCTGACATTTTGTATTTTCTTTAAATCGGTAGCATGCCTGGACAATCCCTCCGACACAGCAAAGCTGTTTCACCTCCCTTTGCACAAGGGAGGCTTAAGAGAGATGAGAATCTGCGGTGTGCTACCTCTCTTTGCTGGGAAATGAGGGTCTGCGCCATGTCTCCTCCCCCTATGAAAATGTATAGCAAGCTATCACATGCAAGTTAATGGAATTGGATTTTACTATTGTTTAGAAAGGATTTGACGCTTTGAATCAAACACATTATAATAAGCAACAACCAGCGCGTTCTCAATATGCTGCACCGCGTCCGAATGGCGTTCCGCGATCCGGCAATGTGCCGAGACAGGTCCGTCCAGGCGCGCCTCGTTCCAATCTTCCTGGTCAGCGTGTGCAGCCGGCAATTTCTCCCCGTCCTTCCGAAATTGGAATGAAGGTGAAACGAAAAAAACTGCTGCAAAAGCAGCGAATTCTTTTGACAGTGCTTGCTGTGTCTGTTTCCTTCATAATTTTAGTTGCTTGTTTATTGATTTTTTCCAAACCAAAGCTTACGTTAATAGGTTCAGATGTTATTGAGGTGGAGGTGTTTGGGGAATTTTCTGACCCTGGATGCAAGGCGTCTTTTTTGTTTTTCAACCTTACGGACAAGATTGCTTTGCAGGAGGATCCTTCAACATCTGAAATCGGAGAATATGAAAAGGAATACTCCTTGTCTCATTTCGGGCGTACTTATTCCGTAACCAGAGCAATTCATGTTGTGGATAAAACGCCTCCTACTTTGCAGCTCGACGGAGACTTGGAATTGACGCTTTCTTCCATGGACTTTTTTCAGGAGCAGGGCTATACTGCGTCTGACAATTACGATGGAGATTTGACCGCAGCAGTTGTAGTTTCCAAAGAGTATGATGAAAATACATCTACTTGCATTCTCACATATACGGTGCAGGATTCCAGCGGAAACACGTCTCATGCACAACGCAGTGTCAGCGTGAAGGATGTTATTCCACCGGAACTGGTTTTGCTGGGCAATACAGAAATATATACCCATGCAGCAAAATTCACAGATCCAGGATATAAAGCTACAGACGACCTTGCGGGCGATCTTACAGGCGCAGTTGTTGTTGAAACAGATTACAAAGCCTGTACACCAGGAGATTTCACTTTTACGTATACTGTTTCCGATGGGGCGGGCAATACTGTGTCGGCACAGCGTTTTGTACATGTTACGGATACAACGCCGCCGAAAATATCGTTGCTGGGAAATCAGACGATGAAAATACATTTGGGGGAAGCTTTTGCGGATCCGGGTGTAAAAGCGACGGATGATTTTGACGGCAATGTTACGGATAAAGTAACTGCCGCAGGAGAAGTGAACGCGGGTAAAGTTGGCACATATACGATTACTTACAGTGTGACAGATGCATGCGGAAATGCATCTTCCGTTACGAGAACTGTTGTGGTAGCACCCAGTTCTGTGGTTCTGGATGTTCCGTTTATAGATCAGCGTGCGAAATGGCCCAACGGATGCGAAAGCGTCAGTGCAGTGATGGCGTTGAAATATATAGGCGTGGATATTTCGGTGGATGCGTTCATTGACAATTATCTTGACATGTGCGACCTACCGTATTTCGATGAAAATGGAAAGAGATGGGGATATAGCCCCAATGATTATTTTATTGGGAATCCCAGATTGTCTACCGGTCTTTGCTGCTATGCTCCGGTTATTAAAAAAGCGTGTGATAAGTTTACGCCTGCGTACGGACATACTGCAAAGATGGTCAGCGGCGCAACGCTGGCGTCTCTTAGCGAAACATATGTGGCGAACGGAACACCGGTAGTTGTTTGGGCATCTCTTCAGATGAAGGCACCTTACTATAACGGAAAACAGTGGACGATCATTGGAACGAATACGGTATTTAAGTGGAAAGCTCCCATGCACTGTATGCTGCTTACCGGATTTGATGATGACTATTATTATTTCAATGATCCAATGGTCGGAAAAAATGTAAAGTATGCAAAGTCTAAATGTGAAAAGGCGTTCCAGGGCATGGGCAGCCAGGCAATTGTAATACAGTAACGAAGATGTGACGGCGGGGGTGAATGAAAAAGGCTTCTCCGGCGAAGGGATTGTTGCAAAGCACAAATTAAAAAGGCTCCCTTGTGCAAAGGGAGCTGTCGCGAAGCGACTGAGGGATTGTTCCTGCTGACATTTTGTATTTTCTTTAAATCGGTAGCATGTTTCGTACAATCCCTCCGTCACAGCAAAGCTGTGCCACCTCCCTTTGCACAAGGGAGGCTTAAGAGAGATGAGAATCTGCAGCATGCCACCTCTCTTTACACAAGGGAGGCTAAAGGAGATGAGAATCTACGGCATGTCACCTCCCTTAGCATAATGGAGGATTAAGAGGATGGAAATGGTAGCGTGTCATCTCTTCTTATACAGGAGAGGCAGGCAACAAGGGAAGGCTTTCTCCCAGCAAAGGGACTGTCGCAAAGCGACTAAGGGATTGTTTCTGGAGAAAAGAGCAGGCGTTTCGCCTGCTCTTTTTCCAATTCAAATTACTCACATCCTGCAAGTGCGGCACCGATAACCGTCCCAAATTGAGAATGCTTTGGAATAATAAAGTTCATATCGAACATTTGATTCAATGCGCTGAACACTTCGTCCGCCTGTGCAACACGCGTCAGATTTCCTGTAAGAACCACATTTTTCAAGTTATAATTACGGGCAGCAAAAATGCTGATCATGCCCACTGTCTCAAACACCATATTGATAATGCCCAGTGCAATGTCTCCCTTGGTTGCCATGTCGCTGATATTACCGAAATTAGATGCGGTCATCCGATCTGCAAATCCGGGAATGATTTCCTGCCGGGAGATATCGTTGATTTTTAAATCAATATTATGAAGATCTCCCATTTGTGCCAATTCTTCAATATGATCCACAGTATCCATGCCGAGCATCTTCTTTGAAAGCCCCATCAGTGTGCCGCCGCCGACTCCGGTGCCTCCCAGATAGACAGGTTCTTTGTCCTTTTCAGCATATACCAACGCTGTTCCGGTTCCCAGACTTGCGATGATAGCCTGACTGTATTTGCACAGATACAGTCCGCCCAGTCCGATACAGCGGAATTCCGGCAGTGTTTCGCATTTCAGAGAGTAAATTCCATTTGTGATACAGGTAGACCCCACACCGGTGATCATAACCTTTTCTATATCGGACAGAGCAAGTCCGTTGATATCTGTAAATTTTCCGAAAGCGCCGTATACAGAGGTGATCGGATCGTTTGCCCGTACAAACAGGGGATCAATTAAAGTGCGTGTTCCATTTGCAGTATGAAATCCGACGATTTTTGTAGTGCTTCCGCCTACGTCAATGCCGATTACAATCTTTTTTTCCACGTCATTTGCCTTTCCGGGGTCTAAATCAGCCCATTTTTCTATGATAATACCACATATTCCCGAAAAAAGCAAGTTATTCGAAAGATTCGTACCACTCGGAAACATCCAATCCGCTGTCCCGATCCAGAATGTGATCGGCAAGGGCTGCGGAGAACAGCACTGCGGTGCGTTTTGCTTCAGCTAGCGTATTTGCACTTGTGCCTACCTCCAGGAGAAGCGCGCCTTTGCGCAAATCCTGATAAAAAGAAGCGGTGCGCAGATTTACAGGGCGCATCAGGTTGTCGTAGGAAGCGTGCAGATTTGACTGCAGTGTAAGCGCAAAGGACAGATTGTCCCGCCAATTTTTATGATTGCTTCCCCCCTCATCTGTTCCGCAAACCAGCATCAGCTGTGCAAATCGGGTATCGTCATATGTATATACACTGCTTATGTATGCACCGTCTTCTCCTGACAGTGCGTCTCTGTGCACGTCAAATACATATTGAATGGAAGGATATTTTTCCAATGCTTTGCAAACGGCGGCGTGGCTGTTGTCATATGCACTGCTCCAGTTTTTTTCGTCAAACATTTCTTCCAGATGTATTACGGGGATCCCGGCTGCTTCCAATACTTCTGTCATTACGCCGCCGACTGCTACAACCGTTTCTTCCGGATCACGGGAACGGAATCCCGTACCTGCTGTCACAGTGTCCCCGTTGGCGTAGCTTTCTGTACCATGGGTGTGGTAGATTAAAACGAGAGGGGCGTCTGCACCGTATTCTTCCATTAGCTCGTCCGCGGTTTTTGTAAGACGCGGCGCGCCGTACAGCGCCCACAAATCCGGGGTATATTTCGTTTGATTGCTAAGGGAAAATCCGTTTTCTGCACTTGCAGAAAGGTCTTTGTCCCGAATTTGATCGCCGGCGGATGGGGGCCCGCTGCTTGTCCCGCCTTCCGTATCCGGGGTTGGAGGGGGGGATTCATTATCGGACTTGTCCGCGTGCTCTGTATCATTTGGGTCTGCATCTTCCCGAATCGGCTCCGCTGTATATCCCGGGAGAATCAGCTGCATGAAAAAATCTGTAGGTGAGACGGTACGCAGTTGATTGGTAGCCATAGCGAACAGGGATGTGTGCAGCGCCAGCGACACAGTAATCAGAATCAGTGCAGCCGCAATGATAGATAGAGGCAATGCGTGTTCACGTTTCTTGATATATGGTGTGTCTGCTTCATATAAATGGAGATCTTCCGGTTCTTCTTTGGGAACGTCCAGCGATTCGATCCGGATTTCCGGTATGACAGAATTATTCATCACGGTACCTCCTGGGGACATGCGTTGTATTTTGTGCGTTCTGCATTTTGCATACATCCTTTCTTTTACGTTACACTCCATGTATATGGGGACCTGCGCAAAGATATTCCTATGCCCAGAATGCAAAAAATGCTTTGTTGATTCCTTTGGAAAGTACCGTTGAAACTTCTTCTATAATGATGTCGCTGTCTCGGGGGGAGACAAAAAAGCTTCTTTCGTTTTGCAGGATTTTCTGAAGCGGCTCGCTGATCTCCTT
>CASTST010000074.1 GCA_949451655.1 uncultured Eubacteriales bacterium | reverse complement strand
GGTGGATTCTTTCACCTGATCCTCACACGCTTCGTCTCCGCACCACATTGCTTTGACAAATCCTTCGCCGTTCTTTGCAAGAGCGTCTTTGATTTCTTCGATAGAGGTGCAGGCATAGGTGCGGGCAGTGCGGTTGGCAAGAGCCTTTTCATACATTCCTTTGCGCACTTCTTCCAATCTGTCGGCTACAACCTGCTCTATATTTTCAAGAGAGTCAAAATTCTTTTCCCGGTTGTGCCGCTGTACTGTTACGCATTTGTTGTCGGCGATGTCCCTGGGTCCGATTTCAATGCGGAGGGGAACGCCCTTCATTTCATATTCGGAGAACTTCCATCCGGGAGAATTGTCGCTGTCGTCTACTTTTACCCGGAACTGTTCCTTCAGGCGGTCGCGCAGGGCATAGGCTGCGTCCAGAACGCCTTCCTTCTGCTGCTGAACCGGGATGATTACTACCTGAATCGGTGCAACAGCGGGGGGCAGAACCAGACCGTTGTTATCGCCGTGGGTCATGATCAGTCCGCCGATCATGCGGGTTGTAACGCCCCAGGATGTCTGGAAGGGATGCACTAATTTGTTTTCTTTATCTGTATATTTAATATCAAACGCTTTTGCAAAGCCGTCTCCGAAATAGTGGGAGGTACCCGCTTGCAGCGCTTTACCGTCATGCATCAGCGCTTCAATTGCGTAGGTGGCTTCCGCACCGGCAAATTTATCGCTTTCTGTCTTTCTGCCTTTGATAACCGGAATAGCGAGATCCTGTTCGTGGAAATCTGCATAGCAGTTCAGCATGCGGATGGTTTCTTCCTTCGCTTCCTCTGCGGTAGCATGAATGGTGTGTCCCTCCTGCCAGAGAAATTCTCTGGAGCGCAGGAACGGACGGGTTGTCTTTTCCCAACGAACAACGGAGCACCACTGGTTGTACAGCTTTGGCAGATCCCGGTAGGATTTTACTACGTTTGCATAGTGCTCACAGAACAGAGTTTCTGATGTGGGGCGCACGCAAAGCCGCTCGGTAAGGGGCTCGCTGCCGCCGTGGGTAACCCATGCCACTTCCGGCGCAAAGCCTTCTACGTGTTCCTTCTCCTTATTCAAAAGAGATTCCGGAATGAACATAGGCATGTATACGTTTTCGTGTCCTGTTTCTTTAAACCGAGTGTCCAGATTTTTTTGAATCAGCTCCCAAATTGCATAGCCGTAAGGACGGATTACCATGCAGCCCTTAACGCTGGAATATTCAATCAGTTCTGCTTTTTTACAGATGTCGGTGTACCATTTTGCAAAATCCTCATCCATGGAGGTGATTTGCTCCACCATTTTTTTATCGTTTGCCATCGAATACCTCTTTATTGTTAATATGATAAATATTGTATATCAGATTTTTCTGTTTGTCAAATTCAGGATTCTTTTTTCAATCGGGCAAAAGACGCCATCAGCTTTTTAACGCCGATTTTGTCAAATTCCACTTCATACAGCACGTCGGCGCCCATTGGTCGAACGGACAAAACCGTTCCGCTTCCAAAAGTAGTGTGCCGCACTCGCGCTCCCTTATCAAAGCTTTCGAGGGGAGCAGCGCTGCGGGGCGCTGCTCCCGTTTTAGGTCGCGGAGCAGCTCCGGCAGACAGATTTCCGGTATATGCAGCCCGTTCTGCACCGGTTCCGTATCCGCTTCCCGGTGCATTTCTGTTGTAGATCGGGGTGCTGCCAACACGCTGGGGCATGCTCTTGTTGTAAGCCCGCTCACCAACTGTTTGATAATCGTTGAAGGTGTCGTCCGCCTCGTCCAGAAGCCAGACGGGGATTTCACTGGCAAAACGGGATTTTTTATTGTATTGGGTACTTCCGTTGAGCATACGCTGGTGCACGTGAGTGATGTACAGACGCTCTCTTGCCCGGGTGATTGCCACATATGCCAGCCGCCGTTCTTCCTCAATTTCTGTGGGATTCATAATTGCCTGGAAGCCCGGGAAGATGCCTTCTTCCCATCCGGGCAGAAATACATTGCGGAATTCCAGCCCCTTGGCACTGTGAATGGTCATAAGCACAACAGCGTCTGCTTCTTCGTCATATCGGTCAATGTCGGATACCAGTGCAACATCCTCCAAAAATTCCGACAGAGAAGGGGTGGCGGTGCTGCTTTCATACTGGGCCGCTGTGGATACCAATTCACCGATGTTATCCAGCCTGTCTTTTTCCGCCTCGCCTGCAGCAACCAGCATTGCCTGATAGCCGGATTTCACAGAGATTTTTTCAATCAAAGCGGATATTTTCGTTTCGCCGACCTCACTGCGCAGTTCTTCAATGAGTTGTGCCAGCGCCATCATCGCTTTTGCAGCACCGGTGGGAATTGCGGTATATGTATTGGCACGGGCAAGTACATCCAGCATGGGAATATGCAGTTCGTCTGCAATTGCCGCCGCCGCGTTGATACTTTTTTCGCCGATCCCCCGGCGGGGGGTATTGATAATCCGGCGCAGACGCACGCTGTCTGCCGGGTTATTGATTACGGAAACATATGCTAAAATATCTTTGATTTCCATTCGGTCAAAGAATCGGAGTGCACCCAGCATACGATAGGGAATACCGCTTTTTGCCAATGCCTGTTCCACCGCCCGGGACATGGCGTTGGTTCTGTACAGTACAGCGAAGGAAGAGAAGGGCTGACCGCCCTCGTGAAGCTCTGTGATTGTATCGGATATGAACCGCGCTTCATCCAACTGGGTGGAGAGCTTTTTCATTACGATTTTTTCGCCCTCGTCCCCTTGGGTCCACAATTTTTTTCCTTTACGCTCTTTGTTCCGGACAATGACTGCGTTTGCTGCGTCCAAAATCCGTTTGGTAGAACGGTAGTTCTGCTCCAGCCGAATGACCTTTGCCTGGGGATATGTGCTGTCAAAGGTCAGAATATTCTCAATGGTAGCGCCCCGGAATTTGTAGATGGACTGGTCGTCATCGCCTACGACCATCAGGTTTTTATATCCGCCTGCAAGAAGGGATACCAGTTGGAACTGTGCCTGGTTTGTATCCTGATACTCGTCAATGGAGATATAGCGGAACCGGTTTTGCAGATTGGTCCGCACATTTTCAAAATTTTGCAGCAGCCCAACTGTCTGCATGATGATGTCATCGAAATCTAGCAAATTTGAGGACTGCAATCGGGACTGATACATTTCGTAAACCATGCCGATTTTACGCAGCCGGCTGTCACTGCCAACTTCTGTCTGATATTCAGCCGGGGTCATAAGATGATTCTTTGCCCGGCTGATTTCTGTAAGGATGCTTTTCGCGGGAAGAAATTTTGCATCTATATTCAGTTGCTTCATACATTCTGCAATCAGCTTTTTCTGGTCGTCCGTGTCAGCAATGCCGAATCCGGATCCGTAGCCTACCATTTCGCCGTACCGGCGCAGAATACGCATACAGATGGAATGGAACGTACCGGTCCAGATATCCTGTGCTTCTGTGGAATCCTCACCGAAAATAGAAGTAAGTCGGGCTTTGATTTCGCCGGCAGCTTTATTGGTAAAGGTAACTGCCAGTACAGACCAGGCGGGCGGCGGATTGACAGCAAAGCGTTCCAGATATTTTCCCAGTGCTTCTCCTTCCAGATTCATAGCGTCTGTCATAGACTGTAATTCGTCAGACGAAAAATCCTCCGGGAGAAAATCTGTTTTGTATGCGTCGCCGTACCGGATAATGTATGCGAGCCGGCTTACAAGGACAGTAGTTTTTCCGCTGCCGGCACCTGCAAGGATCATCAGCGGATTGTTGATCGTATAGATGCATTCGCGCTGTTCATCATTCAGGTGGCTGTAATATTTATCAAATAATTTTCGTTTTTGTATTGTGTACTGCAGACGCAGTGCTTCGTTATCCATATTATCTCCTGTTCAGCTGTTTGGAACGTGACTATTAAATAAAATTATACCATATTCCATAGTTCTTGTCCAGAAAAGGTGGACATTTTTTCGGCAAAACTTTGTGGATTATATGCTTTATGTAATATTTTGCAAAAATCTATTTACAGAGGCAAATCGGATGTGGTATGATAAAAATGTAGAATTATACAGAGAGGACGTGAATCCGATGGAGAGATATTATCAGCCTGAGATCGAGTGCGCTCCTGTGGAAAAAATCAAAGAGTGGCAAAATGAAAAGCTCGTTCGTCAGGTGCGGCATGTTTATGACAATGTGGCATATTACAGAAAACTGATGGAGGAAAAAGGTGTAACGCCGGATGACATCCGCAGTACAGACGATTTATACAAGCTGCCGTTTCTGACAAAGGCAGATCTGCGGGATGCATATCCTTACGGTCTTTTGGCAAAACCCCTGTCTGACTGTGTGCGTATTCAGTCTACCAGCGGAACAACTGGTAAACGCGTTGTGGCGTTCTATACGCAGAAAGATGTAGACTTGTGGGAAGATTGCTGTGCACGGGCGATTGTTGCGGCAGGCGGAACCAATGAAGATGTTTGTCAGGTTTGTTACGGATACGGCTTGTTTACCGGCGGACCGGGACTGCACGGCGGATCTCATAAGGTTGGATGTCTGACGCTTCCCATGTCCAGCGGAAATACCCAGCGCCAGATTCAGTTTATGCTGGACTTGCAGTCCACCATTTTGTGTTGCACACCGTCTTATGCGGTATACATAGGAGAAACGCTTCGTGAAATGGGATATTCAAAAGAGGATATCCATTTGAAAGCAGGGATTTTCGGCGCAGAGCCATGGACGCAGGAAATGCGCCGGGATATTGAGAATTCTCTCGGAATAAAAGCATATGATATATATGGGCTGACGGAAACTTCCGGTCCCGGGGTGTCTTTCGAATGCAGTGAACAGACTGGAATGCACATAAATGAAGATCACTTCTTTGCAGAGATCATTGATCCGGAAACAGGCGAGGTTTTGCCGGAGGGAAGCAAAGGGGAACTGGTATTTACCAGCTTGGATAAAGAAGCATTCCCGTTGCTGCGGTATCGTACAAGAGATATCTGTGTGCTGAGCCGCAAGAAATGTTCCTGCGGAAGAACGCATATAAAAATGAGCAAACCTATGGGACGCAGCGATGATATGATGATTATACGCGGTGTGAATGTGTTCCCGTCCCAGATTGAGACTGTTCTGCTTAAACAGGGATATACGTCCAATTATCAGATCGTTGTAGACCGGGTTGGCAGTACAGATACGTTTGATGTGTATGTTGAAGTTACGGAAGAGCAGTTTGCAGATACCGTTCGGGAACTGACGCTGCGTGAAGAAGAACTTTCCGGGGCGATGAAGCTGATGCTTGGCATCAATCCGAAGGTGCATCTGGTGCAGCCGAAATCTATAGCGCGCAGCGAAGGCAAGGCTGTACGGGTAGTGGATAAACGAAAACTGCATGACTGAGTTTTATCATAGAAAGGAGAAAATCCATGCGTGTGAAACAGATTTCAGTTTTTTTGGAAAACAAGTCGGGGCAGCTTGCAGACGTTGGCGCTGTGCTTGCTGAAAATAATATGAACCTGCGGGCGCTGTCTATTGCGGATACAAAGGATTACGGGATTCTCCGTGTGATTGTGCCTGACGCGGACGGTGCGTTGGAGGTTTTGCGCACAGCGGGGTATACATGCAAAATTACCGATGTGCTTGCAGTGGAGATTGACGACAGTCCCGGAGGTATGGCACGTGTACTGGCAGTGTTGTCGGATGCCGGAATCAGCGTGGAATATGCATATGCGTTTATTTCCCATAAGGCGGGATATGCACATATGATTTTGCGCGTTTCAGAGCTTGAAAAGACTGTGGATGCGTTAGCAAAGGCGCAAATCCGTACTTTGGAAATGAATGAATTGCTTGGCAAGTAAAAAGCATAAAAAACCGACTGCGTTTTTCGCAGTCGGTTTTTTATATCAGCAATTGCTGTGGAAATAGCGTTGCTGTTGCAAAGCTTGAACAAAAAGAAAAGGCTCCCTTGTGCTGGAGCCGCATAGCGGATCCTAGGGAGCTCCCGAGGAGCGGATGAGGGATTGTAAAACGATCATTTTGTAGGAACTATAAATTGGCAGAATTACGCAGACAATCCCTCCGTCATGCCTAACAGCATGCCACCTCCCTTTGCACAAGGGAGGCTATTGAAGTTTGCGGGCTTGCGAAAAACACCTCACGCTACATAAGGGATTGATAGGTTTGTGGTGAGTTATCTTCGTGCTGGGAGGCGGCTATTGAAGTTTGTAAATAATTCCCCCTTAACAAGGGCTTGTCAAGGGGGCAGAGACATTATTAAAAAATAACTTACTTCAATTTACTGCTGCGCACAGTTGTAACGTCCTCCAACACTTTTGCCTGATTCGCGACCCATTCCTGCACATACCGGAATCTGGTCGCTTCCTGAAAGTTTGCTAAAATGTTGTAATGTGCGAGAAAGTCTTCCACTTCAGCAGTATCAGTAATTTCAAACTGCTTACCGTAGGAAAGCAGCTCGTTTTCATAGTATTCTTCAGAGTATTTCAAGTCTTCTCGGCGTGCAATATAATAGAGGATCATGTCGCCAAAACATTCATTTTCAGCAGTGCTTTTTAAATAGTCGTAAAAATCTTCAATATCTTCATACCCAAGATTTTCCTGAACATATTCTTTCAACGTCATGCTACTGTTTTCTGCCGTGGCACGATAACTGTCCAGCATACCGTCGTATAATTCATTGTATTCCTTTTCCGGAACTTTCAGCAACTTACTGTTGTCCAGCAAATACTGCCATGTTAATGTAACTTTATATGTTTCCAGATATTGATTGTACCGCTTTTGCAGATTGCTTCTGATTTCTGTTTCCCGTCCCTCTCGATTATAGCCGAACCGTTCTTGGAAAAATGCATCGTTGCCTTCCAGACAATCGATTTCATCTACACGGTCAATATGAACTTTTATGGTTGCTTCCTTGCCGGACATCAGTATATCCCTGTAATATGGATCAGGAAAGGTGAAAGTGATTTCCTTGTCTTCGCCTGTTTTCATGCCCTTGATGGCTTCTTCTAATTCGGGAACATCAAATTCATTTGTTCCCATAATGAAGGAATGCCCCTCGCCTCTGCTGTCCGTTTTAAAAGTCAGGTAGGAATAGACTGCATTATCTACATAGCAGGTTGTTGAAATTACAACGCGGTCACCGTCCATGCATCCGCGCTCCACATCCTTTGTAAAGGGTGAATAAACTGCCACTTCTGCATTGATCGCGTTTTCTATATCCTGTTCGGTAGGAACATATGTCAGATTTGGGACCTTGATGTTTGTGTAATCGCAAACGTCAACATAATCCGGCAGGTAATAATCGTATGGCTCGCCTTCCCGATCATAGCTTTCATATGCCTGATCCCTGCATCCGGAAGCAGTCAGCGCGAGTGTAATAAGTGCAAGAATACCAGCAGTGAAACGTGTTACTTTTTTCATAAGTTTATCAGCCTTTTCTAAATTCTTTATTTTCATTTTCTTTTTTTGAAACAGCTTTATAGTCCTTCGGCTGCAGGCGACCTGTTGCTTTTTCCAAAAGCTTCATACAAGGTATACTCCAAAGAAAAGAAATGCCCAGATGCCAGAAAATATAATACCCATAGTCATAGGCAATATCCATTGCTTCTTTTGCAGTAACATTTTGATGCTGTATAAGGAATGGAATTACTTTGTCTGCCGAAAGAATGACAATATGCAGAATGCAGGCGATTGCCAGAGCAAGGAGAACGGCGCGCAGTGGAGCATATCGCCCCCATCTATTCCGTTTTTGCGCGTGAAAGCGCTTGACAGAAAAGTAATATGCAATGAAATAAGAAAGCCACAGAAGAATGCAGGAAAATAAAAGCTCTAAAAGCACGGACACAAGCCACGCCAGTATACTGGCTTTTCCCACAACATTGCGAGTAATATTGTACAGAAAAAGCAACAGTTCTCCTGCAAACAAGCAGAGTATAGAACCTATTACGCTTTTGGTGCCTGTTTTTTTGCCAAAGTAGGATATAGCATAAACGGTACTGCATACAGCCAGGACAAATGCTCCGCGGGAAATGAGTTCTGCACAGAAGCTGCTGATATGCGGCAAACAGCGCAGAAAAAAGGAGACTGACTCTGTGACCATGATATCGGCAGAAACTGTTTTATACAGTATAAATAAAATTTTGCCAAGGCAAGCAAAAAGCAGTACAGAGCCGATAGAAACAAGATAGAATTTTTGTGTTCTGCTTAACTTTTCCATATGGAATCCTTCCATCAGACTTTGCATTATTTTATCATATTATCCGCAGGAAAACAAGTGGGTTCTGTGGAATATTTACATTTGACGGGCATATTTGCAGGGAAGGGGAATATATATAATCCAGAATGAAAAACGGGAGGTACAGGTATGGCGAAAAAGGAAATCTGTACAGATAAAGCGCTTCTGGATTTTGCAATGCCGGCAGATTATGATACGGTCAGTCAGTTCCTGGATATTTTTTCTAACCGGTATGACTTTATATCCATACAATCCATAGGAGAAACAATCCTCGGCCGCAGGATACAAATGGTGACATTGGGGGATGAGGCGGCTCCAAAAAGCGTGATGTATGTGGGAACGCATCATGGAATGGAGTGGATTACAACGCTGTTTCTGCTTCGCTTTATCAATGAATATTGTGAGTATTATAAGAGTGGAAAGCAAGCTTTCGGGATCAATCTGGGAACGCTGTTTGCAACAAGATGCATTCGCGTGATTCCTATGCTGAATGTGGATGGTGCAGAATTGCAGATTCATGGGGTGGATGAAAAAAATCCCCTGCGCGAGCGGCTGGAACGAATGAGTGGAGGGGACTTCTCTAAATGGCAGGCGAACGCAAGAGGGGTGGATTTGAACCACAATTATAACGCAGGGTTTGCTGAATATAAGAAGCTGGAAGCGGAAGGGAATATTTTTGCAGGTCCCACCCGATTCTCCGGTGAAAATCCGGAATCGGAGCCGGAAACAGGTGCGTTGTGCAATTATATTCGTTTTAACGGTGATTTACGCATGATTTTGACGCTGCATACTCAGGGAGAGGAGATTTACTATACCTCCGGCGGATATGCACCTCCCGGAGCAAAGCAAATTGCCGCACAGCTTGGAAGGCTGTCCGGATATACCATTTCCGAGCCGGAAGGGCTGGCATCATATGGTGGATTAACGGACTGGTTTATAAAAGAATTTGATCGACCTTCCTTTACCATTGAATGTGGAAAGGGGGAAAATCCGCTGCCGGAGAGCAGGTATTTTAATATTTATGCAGGACTTAGAGAAATGCTGTTTTGCGCTCCGCTGCTGATTTGAGTGACGCCTGATAAGCATTTTGCAGGGTGTCAAACTTTAAAAGCCTTCTTATAGCAAAGAGAGCTGTTGCAAAAACAAAAAGAAAGCCTCCAACAAAGGGAACTGGCACACAGCATAAAACACAAAAAAAGTCCCCCATGGAGGACCCACTGCGTGGCTCCATAGGGAGCTGTCGTGCAGCACAAAACATAAAAGGCTCCCATGTGAGGATCCACTGCGTGGCTCCATAGGAAACTGTCGTGCAGCATAAAATACAAGAAGGCTCCCTTGTGAGGATCCACTGCGTGGCTCCATAGGGAGCTGTCGCACAGTATAAAATACAAAAAAGGCTCCCTTGTGCAAAGGGAGCTCCCGCGTAGCGGGTGAGGGATTGTTTCTGCCGTCGTTTAGTAGGATGATTAAATTGGTAGTTTATGCAAACAATCCCTCCGGCACAATCGCTGCGCTTGGCTTGCCGCCTCCCCTTGTACAGGGGAGGCTTTATTTATCGGCAGAAGCCATATCAAGCAGCTCCTGCAGGGAAAACGATTCATTTCCATAGGGCTGTGTATTGGCTTCAACAGAGAGCAATGCTGCGTCCTTGGAAATTTCCTTTCCAGGCAGATCCGGATTGATTCTGGATACTGTTTCTCCGTCAGACTCTATGCGGAAAAGACTTGCTGCTCCTCTGGTTCGGTGATATGCTCCTGCAGGGCAACTTGATTCCGGATTTACGGGATTTAAAAAATAAATGTTATGATCGCCAACCTGCGGATCCGGCTCACCTTCATTGGGTTCATGCAATATGGTGTTTTCTATTTCTTCTTCGGAAGGATAATCGAAACGGAATGCATTGTCATAATAGGCAATATGATCCCGCAGAGGAATATATCCGCCCATATGCAGCACGGTAATGAGATCTCCCTGCTCTAAATCTCCCATATAACATTCGTCCACAGCTAAGCTTACCGCAGTATATGCATTGCCGCCAAAGGAAGTAAACGTAACTTCCTGTATTACACCCCGCACAACGATTTCAGCATATTCTGCAATAGTAGGCACATCGCTGCCGTACAAA
>CASTST010000073.1 GCA_949451655.1 uncultured Eubacteriales bacterium | reverse complement strand
CGCAAAACCCACCTCCCTTTGCACAAGGGAGGCTTAGAGCGGGGGCACGGGAGCACCCTAGGATCCGCTATGCGGCTCCAGCACAAGGGAGCCTAAGGCTATTGGAAGCACGACAGCTCCCTTTGTTGGGAAGCTTTTTGTTGGGCGCAAAAACAAAGCAATTCTACTAAAACCAAAAGGCGGAGGAATTACAATCCTCCGCCTTTACCTATTTAAAAAATCAGAGTTTTTTCAAAAGTTCTAATAAAGCGCCTTTTTGTTCGTGATTCAAAGTGTCCCAAATTTTTAGTAATTCTAATTGCTCATCAGTTAGTGATATTGGATCATTGGCTTCAGCAAAAAATTGAGAGAGTGTGATCTCAAAAGCAATCCGCTTTTTAATAAGATCGTGACGCATTCAATTCGCGAAATTCCGAATCATTGTCTCCAAAACCTCCAACATTTTCATTTTGGTTTCCGGCGGAAGATATTCGAAAGAAACTTCTAATTCCGATTGCTGCACATGCAACACATCCATAAGTACATAGTCCGCGGATACATGCATTGCATTGAGCAAATTGATAAACGTGGATAATTTCGGAATTTTTGCGCCGCGTTCTATATCTCCAAGATATCTTGCACTGATTTCAGCCTTTTCTGCCAATTCGTTTTGACTTAGATGGCGTGCCTGTCTGCATTCTCTGATTTTCATGCCCAATTTTAAGTTGTCCATTCGCACCCACCTGTCTTTTTGTTATTTACTGTAATTATACACATTTCCCCCTTTTCCTCACAGGAACCATCTGGAGGAAAATAGGATAAAATATTGTTGATTGAGTTTTTGGGCAAGCTCGCTTTTTTTGCTAAGGCATAATTTGACCAGCCCCGCGCTTTTTGCAAATCTTGTATTCTGCTCATAATGTCCAAGTCAATCACCTCTAAATGTATATTACACTATTTTGCGCAAATAAAAAACACTTAATAGATGTTGTAAATACACTTACAAATATGTATAATGTTTATCAGCATCCCACCAAACAAAAAAGCCTCCCTTGTGCAAAGGGAGGTGGCATGGCGTAGCCATGACGGAGGGATTGTTTGTACATACTGCCGATTTGTTGATTATTCAAAATGATAGCAAAAAACAATCCCTCACCCGCTAACGCGGGAGCTCCCTTTGCACAAGGGAGCCTTTTGAGGATAGTGCTGTGCTAAGCCCCCCTTTTACCGGAAGGAGACTTTTGATATTTGTTAGGCATTTATATGTACTGTTTATTATAGCAAAAAAGAAATATCTTTTCAATTTGTTTTTTCCGCCTGTAAATCCTGTAATGCAGCGTTAATCGCCGCTATAACAAAATCGGTAAAAGTACAATTTTTTCCTCGTATTGCATACTCTATGCCTTCAATCAAGTTATTGGGAATACGAATTGTTTTATTTGTAGTAGGTGGAATTTCTGGAATTTTAAATACTGCCATTTTTGTCTCCTCCAAAGCTATTATATTTTAAATTATAGCTCTTCGATCCGGAAAAAGATATGTTATAAATTATGTTACTTTTATGCGAGAACTAAAGCTGAAAAGAATCAAGCTCCTGTCTCAATTGGAAGCACAATATCAGCATAGTAAAGCGCACATTGAAAAAAGAGTGAAAGAAATTCATCCGTATGAGGATAACGACAACGAGTGAGCTTTTAGAATCACACAAATAAAAAAAGCTTCCCTCACAGGAAGCATTACTGCAAAATTCTACGAACAAAAAGGACTCCTTTGTGCACCTGCCAAACGAAAGGTCTTCCTTGTGCCAATCCCCGCCAAACGAAAAGCCTCCCTTGTGCAAAGGGAGGTGGCATGGCGTAGCCATGACGGAGGGATTGTCTGAATATGCTGCCGATTTGTAGATTATTCAAAATGATCGTATAACAATCCCCCACCCGCTACGCGGGAGCCCCCTTTGCACAAGGGGGCCTTTTTATATTTGGTCTGTTACGCGGGATGCCCCCTATGGAACTGTGCAGCAGGTCCTCACATGGGAGCCTTTTTGCGTTTCTATCGTTTCTATAAACTCACGCCTTTTTCCTTTTGCCGGACAGGGCGTGCTTTGCTTTGGCGATGCCGGTGTAAATTCCTACAAATACAATGGTAATTTCCAGCCGACCCAGCAGCATACCTGCCATTTCAATAAACAGAGTAGCAGCATCGGTTCCTGGATTGGTAAGCCCATTGGATATACCGACCGTACCCAGCGCAGAGGTAAACTCAAACAGCGCGTCAAACAGGGAGCAGTCCGCCGTCAGGGTGACAAGGAGCGTTCCCACAATCAGCACCAGCATATAACATGCGATAAACCCGAAAATATCAATCACTACAGAATGATCAATGGGCGTTTTTCCCTGAAACCGATAGTAATTCTCCGCACGGACGCTGCGGGTAGGAGACAAACGCTTTTTCATATTGATCCAGGTGATCCGCAGCAGCAGATACGTTCTGGAAAGCTTGATTCCGCCGGCGGTAGAGCCGACGCTTCCACCGATAATCATGAGCAAAATCAAAATCCCAACGGCAAACTGAGGCCATGCCGCATAATTCATGGTGGAATATCCGGTTGTGGTAAAGGTAGTCACCAATCCGAACAGAGACTGATGCATACTTTCCCAAAAGCCCATGCCCTCTCCCATCAGGGAAAAGCCCACAAGGGGGGTAAACAGCGCAAGCATACCTATCATAAACCGCAATTCGCTGATCTTCCACAGCTTTTTCAGCTTCAGCTTGGCAAGGAGCAGGAGAGCGGCAAAGTTGGTGGAACCGATCAGCATCAGCAAGACGGTGACTGCTTCTATAGGGAAGCTGGCGTAGCTTGCGATACTGTTTGCCTGGGTGGTAAATCCCGCCGTAGACAGTGCGCTCATGGTATGGCATATGGCGTCAAACACCGACATGCCGAAAATCACATACAAAACCGTACCAATTACTAAAAATCCGTTGTACAGCAAAAAAATCGTTTGAGACGTTTTTTTGATGTTGGGCATAAGCCTGTCCGGATGCCCTTCTGCATTAAACAGGCTGGCAGCCTGCTTGCCGCCCACCAGCAGCAGGATCATCATAATAAAGCCAAGTCCGCCGCAGTACTGCATAAAGCTGCGGTGAAACAAAAAAATCTGGGGAAGCTTTGTCACATCCGCCACAGTAAGCCCGGTGGTAGTCCATCCGCTCACGGATTCAAACAAAGCGTGTACCACGCCCATCTGCCCTCCCATTACAAAGGGCACCGCGCCGGCTGCAATGCCATAGCACCATGCAAAAAGCACCGGCAAGCTGCCTTGCTGCATAGAGGACTGCCACACATGCAGGGAATCATGGGGGCGTCTTCGGAGGAGACACACAACCACACCAATTCCAATGGAAACAAGGGCAGGAACGACAAAAGACAGTATGTAACCGGTCTCGTCCGGATAAAAAGGAATAACCAAAAGAGGAAACAAAAGCAGCGCACCGATCAGCAGGATCAGCTTGCCGTAAATGCTTCCGCCGGCAATCCAGTTCAGCAGTTGTTTCACCGTCCTGTCAACTCCTTTATCGCCGCCATTTGCTGCTTGTTCGCAGAAATCAGCACCAACACATCTCCGGTGAGGATGCGGGTATCACCCTGGGGCACGATACTCTGCTCCCCCCGGAGCACGCAGCCAACGATAACCTCCTTGGGCAAATTGATCTCCCAAAGCTTTTTACCCACTGCGGGCGCAGTTGCCGCAATGGGGATCTGTGCAATGCTGACCCTGCCCTCGCCGATGGGAACCAGCGTTGCCATTTCATCCAGAAACGTCTGCTGTTCGATAATATTTGCAACGGCGGTGATTGCACACACTACGGAATCAATGCCCATCCGGTAGAAGAACTCCGTCTTTTTCGGATCGGAGATCAGCGCCACCGTCTTTTTTATATGAAATTTCTTTTTGCACAGCTCACAAATGACCAGATTATCCGCGTCATACTCTGTAAGCGCAATCGCAATATCTGCATTGTATGCGTCCGCGTCCTCCAGCACAAAAGGCTTTGTGCCATCGCCATTGAATACGGTAAGATTTTCGATTTCCGCCATTGCGAGACATTTTTCCGTATCTTTATTGATGGCTGTTACATGATATCCTTTTTTCAGGAGAGATTTTGCCAGAAACTTTGTTTTCTGAAATCCGCCGATTAAAAAGATCCGTGTTTTCACAGTGCGCCCTCCTGAACTTCCTGCAGGTGCAGGATTTTATCAATTTCCTTGGCGGAAAGAACCGCCGGACAGATTGTGTCGATTCCCAGTTCATGATACACACACTCCCGTTCCGGGTCATACAGCCGGGCGATTACATGGGGAACGTGAAACATTTCCTTTGCAATCTGAGCAACAAGGATATTGGTATTATCATTATTTGTTACCGACACGACCGCCGTTGCCTTGGCAATATCCGCCTCCCGCAGAATCTGCATATCTGTAGCGTCCCCCACCACGGTGATGCCGCCATAGGAAGGAGAAAGCTTGCGGAAGGAGCCTTCATCCGTATCAATAATCAGCACGTCCGCGCCCCCGTCGGACATAGTGCTTGCCAGATTGGCGCCAAGCCGTCCGCAGCCAACGATAATCGTATAGCCTTCCTTTTTTTCAATGTCAAACAATCCCATATATACACTCCATAAACACCGGGCACATTGCTCGTATTCTACTATAATAATATGTGCGTTCCTGCACTGCCGGATACACTAGGTATATCCGTGCATGAAAAAGGCACGGTCATGAAAAATCTGCCGTGCTGTCAACCATACATATTGTATTTAAGTCACTGTGAGTGAGGTGTGAGAAGAACAGATTTCGTGTGAGAATCCTGTGAGAATTTGTAGATTGGAGGATGAGGCAGCAGTACCTACCAAACAAAAAGGCGCTGACAAAGGGAGATTCATCGTAGGCTCTTACCTGCGTCATTAGCCTCCCTTATGCAAAGGGAGGTGGGTTTTGCGCAGCAAAACTCGGAGGGATTGTCTGCACGTGCTGCCGATTTGAAAATCATGCAAAATGAGAGCTTTACAATCCCTCCGTCGCTAACGCGACACCTCCCTTTGCACAAGGGAGGCTTATGGTCAATGAAGAAATACGCCGCGACACCTCCCCTTGCACAGGGGAGGCATTTTGTTTGGTGGAGGTCTGTGCCATGCTTTCACCTCTTTGCTGGGGGGGCTTTCCATTTATGTGAGACTACGCCCCCTTTGCTGGGGAGAGGAGAGCCTTTAAAAGTTGTGTAAAACTGCGCGGGAGCGCCCAAGGATCTGCTACGCAGCTCCACTTTAAAAGTATGTGTAAGCCCCGTGAGTCTTTTCATCTCACTCATCTGTCAATCTATACCCAACGCCAACTTCCGTTAGAATATACCGGGGACGGGCGTGATCCTTTTCGATTTTCCGCCGCAGCCCCGCCATCAGCGCACGCAGCGCCTGGGTATCCGTACCGTATGCAGGTCCCCATATCTCCTTTATAATAAACGCAGTGGTAAGCACCTTTCCCATATGCCGGAACAGCAGGGCAAGGAGACTGTATTCCATCGGCGTTACATGAATCTGTACGCCGTCCAGATGAACCAGCCGCCGCTCCAGATCAATTTGCAGCCCCCCCACCTGCAAAACTGCCTGTGTATTTCCCGCACCGACCTTCTGCAAATGACGCAAGGCAACCCGGATCCGGGCAAGAAGCTCCGTAGTGGAAAAGGGTTTCGTCAGATAGTCGTCCGCGCCGCTATCCAGCGCCGCCGCCTTCTCCCGATCCTGATCTCTGGCAGACACCACAAGGATCGGAATATCCGACCACTGCCGCACTTTTTTTATAATACTGAGTCCGTCATAATCAGGCAGTCCCAGATCCAGCAGCATAATCTCCGCCTGCTCCGACATCAGTCTGCTGATCGCTTCCTGACCTGTTCCAGCGGTTATGTATGGATAGCCCTCGCTTTCCAGGGCATAGCATATAAATTTCTGAATCTGCCGATCATCTTCTACAACCAAAATCAGCGGTTTGTTTCGTTCCATATTACAATCCGTCCCTTCTAAGTTTCCGCGGGCAGTGTAAAGGCAAATCTCGCCCCCGGTCCGTCCTTCCGGTTCTCTGCGGTAATTCTCCCGCCATGCGCCTGTACAATCGTTTCACATATTGCAAGCCCCAATCCAATCCCCTGCCCGGCATCTGCATGTCCTCTGCCGCGGGTATAAAACATTTCGAAAATATGGGGCAAATCCTCCTCCACAATGCCCACTCCTCTGTCCTGTACCACAAACTGCACTGTTTTTTCAGCAGTGTCTTCCAACACAATGATATCCACAGGATCCTTTACGTTGGAATGGAGAACTGCATTGCTCAAAAGGTTAATCAGCACCTGCTCAATCAGCTTGGCGTCCATCGGTACAAGAATCAGCTTTTCCGGAATATCCACATGAATGATGCAGTCCGGCGCACGCTTCGCCATACGCCGTACCGCTCCTGCGATGATTTCCTCCACCGCCTCCACCTGCTTGCTAAGCGACAGACTGCCGTCCTGCAAGCGGGTCAGGCTGAGGATATTTTCTACAAGAGAATGCAGCCAGATTGCCTCCTTATGCATGTCCGCAGCAATCGCAAACTGGGGGGATTCAGTATCCGTCATATCCAGCAGCATTTCACAGCTTCCGATGATTCCCGCCAGCGGCGTACGCAGATCATGGGATATTGCCCGGAGCAAATTGCTTCTGTACCGTTCCTTTGCAGTTTCCTCCCGGAACTGCATCTGCTGCCGTGCCGACCAGTGCCGATCCATAGCGAGGGCCGTTCCCTCAATCATAGCCCGCAGCAGGCGTTCACCTGTCCCGTTCACCCGAGCGGCGGAGGGAATGCGGATTACACCCAGTATGGTTTCCTTGCCGAGAATCGGCCAATCGTAAAACTCCCTGCCCTTCAGACAGTTCGGTGCGACTGCTTCCAGTGCCTTTTTATATTCCTGCTGATTTTCCTCCAGCTTCCGATGCACCTGCAAATCGGAGGAAACCTGCTGCACAAAGCTTCTTCCCGGCATACCCGCGCTGTCAAAGCACAAGCATGCCGCCTGGCAGGAAAAGCATGTACTAATGCTCGCTACTGCTGCACCGGCTA
This sequence comes from uncultured Eubacteriales bacterium, assembly GCA_949451655.1. Lineage (GTDB taxonomy): Bacteria > Bacillota > Clostridia > Oscillospirales > CAG-272 > Avispirillum. Next base: position 3,589 of record CASTST010000073.1, on the reverse strand, counting down.
TATCGTCCATGTCCTTTGCGCCTGTCAGGCGATTGGTAAGAGCATAAATTGCTTTGGTCTGGGCTTCCTTCACCCGGGCGGCGCACTCGCTTTGCCGGGCATGAGAAGTCAGTGCACTGGTAATGAGTGCGGTAAGCGTCATGATGACAAAAGTGACAATATAATTGTTGGCGTCATCTACCAGGAAGGTAAATTCCGGTTGGGCAAAAATATAACTAAAAAGGAAGGTAGCTAAAAAGGAAGATAGAATGCCGAATACAAAGCTGTGGGTAAACCACGCAGTTGCCAGAACAGCAAGAAGATATACTAAAACAATATTGGTTTCGTCAAAACCGATTCTGCGGAACAAATATCCCACAGCGGATGCCGCCAGAAAAATCCCGACAAGAAACAGCGTGTTGTATATTGCTTTTTTCCCCGCACCGGCACGGAATCGGATGTTTTTTTTCATTTGTTTTTCTCTATTCATTCACTAAATCTATAATTTGAATGTATTTTATCACAAAGAATGTTTTGTGTAAAGAGGACTGGGCAAACAATCCCCGCACCGCCATAGTCTCATCCAGTCCCCTTGTGCGGTGGTTCGAAAACGGACCACTGGGGGCATGTCGCGCGAAGCGACTGAGGGATTGTCCCTGCATCATTTCGTGTTATCTTTAAATCGGCAGTATTGCTTAAACAACCCCTCCGCCACAGCAAAGCTGTGCCACCTCCCCTTGCACAGGGGAGGCGCAAAAAGCAAAAGGCCCCCTTGTGCAAAGGGGGCTGTCACAGTTTACTGTGACTGGGGGATTGTCTGCACGTGCTGCCGATTTAAAAATCATGCAAAATGAGAGCTTTACAATCCCTCACCCGCTACGCGGGAGCTCCCTTTGCACAAGGGAGCCTAAGGCTATTGAAAGCTAACGCGACACCTCCCTTTGCTAGGATGAGGCATTCGTTTGGTGTAGGTCTGCGCCATGCTTCCACCTTTGCGGGGAGACCCTTTCATTTATGTGAGACTACGCTCCCCTTTACCGTGAGAGTGGCAATCCCCAATCGCAGCAAGCTATGACCCCCTTTGGAGCCACGCAGTGGATCCTCACATGGTGCCTTTTTGCTTGGGAGGCGCTGCTTCGCCATGCCTCTCTTGAAGAAATCCCTTTGTTTTATGGGAAATTTCACAAACATTTCCCGCTGTTTCGCTCTATTTTTGTATAAAAATCTCTATCTTTTTATCCTTGTTTTCATGTATAATATATTAATATGGGGAAGTTTGGAATTTCTATTTAAAATAAGAAAAACTCTGACGAAAAAATATTGTTTTCCGAACTGCCGCTGTCCGCAGTGCAGACAGTGCCGCTGCTTAACATCATAAATATTTTTGTAAAGGTATGGTCGTAGCTTATGAACAAGGGAAAGAAAATCGTAATCCTTGGCGCCGGTAATGTGGGCGCTTCTATCGCATATACACTGACCGTTCAGGGTGTTGCATCCGAAATCGTGCTGATTGACGTGAATCATGACAAAGCGCGGGGGGAGGCAATGGACATCATTCAGGGAACTGCGTTTTGCCCGCCGGTCAGCATTTATGCAGGGCAGTACGAAAACGCAAAGGACGCTGACATTGTCATCGTTACTGTAGGTGCTGCAAGAAAACCGGGACAATCCCGTATCGACCTTGCGCAGGGTAATGTAAATATTATCAAGCAGGTAATGCCGCAGGTAATCCCTTACGCACCAAACGCCGTATATGTAGTAGTCAGCAATCCTGTGGATATTATCACCTATGCGATCATAAAATCTACAAGTCTGAAACCCTCACAGGTTATCGGCTCCGGCACAACACTGGACTCCGCACGTCTGCGCTCCCGTCTGGCGGAACATGTGGGACTCAATCCGAAAAACGTCCACGCATACGTGCTGGGCGAACACGGTGACACTTCCGTCATCCCCTGGTCCCTCGCAACCATCGGCGGCATTCCCATGGATAAGTACTGCCTGGAAATCTGTGACAATCACAACCGCTGCGGCAAGGCAGAGCTGCAGGACATCGAAGATGACGTGCGCACTGCAGGTGCAAAGGTTATCGCCAAAAAAGGCGCTACATATTATGCAATTGCTCTTGCCGTTTCCCGGATCTGCGCATGCATTATCCGTGATACCGGATCTGTGCTCACCGTATCCAGTCTGCTGGACGGGCAGTACGGACTGCATGACGTATGCCTGAGTATTCCCAATGTAGTTGGTGCCCACGGTGTGACCCAGTCTATCGTATCCCCGCTGACCGAACCCGAACAGAAGCAGATTGAAGGCAGCGCTGCTGCGCTCCGGTCTGTCATTGAATCTTTGGAGATTTAAGCCCGAATAACAGCGCACAGCGCCTTATTGAAATATATTATTCTCAAAGGAGTATAGAAAAAATGGATTACGCAAAAGAATCCCTGAAAAAGCATGGAGAGTGGAAGGGCAAAATTGAAGTTGTCTGCCGCGCTCCCCTGGAAACCCGGGACGATCTTTCCCTCGCATACACCCCCGGCGTTGCACAGCCCTGCCTGGAAATTCAGAAAGATGTGGATCAGAGCTATGAACTGACCCGCCGGGCAAATCTTGTAGCAGTTGTAACAGACGGCACCGCCGTTCTGGGTCTGGGTGATATTGGTCCGGAAGCGGGCATGCCCGTTATGGAAGGCAAATGCGCTTTGTTTAAGGCGTTCGGCGATGTAGACGCATTCCCTCTCTGCGTACGTTCCAAGGATGTAGACGAAATCGTTCGCACAGTAGAACTGCTGGCAGGCAGCTTCGGCGGTGTAAACCTGGAGGACATCTCCGCACCCCGCTGCTTTGAAATCGAACGCAGACTGAAAGAATCCTGCGATATTCCGATTTTCCACGATGACCAGCACGGTACTGCAGTGGTTACCCTGGCTGCTATGATCAACGCTTTGAAGCTGTGCGGCAAAAAGCTGGAAGACATCACCGTCGTTACCAGCGGCGCAGGCGCAGCCGGCATTGCAATCATCCGCCTGCTGATCTCCATGGGTCTGAAAAACGTAATCCTGTGCGACCGGAAGGGTGCAATTTACAAGGGACGTGAAGGACTGAACAAGGAAAAAGAGGAAATGGCGGAAATCACCAATCTCCAGTGCAAAAAAGGCACCCTTGCGGAAGTTTTGGTTGGCGCGGATGTGTTCATCGGTGTATCCGCACCGGGCTGCGTAACAAAGGAAATGGTTGCGAGCATGAACGAAAATCCCATTTTGTTCCCCATGGCAAACCCCACTCCGGAAATTATGCCGGATCTGGCAAAAGAAGCTGGTGCAGCTATCGTAGGAACCGGACGCAGCGACTTCCCCAACCAGATCAACAACGTACTGGCATTCCCGGGTATCTTCCGCGGTGCTTTGGATGTGCGTGCATCGGATATCAATGATGAGATGAAGATCGCAGCCGCATATGCCATTGCAAACAGCATTCCTGAAAGTGAGCTGAATGCGGACTATATCATTCCTTCCGCACTGGATAAAACAGTAAGTGCGGCAGTAGCCGCAGCTGTTGCAAAAGCTGCACGGGACAGCGGCGTTGCAAGAATATAAAGAAGAATAATAGG
>CASTST010000072.1 GCA_949451655.1 uncultured Eubacteriales bacterium | reverse complement strand
TGTTCCGGCACGTTCCAGCGCATCATATATTAAAGTGGAGGAATCTACTATTGTGGGAACGCCCACAGCAATGACCGCACATCCTACCGTGTCCCGGCTGATTTCTTCCAGTTGACTGCCTATGCCGGACCCGGGGCGTATACCGGTATCTGTGATTTGAATGGTTGCCGCAAGACGGCTGGTGGAACGGGCGGCGAGGGCGTCCACAGCGATGATAATATCGGGCTGCAGTGCGGCAGCAGCACTTTGGATCAGGCGTGCGGCTGCTATCCCTGTTTGTCCCTGCACGCCCGGATGCATTGCAAATATACGGCAGCAGCCAACTTTTTCAAAAATCTCGTCCTCATCTTTTAAATGACCGGTGACAGTGATTTTATCTGCCGTGCGGGGACCTACTGCATCCGCAGTAATATCACGGTTGCCAAGACCTGCAATGAGTATCTTTGCAGCGGATGTTACCGGTGCACCAAGGGCTGTCTTGGCATAATCACGCAGCAGGGCGCTCAATACGGATGCTGTATTGTCAATCTGTTCCTCTTCCCAGTATCGTATGGGCGGACAGGCTATTGTTGTATAGCGTCCTACGCGCTGACCGGTATGCTTTGTGCCTTCTTCATTTTGAACCTGTAAATCGGTGATTTCCAGTCCATATTTTTCATGCCTGCGGCAGCTTGTCCCCGGTATATTCCCACTTGCTGCGCAGGACTCGCATGCAAGATCAGTACGCGGATAGGGCAGTTCCCCGGCAAATTGCATATTTGCATTGAAAAAAACGGATTTTGAATGTGAATTTTTCATGACTGCTATTGCCTTTCTGTCAAAAATAGGTATAATATTAAATAGTATCTGCATTTTTCAGCGATTCATGTGTAAGGATATAGTGCTTGCTGGGATGTGACTGTTGAATTTTTACGAAACTCGGATTTTCAAATTGTGCAAATGGATGAATCTTTTCGCGTTTTACAGTCAACTGATTGATTCCCGGTGCTCTTTATGCTATAATTATATGAATGCGTTTCGCTTGCCGATCGCTGAAGCAGCCGGTTCGCCGGATGATTTTTGGATAGTCTTAGAAGGAGTTCCAAACCATGAAAAGAGTGCTTTCGTTTGTTCTTGCGGCAGTTATGGTTGTCTGCGCTTTTTCGTCCTGCTCTACGCTGGAAAAAGGCGACAAGGGTGCTATAATTACAATGTATCTTGCCGATGAGATCTACAATTATGACCCGATTCTGGCCTATACGGACGCAGCATCGGCAAAAATTATTTCTTTGATATACGAGGGGCTTACCCGGTTGGATGAAAAGGGAAACTGGGAAAAAGCCATGATGGACAGCTACAAGGTGATTGAACCGGATAGTGAGGATGACGGATACAGAATCCAGATCAACCTGCGGGAAAGCAAGTGGAGCGATGGTCAAACTGTGCAGGCAAACGATTTTGTGTATGCTTGGAAGCGGATTCTTGAACCTACAAACGCCTGCGAAGCTTCTGCCTTGCTGTACGACCTGAAAAATGCCCGTGAAATTAAAATGGGCGACGCCACAGTGGATGATTTGGGCGTGTATGCAGTAGAAACCTATGTTCTGGAAGTGGAGTTTGCTTCTAAGGATGTGGATCTGGATGCTTTCTTCCGCGCTTGTGCCAGTGTAGCGCTGGTTCCCGTGCGCAGAGATAAGGTTAGCGCCAGTGATAAGTGGGCAAAACGCTCTTCTTCTATGGTAACCAATGGACCGTTTGCGGTCAGAGGTGTTACAATCGGAAAAGAGATGCGTCTCGAACGTTCCGCTTATTACTATCGCGATACAGAGTCCAATCAGGCTTTGGATAAATATGTAACCCCTTACAGAATTGTTGTAAACTTCGGTTATGGAAATAAGGAAAAACAGCTAGAACACTATGAAGCGAACGATATATTCTACATGAGTGAGTTGCCTTTGGCTGCACGGGCAGATTACGAAAAAGAAGCAACCATTCGCGATAGTGCGGTAACACATACATATTATTTCAATACCAATAATAAACTGTTCGAAAAGGCTGAGGTGCGGCAGGCGCTTTCCATGGCGATTGACCGTGAGGCTCTGGCAGAACTTATTGTATATGCAGACGCTGCTACAGGATTGATTCCTTCCAAAGTGTTTGATGCAAATGGAAAAGGTAAATTCCGCGAAGAGGGCGGCAAGCTTCTGGAAAGTTCTGCAAATCTTTCCGAGGCGCAGTCCCTGTTGAAACAGGCCGGCGTAACCAAAGGATCCTTTACGATTACAGTGCGCAATAATGAAGTGGATTTGGCGATTGCAGAATATGTTGCGGATGTTTGGAAGAATCTGGGCTTTACGGTAAAGGTAAAGGGTCTGTCCCCGGAAAAAGAGCCGTCTACAGAAGCCAACCAGTCTGACACATACAAGGATTTGTTCCAGGAAGCTTATGCGTCCGGCGACTTTGATGTGATTGCAATTGATTACCAGATGCTTGCTCCCGATGCATTCCCGGCGTTGGCACAGTTTGCTGCAGAGTACTCCGGAAATGGTGTGGATATGGAATCTGCGGATTATGATGTGATTCCTAATGTCACCGGTTATGACAGTGAAGCATATAGCGAGTTGATTGAAGATGCATATACTGCCGGAAGCGACAGCAAGGCGAAAACGGAAAAACTGCATGAAGCAGAAAAGCTTCTGATGGAAGATATGCCTGTGATGCCGTTGCTGTTTATGAAGGATGCATATATTTATAACGATAAAGTGCTTAGTGGAATCAAGGAAAGCTATTGGGGCAGAGACTTCAAGAGAATGAAAATGCGTGATTACATGGAGTATAAGGAATCGTTGGCAGCTGCCGAAAGTGAAGAATAAATCCTGGAGAGGGCGCATTTTGCAAAAGAAGTTGGTAAAATAAAAGGCGGTGGGGAATTCCCTCCGCCTTTTTCTGGGAATTATCAAAAAGAATTAAAAAGAGGAAGTGGGTCGTATGGCACAGTTCAAAGAAGAAAATGAAATAAAAATTTTCATATTATATTTGCTGGATAAAATCGGCTATCCTTTGGACTACCCGAGTATAGGTTCCATTATGATGCAGGATGGAATCGTCAACTTTTTTGACTTTGCACAATGCTTTTTTTCTTTAGTAGATGCAGGTCATATCCGGGAAATTGTGCGGGATTCGTCCAGCGAGGAAAAAAATGTAGAAGATCAAAAGGCAGAGCATGACAAGGAAGCTGCCACTCCTGCAGCGATCGGTGCCGAGTTGGACGATTTTGCGGAAGAGTATGATTCTGATGCTACCGTGTTGTATGAAGTGACAGATACCGGCAGGCAGGTTGCGGAAGCACTGTCCGGCAATTTGATGGTGACAGTGCGGGAGAAAAGTTACCGCAGCGCCCTACGCCATTTGTCGTTTGCCAAAAAGGGTGCGTATGTGGATCATTCCTACCGCCCGGATGGAGATGGGTATTTGGTAAACTGCTCTATCAAGGACAAAAACGGCGTTATCATGGATTTGACTGTGCGTGCGGACAGCGATTATCAGCTGCAGCGGATGCTCAGCAATTATGCGGAGCGTCCGGAGGTAGTTTTCCGCGGGGTGATTGCGCTCCTTTCGGGAGATGTGAATTACTTATTTGAAGATACCTGATATTGTGCCATACTGTACAGAAAAAGCAAATTCTATTTAGATATATTTAACAAGTGTGAATGAAATATATACAAAAATTTAAAAAAATAAAAACACCTATTGACAAAATTTACAATTGTGCTATAATAACATTATTATAGATGATATACAGTCGAAAATTGAAAGTTTTACACAGAGGATGCAGCTTTGCAGGATACATCAAACGCATTGTTAAAAGAAATACAAGAGGGAAGCGATGCTGGATTCGCCGCGCTGATGAAACAGTATTCTCCTCTTATAACAAGTTTGGTGTCCAGCTTTTGTGCAAGCGGCGGCGGTGCCAGGGACGATTTGCAGCAGGAGGCTGAAAGTGCATTGCTCAAAGCGGCTCTTACATATGACAGCACGCAAACTGCAGTTTCTTTTGGGCTGTATGCGAAAATCTGCATACGGAATGCGTTGATCTCTCACCGCAGAAAGGTATTGCGCCGTTCCCGGCGGGACATGCCTGAAAAGCTTTCCAAGCAGGAGAAGAGCATGCGCGGCGTATTTGTGCAAACACAAAATCTTGCACAGAAGCTGGCAAAACTGGATGCGGTTCTTTCTCCATATGAGCGGCGGGTACTGCAGGAATACATTTCCGGCAAGTCGGTGCCTGAGATTGCAGAGGATATTGGAAAAACCTCAAAATCTGTGCATAACGCGTTGTTTCGGATCCGGGAAAAGGGAAAGCAGTTTGAACGCAGCGCTGAAACGGATTGATTCATCTATAAACGCATCGCGTATTTTTTATATGCCCGAATAGCTTAATCAGAGCGTTGGATTCAAAGGTAACGGTTAAAGTCCGTTGAGGGCAAAAAAATTTATTCTACCATATTAAGCGAGGTAAAAAATGTACGAGGACAAGACATTGGTTTGCAAGGATTGCGGTAACGAGTTTGTATTTACTGCAGGCGAACAGGAATTTTATGCAGAGAAAGGCTTCCAGAACGAGCCTCAGCGCTGCAAGGCTTGCCGTGATGCCAGAAAAGCTGCATCCAAGTCACAGAGAGAAATGTTCACCACAACTTGCGCACAGTGCGGTCAGGAAGCAAAAGTTCCTTTCCAGCCCACAAGCGACAGACCTGTATATTGCAGCGAGTGCTTTGCAGCAATGAAACAGCAGTAATTGTTTTGCAAAGTTTTGCATAATTGTTACCACATGTATGTCGAAAGGAAAGCACGGTATCGTGCTTTCCTTTTTGCAATAATAAGAAAAATGATCCGATTTGGAAGACTTATCCAAACCGGAATTTTTATGAAAAGATATGTACAAATAATAAAAGATGTGCTATAATAGGCTTGAATACTGGATTCTTATAGCTATGTGACAGTGAAATCCACACTGCCTGCATTATTTTGTCAGAAAGGCAATTCATATATGAGTGAAAACGAAGTCCGGCAGGAACGGTCCGTTCGACCTGCAGGAAAAAAACATAATAGAACAGGTTCTGCTTCATCGGGAAACGTGAGAAAAAAACGCCGTCCCGCTTCCGGAGTGCAAAAAGACACCAAAAGTAACGTGCAGGAGCAGGTTGCTGCAGATGGACAAAAAAAGCAGAATCCCAAAAGAAAAAAACAGAATAACAACTCTGCTGCAAATCAGAAAAAAAATACTGCCCAGACAGTACAGAGCAGACGCAGCGCGGGTGCAAATCAAAATGTGAAATCCGGTGGAGCGCAGAGAAATAACAGAAACAGACAGGGCAGAGGCGGACCGCCGAAAATCCATGATGGATTTGATGATATTCGCAGCTATGGTGGAAGATACCTGAAATTGCCGGATTATGATGAGATGGAAAATGCCACGCTTAGCAGTGCTGGATTGATTTCTGCAACTGTATCCGAGTCCGCAGCAGAAAATGAACCGATTTCTCTTTCGGATGAACAAGCACCTGTTGCAGGCAGAAATGCAGTGCGTGAATTGCTGCGCAGCGGCAGAAGCATTGATAAAATATTTGTGAAATCCGGACAGCGCGAGGGCTCGCTTGTGGCTATTGTGGCGCAGGCAAGAAACCAACATATTCCGATTTCCGAAGTGGCGCAGGAAAAGTTGGATCAGCTTGCCAAGGGTGCCAATCATCAGGGCGTAGTCGCTGTAGCTGCTGAAAAGGATTATACAGATATAGACGGAATTTTGAATATTGCGGCTGATCGCGGTGAAATGCCGCTTGTAGTAATTGCAGATTCTATCGAGGATCCCCATAATTTGGGTGCGCTGATTCGCTGCGCCGAATGCGCCGGTGCCCATGGGGTTATTATTCCCAAGCGCCGCAGTGCCGGATTGACTCCTGTAGTGTCAAAAGCGTCTGCAGGTGCATTGGAGCATATGGCGATAGCCAAAGTACCCAATATTGCGCAGGCTGTGACGGAACTGAAGGAAAAAGGATTGTGGGTGTTTGTATCGGAAGCAGACGGAAGTCCTTATTATGAGACGGATTTCTGCGTGCCCGCAGCAATTGTACTTGGCAGCGAGGGGGCGGGCGTTTCAAAGACAGTCCGCGATAAAAGCGACTTTACAGTATCTATTCCAATGTATGGTAAGATCAATTCACTGAATGTATCTACGGCGGCGTCGGTGATATTGTGTCACGCAGCCAGAATGCAGCACGGCAAATAGGAAGAATTGTCAATTTCTGTTTTGTGTAGCTGTATGAATTTTAGATAACCGGTTAAACGATTGGTCACAATTCCAAAGGAAGGAACCGAAAGTATGGCTGAAAATAATGAAAACAAAAAAGTGACGGCGCAGGACCTTTTGGCTCGATTGAGCAGACCTGCGGCGCAGGCAGATGCGGAAAAAACTTCTTTCGCATCGCCGAATTCCATGGATCCGGAAGAGTTACTTTCGAAATTTGCGGAGAAAAAAAAGCAGTATTCTGAACCGGAAGAAGTGCCTGAGGCGGCAGACCCCGCTTTTGACGGCGCTTTCGGCGAAAAAGAAGAGTTGTATACGGAAGATGACTTCTTTGGCGATGACTCTGCTGAAGATGCATTATACTTAGATGCTGATGAGCCTGTTGAAGAAGAGCCTGCTACATACGATCCGGCAACAGATTTTGAAAACCTTGTAAACGAAGTGACCGGTGAGGAATCGGCTTCTATTGATGAAACGGACATCAGTCTGATGGTGGCGCTTGGCATGGAAGACGAACTTGCCAAAAGCGTTGGCGCGGAGACTGCTGCGCAAATAACAGACGATTATGTAGCGGATCAGGAAGAATGGGTAACCCGCAGCAAGCGGTATGGTCCTGGTGAATACTCTGATCCTGCGGAAAACGGAGAAATTGCAGATCGGTACAGAAAGCGCAATCGTTGGGCGATTGGCAGACTGCTGTGTGGTGTGGTGCTGACATTGCTTATTCTTGCGTATGAAAATCTGCCGCTGTTTGGATATCAGTTGTCCGGTGCATTAGATCCTGCTGTTTATCCGGTAATATATATTATGATGGATTTGCAGCTGTTGCTTTTGATGGCTGTGCTGTGCTACCGGCATATTTTTGGCGGACTGGTTTCTTTGCTGAAATTCCGTCCCGCCACCGATTCCATATCCGCAGTTATGACAGCCGCAGTGCTTGCCAGCTCCATTTATGAAGCGGCAACGGTAGTACCTGGTACAGAACCGGTACTGTTTCATTTCCCGGCTGCACTGTGTCTGCTGTTTACCATCATTCATGAATTCATGACGGTTCGCCGGGAGATTTTCAGCTTTAATATTGTGTCTTCCTCTCGTCCCAAATATGTTATGCGTCGGCTGTCCACCCGTGACTCCATGATGGAGAACGAAGCACTGGCCGACAGCATTCATGACGATGACGGCGGCGATATTATCAAAATTCAGAAAACAGATTTTGTTGACGGATATTTTTGGAGAACGAAAAACACAGGCGGCGGAGACCGGTCTATGATCGGCGTGACAATATTGGTCGCGTTAATTCTTGCGGCTGTCGGCGGTGTTTATGCGGCTGTCAGCGGTCATGAAAGCGGTCCTTTTACTGTTGCGTTTACGGTGCTCAGTGCATCTATGCCCGCGGCAATGATTATTATGGGCTGCTACCCCTTCTACCGTGCAAATCGTGCGGCATATGAAAACGACAGTACGATCATCGGCGAAGGCTCTGTGGATGAATATTCCGGTACCAGCGTGGTTTCCTTTGACGATGTAAATGTTTTTCCTTCTACAAATGTAAAAGTGCGTAATGTGAAGCTGTATAATAACAGCCGCATTGATAAAGTGCTTTACTATGCTGCAAGCGTTTTTGCCAAGACTGGCGGTCCCCTGGGAGATGTGTTCGAAGTTGCGACAATGGAATCCGGTCATTCCAAGGATGTGGAAATTCTGGATACAGGTGCCGGTTATATTGAAGCGGTGGTCGGAGGGAAACATATTATGTTTGGTCGTGCGGCTGCACTTGTTGGGTTGGGCATCGACATTCCCGAAGATGTGACTGCGGAGGATGAAGACCTTTTGGGCGATTGTTCAGCGCTTTATATGATTTACCAGCATAAGCTGGTTGCAAAAATGATCGTACATTATCTGATTGATCCGGATTTCGAATATATCCTGCGGCAGCTTACTGCCAGCGGTATGTGTGTTTGTGTAAAAACCTTTGACCCGAGTATAGATGAAGATATGATTTATCGGCAGATCCGCAGCGGCAAGTATTCCTTGCGGGTGATTAAATACCGGAATACAGAGGAGATTACCAAATATTCTGACCGAGCTGATGGCGGCATTGTTTCCCGCGATGGGACCAAGGCATTATTGCAAACGATTTCCAGCTGCGATAAAATTCTCAGCGCACGCAAAACCGGGTATGTTATCAGCGCGCTGGCGGCAGTACTGAGTGCTGTTGTTATGGCAATCGTGCTGGTTTCCGGAATGTTTTCCGATCTGCACAGCGTATATCTGGGCGCAGTTCAACTGTTCTGGCTGATTCCGGCTGTGATTACAACAAAAGTGATTGTGCGATAAATACTTATTATGAAAGGGAAAGGGCGGAGCGAATCTCCGCCCTTGCTTATACAATGAGAGAAGATATCAAACCGTTTATTACAAAAGTGCAGAAGCCTGGACGGTATGTAGGCGGAGAAGCAGGAAGTATATATAAAGATAAAGACAAGATCGGACTGCGGGTAGCGTTTTGCTTCCCGGATATTTATGATATAGGCATGTCCAATTTGGGAATGCGAATTCTCTGCGGTGCACTCAATCAGATGGATGATGTGTGGTGCGAGCGGGCGTTTGCTCCGTGGCCGGATATGGAAGCGCAGATGCGGCAGCGGCAGATTCCTGTATACACCCATGAATCGGGTGACTCCATCCGGGATTTTGATATGATTGCGTTTACTTTGCAGTATGAGCTTTGCTATACAACAGCGCTGAATATGCTGGATATGAGCGGGATTCCTTTGCGGAGCAAGGATAGGGATGATAGCGATCCTGTCGTTCTTGCAGGGGGGCCGTGTGCCTATAATCCGGAACCGGTTGCAGATTTTGTGGATATTTTTTCTATCGGAGAAGGGGAAGAAGCCCTTCCTGAACTGGCACAGTTATATCTGGATATGAAGCGGTCCGGCACATATACGAAAACGGATTTTTTGCGCGCAGCATCCCATTTGGACGGATTTTATGTTCCTTCTTTGTATGATGTTGCATACCGGGAGGACGGGACGATTCTTTCTATGGAGCCCAAATATCCGGACGTCCCCCGAAGGGTAAAAAAACGGATTGTCGCGGATGTGGACAAGGCATACTTTCCTACGGATCCGGTGATGCCGCTGGTGGAGACGGTGCATGACCGGATTACGCTGGAGGTGTTCCGCGGATGTATCCGGGGATGCCGGTTCTGTCAGGCGGGATTCGTTACAAGACCGGTGCGGGAAAAAACGCCGGAGGTATTGTGCGCCCAGGCAAAGGAAATGGCTGAAAAAACCGGATATGATGAAATTTCCATGTGCTCGCTTTCTATTTCCGATTATTCCCGGGTCAATACATTATGTGACAATCTTCTTGACTGGACAGATGATGCAAAAATCAATCTGTCTCTTCCGTCCCTGCGGGCGGACAGCTTTACACGGGAGCTGATGGATCAGATTTCCACAGTCCGCTCCAGTACCCTCACCTTTGCACCAGAGGCGGGCAGTCAGCGCCTGCGGGATGTAATCAATAAAAATGTTACGCAGGCAGATATCCTGCGCGCGGCGGGAGTGGCGTTTTCTGCCGGTAAAAGCCAGGTAAAGCTGTATTTTATGAACGGCTTGCCGTATGAGACGTTAGAGGATATAGAAGGAATTGCGGCGCTTGCCAAAGATGTGATCGAATCCTATTATAAAACGCCGGGTCGCAGCAAAGGAAGACAACCAAAGGTTACAATCAGTGTGGCGTGCTTTATTCCCAAACCCTTTACGCCCTTTCAGTGGGAAGGGCAGAATACGGCAGAACAGCTGGAAGAAAAGCAGAAGCATTTGCTTTCCTGTATTACCGATCGTAAGATTCGCTATAATTATCATGACGCAAAGGTGTCGTGGCTGGAAGCGGTGTTTGCCAGAGGCAACCGCCGGCTGTCCGATGCTTTGGAGGAAGCGGTTCGCAGGGGTATGCGGCTGGAGGCGTGGGAAGAGTTCTTTGATTATGCGGCATGGAAGCAGGTGTTTGCAGATACAGGCATCGATCCTGCGTTTTATGCCAACCGTACCATGGGTGAAGAGGAATTTCTTCCGTGGGATGTAATCGACTGCGGCGTTTCTAAACAGTTTTTGCTGCGTGAGCGGCATAAAGCCATGGAGGCTGCTATTACGCCATCGTGTAAGGAACGGTGCTCCGGCTGCGGCGCAAATGCTTTGGCGGATCCGGAGCAGTGCCGCTGGTGTCCCGGGCACACGGAAGCACCGGAGGAACACCTGGGATCCTTGAACCGTTCTGCAGTTCCTGCTAAACCGGATGCAGGCAAACGAAATGCAAGAGGTGCAGGCGCTGCCGTGAATCCTGGTGAGAAGCCGGTGCGCGCGGTGCGTATTTGCTATGCCAAGAGCGGGGCTATGACCTATGTATCTCATTTGGATGTGCAGCGGACATTTACTCGTGCGCTGGTGAAAAGCGGTTTGCCTCTTTATTATACGGAGGGCTTTAATCCGATTCCCAAATTAACCTTTGCATCTCCGCTTTCCGTAGGCGCCAGCGGGGAACAGGAGTTTGCGCAGATTAAGCTGGTTCGTGAAATGGATGACGAAGCTGTTCTGCAATCCTTGTCCTGTGCAATGCCGGCAGATATACAAATTAAATCGGTCTATACGCCCCGGACACAATTTAAAGAAATTGCTTGGGCAGAAAAT
>CASTST010000071.1 GCA_949451655.1 uncultured Eubacteriales bacterium | reverse complement strand
TGTAACAACTGCCGTTTTCATACACAATTCCTCCAAATTGAACTCCGGTTCGGAGAAATCGCGTATTTTTACTTGTAAAACGCGCCCCCCCCCCCGTTTCCATTTCCTTCCATTTTAATCAACCATTCCGCTGTCCGTTGAATGCTGGACTCAAAATCCGCAGCGGCTTCAAAACCTGAATCACGGAACAATGCATCCAAATCTAATAAACAATAATCCAACGCGGGTGCATCAGGATACTCACCAAACCGTAATTCCATTTCCGGTGAAATCGCATCCCTTATTTTGGTGATCCAAGACCGAAACGTCATGAGTTTTCGATGTCCTACATAATAATCTCTAAAGTCTTTCCCGCATTTTCCAATCGCCAGAAGGCCTTCTGCAACGTCATCAATATAGATCAAATCATAAAGGTGATTGCCTTCTATCAGCTTTGGGCTTGTACGGTTTTTTAATTGTCGTATCACGATATTAGGCAGTGTTTGCGAAAGGTTGCCTTCTCCATACGGCATTGCAATCAAAGCCGTGCAAAACTGCATTCCGCCTTGGTGTGCCAATGTTTTCCCCATCAACTCAGATGCGAGCTTTGCAGCCGAATAAATACAGGTAAACCGTGGCGAAAAATTTTCTGTATTTAGAAATGTTAAGATTTCTGCCGTATTTACCGTACTTGTCAATACAAATTTTTTGCAATGCATCCCTATTGCACTTTCAACGGCTGCACATGCGTATTTCGCATTGTCGAGCTGCAATGAATAATCCTTCAGCGCGTCCGCGCCAAAGCCTCCTGCATACGCACAATGGTAAAAAACATCCGGTGCACAGTTGACTTTTTCGGCAAGACTTCCGTACTCTTCAAACCTTGCCTGTATGACTGCAACATTTTGCAATCGGGATAACGATTCCAGCTTTTTCTCGCTGCGTCCAACCGCATAAACAAAAACACCTTCTTGGATCAGCTTTCTGGTAAGCGCATTCCCGATAAACCCGGTTGCTCCGGTCACGACCGCTGTTTTCATTCCGAATTTCCTTTCAGAGTCAAATTCACATCACTCCCCGATAAAAACGGGGCCGATGCATCGTTTGGCGACAGGACGGGCGTTTCTGTATCCCATTCCAGACCAATCTCCGGGTCATTCCAACGGATCGCACGCACCAGGTCCCTGTCATAATAATCGTCAAATTTATACAGCACGACCGTTCCCGGCTGCCGGGTAATATACGCATGTCCATACCCGCTGGGTAAATAAAGCTGCTTCCGGTTTTCCGCAGAAACGACCTGGCTAACCCATTTCTTAAATGTAGGAGAATCTCTCCTTAAATCTACAATAAAATCCAGCACCTCTCCCTGAAGGACCCGCACCAACTTTGCCTGCGGCTTCGGATTATTTTGGAAATGAATCCCGCGAATCGTCCCACACGCCGCATTATAACATTCATAGTCCACCACAAACTGATTGAAAATCCCGTATCCTTCCAGCACCTTATGATTATACGTCTCAGCGCTGTAACCCCGGTTATCGTCAAAATAATCTGGTACGATCAGTTTTACGCCGGGAAGCCCTAATTCGGTTACTTGCATATCCGTTCCTCCTTATCTTTTAACTCCGCAATTAGCCGCGCTTGCTGTAAAATGCGCCGTGAAATCTCTTTTTGCTGCTCCCGTTCCCTGACACTTTCTGCAAACCGCTCAATAGAATGCAGGAAATGATCGTCCGGCGGCAATTCCAAGCATTGTTCTTCAGACGATGTCCGCAGCACGAGAAGGGGATTGAAATTCGCGCCGGCAGTAAAAATCCGTGGTGCAATCAAAGTTGCTTTGCTGCCCCAGATTTCTAATTGGCATTGATAGGCATTATCCATTCCAAAGGATATTTGGGCGCATAACCCGGTCTCGTTTTCCAAAACAGCCGAACCAAATAAATCTACTTCATACGGCTCCGGCTGCACCAGCCTCGCCTGCGTCACACAAGCTGTTTCCCCAAGAAGCTCTAAGGCTAATCGTACTGGATATCCTCCGCAATCCAGCAGTGCACCTCCGCCCAGCGCCTTTCTGTACCGGAAATCATTCCCCCCACGCTTTGGGAAGCCAAAGGACATACGAAGCAGCCGCAGCTCGCCTAATTCTTCCTTCCTGATAAGCTCCTTTATTTTTGCCAGCTGGCTATGATACAAGAACATATAATTTTCATGTACCGCCAGCCCTCTTTCTTCCGCCAATGCCAGCAGGGATTCTGTTTCCTCCCTGCTGACCGCAAAAGGCTTTTCCATCAGCAGATGCTTTCCAGCCTCCAGCACCTTCTTTCCCCACTCAAAATGAAGCGCTGGGGGCAGCGGGACATAAACTGCATCAATACTTTCTTCCTCTAAAAGCGCCTCGTAGGAAGGATATCCCTGCCCGCCATAGGCTTCTATGAAACGTGCCGTTTTCTCCATCTTCCGGGACGCGACGCCTGCATATGTAATCGCTGGATATTTCCCCAGCGCCGGAAGAAAACGGCGGAACGCTATATCGGCTGTCCCCAGAATCCCGATTTTCATTTTACACCTCCAATAATGACAAAAGATTCCTCAGCTGGATATTCAGTGTATTATTTATTTGCACTAACTCGTTGAGCGTCCGATAGTCCAATAAGAAATATCCCTCCGGCAGTTCCGGAAGCTCCCAAGCGTCGATCTGCAAAAGAATATTCCTGTTCTGTTCCTGATAAAACCTGCCGCCCTCCTCTGACAAAAGATGCTCAAAAAGTATCCCTTTCCGGCGGCTGTATTTTTCCTCGAACAATCGGCTGACTTTATCCTCCCTCCTGTTATCAGCAGACGGTTCCCATTGAATGGTCGGGCCTAACTCTAAGCCATCAAAACAGCCGATTTCCGGCATTGCTTTTACAAGAAACTTCAATACGCCGTTATGCTCACAGCACATCAGTCCAAAAGTCGCAATCCCATTGGCCTCAAACAGCGGCTGCGTCCAGTGTTTTACTTCTCTGCCCTCAATCGAAATATCGCAAAAAATCACCTTAAACGGATATGGATGTTTGCATATAAACTCCCTGTCACGCATTTCCCATTCTTCCAGCTGATGCAGTGGGAGCAGCGTCCGTTCCGTCTCGGAAAACATTTTCCAATTATTGATATATTGATAAATCTCCGGAACCGGATTGCCCGCACTACATGTAAATACGGATCGAAATAAGGGTTTATTTTGAAACAAATCTGATAGCCTCAAAAGCTCCTGCATCGGTAGATCCAATTTTGAAAACGGGATACAGGATAATACGGTTCGTGTGTCCATGTTTACAAGATTATCCTGCCGCATCAGCGTTTTTATCTGCCCCAGTGTCATCCAGCGGTGGGACGGCAGAAGCGGGATCTTCTCCTCAACCCGAAGAATAATATTTCGGTTTCGCTTTTTGTAAAACCGAGAGGACTGCTCTGACTGGATTTGATCAACTACGGTCTCATATTGTGAAGCATTCAAAAAGTATTCCAAATACGGCGGCGCCGCACCGCCGTGCTTCCGGGTAAAATTGCTTTTGGTCGCTTGGATCGTTGGTGAAATCTGAATTTTATTCACATTTCCCGGTTCGATTTTTGCCTGCATCAGGAAATGCATTACACCATTGATTTCCTGGCACAGGATCCCCAGATAACCGATTTCCTCCTGCAAAATAACCGGCTGTGTAACTACCGAACTATCCGCTATCTTCTGCTGATAGCCGGTGATCTGAAAAAAACTGTGTTCCTGATTACAAATGCATCCTGTTTTTTTTTCGTAAAACCAGGTACCCGTTTCTTCAAGGCTGATCTTCCGAATGCTTACTGCAATCGTTTCATTCCGCTGGCGCACCCACTCCTGTAATTCGTTCAAAGGACTTTCATCACTGTCCAATGTACACCAGCTCCGCGCTATGGAAAGCAGCGTATCCGTCATGCCTGGCTGCCCTCCTCCGGTTCATCAAAATTTAACCTTTCACCAACAACTACCAGCGGCCTGTGCATAGACCGTGTATTGATACTTAAAATGTATTCGCCTAATATCCCAGTAAAGAATAACTGCACAGCTCCTATAAAAAAGACACCAATTATGATTGTTGCCGTCCCATACGGATACGCATCCCAATGCAGTAATTTACTGACTAGAATAAATATCGCAAACATCGCACTAAGTACACCAAGTCCCGCACCAATAAATGTCGCGATCCGCATCAAAATTTTCGTATATGAAGTAATCCCTAAAAGCGCTAAATCATAGTTTTTTAGAAAATTTGAGCCGGACTTTCCACGTAAGCTCGTCCCCTGCTCATAGGGTATAATGCTTTGCTCAATCGCAAGTTCCGAAATAATCCCTTTCAAATAGGGCGCCGGATCATCTAATTGCCGCAATACCTCGATAAATGTCCTATCATACAGGCCAAACCCATTAAAATGCTCTATCTGCTGTGCCCCTCCTAATAGGTTAATCAGCTTGTAATAAACACACCGCATCGCATACATCAGCTTGGATTCGTTGCCCTTTGTCCGTTGCCCGATCACGACCTTATTACCGTTTTCCCAGCGCTTCACCATCTCCGGAAGCAGCTCCGGTGGGTCCTGCAAATCACCAAAAAGCATAAACGTTGCATCGCCAGAACCATACAAAAGAGATGCAAAAACATTCCGGGTGAAACCGAAATTCCGGGCGTTGAATACCGCCTTCACATGCTTGTCCTCCGCACATAATTTGCGGATCTCCCGACGGGTGTTATCCGGTGAATAATCATCTACAAATATGATTTCATAATTATATTTTGGCAATGCCTCACGAAATACCTTCGTTAGACGGTCATACATTTGCCGAATGCTTTTTTCCTCCGACCAACATGGTATCGTTACGCTAATCGTTTTCATTTTATCCGCCTATCCTTCCATTTGGATATATGCTGTGTTCATCCGGAACCGGAAAAATCATTTCTAAAAATCGAAACAAATGAACTAACCGCTGTCCCTTTTCTGTAATTTGATATCCGCCCTCTACGATCCTCAAATTACCAATATAAACTTGTTCATCAATTCTTTTCTGGCTTTCCCCGGCACCCTCAATATAACCTTCAATGAACTGTGTTTTTATTTCTTCCGCCGAATATGTCCGTCCAGCATGATCTGTCATATCCGCGAGACTGTAAACTGTGTAGGATCTTTCAATTACCATCGGTCCCAGCGAGAAAAACAACGCCATAAATAAGGTAGAGATTCCAATGCAGAGAACATTTGTGGAAAAATCAACTCCAAACAAGGTCCTCACTTTCGCATAAACAATGCCGCTTACTGTCAGCAACAAAACACAGCAAAGTACATCTATCGCTAATAACCGATACAAAAAAGCTTTTTGACCAGCCCATAACGGCGTACGTAAAAGTAATGCCGTCAGCATCGCAATTGTTACACAAATACATACACACCATAAAGCGGAAAACATTATTTTCTTTAACTCTTGTTTCAACACTATTTCCTCACTTTCTCTTATATACCCTCACCTTAATATCTTTTTTATCCGTTTCTAATACATAAAACTCGTCCAATACAGCCTGCACATCCGGTAATACTCCGATATGCGCATATTGAAAATATACTTTACTGTAGCCGAGAAGCATATCCTTTTCCCGAACGGCATATTGCGTAGACACATTGATTTGATCGCGCTTTCCCTGTCTGGTAATATAATACTCGTTAAATCCCTCTACACATCTGTTTCCATCTGTAATCATAACAAGGGTATCGTCATTAAAAATAAAGTTACTCTGTGCATAAATCCAATCAGCAGCCTCCTGATAAGGATATAATGTAGACTTTGAATTTGATATTACAGAAAGGCAATTCAAGCTAAATGCAGATATCACAAACAAACAAAGTGCTCTCTGCGTTGTCGAACGATCCTTTGCTATAGCCGTCATCCGATGAAGTACGCTCGCTGACAATATAACCACATGCGGCAAAAGTCCAAGGAAATATCTGCCTTGCCACATGGTTGATTCCTTGTTGACAAAGTTTCCATACAGCAATAGCAACGTGAGTGTTCCTATAATCTCTAATGTTGAAAAACTAAGATAAAACATATCCAGGCGAAACGATTCTCTGTCCCGATGTGCCATCCCAGCAAGGACAACTGCAATCCCAACCAGCAGAATCCAATATGCAATTTCAAAATTGCCACTAAGGAATTGCAGCATTGACCTGATATGTGAAAAACCAGGGACTGGATACCAGCTCGCAATATCCTCAGGCTTTCTGTGTTGCAGTGTTACCTCGAAAACAGCCGCCAACCAAAAAACACTGACCCCACCTGGAAGTAAATAAGAAAACCCATCCTTGATTTTAAGCTGCTTGCGAGCCAGCAAATACAAATCTGCAGAGAAGAAAAATGCACATGCAAGCATTCCAAAATAATGACTCATTGCTAATCCAAGCAGTGAAACACTATATAAAATATGAAAACCTTTTCTTCTCTCTATCCGGCATATATGGCAATAATAGGTCAGTACCGAAAAAAAGATGAAATACGAATATGCTCTATACTCATAAGCTGCGTTTGACCAGAGCGTTTCAGAAAATGCCAACATGGCTGCGGCAGAAATTCCACAATATTTCCCACCTATACCATCACCTATAATGCCGATTAAAATCACCGAAAACGTGCTCAAAAGAATTGCGGGAAAATGCAGCCATGTTTCCCCATACGGAGCAATGTGATACCAAATTGTCGCACAGATTTCTGACAGCGGAGGAGTAGCCTCATTCATTTTTAAGCAATATTCAACCGCTTCTCTTATCGTCCCATTCGTACATGCAATTTGAAACAATTCATCTGACCACAAGGAAACCCGATCCGCAAAATGAATCATTAACCCAAACATTACAAGCGCTATACTGATACAAACAAGTCTACCGCTGTTCCGTTCCATCCACTCATGCGCCAATTTCGGATTCCGCAAAAACACTCGCACAACCAGAATTGCACCGGTAGATAACAACAGAAAAATAGTTGCATATACTACAAAATGATAAAGCTGATCAAGCGCCAAAGCCGCCCACTCGCTCGATCCGAGTGGCTCCGAAACAATTATGCGACTGTCCGCATAAGTATCCGCTGTCCAGGTCCTCCCGCCTGCGGTAATCTCTACGAATCCACGCCAAACGCCACCATTAAATTGAAACGAACGCTCCTCACCCACCGGAATTTTGACCGTGATTGTACGCGTGATACCATCCGGCTGTCGGCTGTCCGTTTCTGGGCGCCAGCAATAGCTGCTTCCACTCCAAAACCAATGCCCTTCTTCAATCCGCAGCGCCTTTTCACAAGTCAGAGAATCCCCGTCAATCGTAAATCCTGCAAGAAATATTTCAGTTCCCTCTCCTCCGGGACGTTTTTCCCCCAGTGCAGTCAATGTCACCTGATCTGTCAATGATGGCATAGCCTCAGATATCATCTGTGCCGTAGCCGAAAACAAAACCATTATCAAACTAAGCATTAACATCGAACACAATTTCAATTTACCCCGGAGGCAATACCACTCGCCTATCAGAAACACTAACAGCAATAGTAATTTACATGCTCCGACTGCCAAAAACATCATCTACTCCTCTTTTCTTATTCCCCTTCGGTCAAGTCTTAAAAATGTTGTTTGTCCGTATACCAAATATACGGACAAACAAGGGTACCCTTGTTTGTCTTCCTAATTTTTACATCCATCTTTTACGCTCAGACAAATACCGTAGCGAGTACATTTGATGCAATTCTCTCAAACGTTCACGTTTGTCGGCAATATCCTCTGAAACAATCACATTCACTGCCTCAAGTCCATAATCATAATATTTACTATCATAATGGCGAGGTCCCAGCTTCCACTTATGCTCCGAATCACCATAAACACCATCCGGCATATAAATCACATAAGAATCTGGAAGCAGTTCTCTTGCCCATTCAAGACATTTGCGCAGCAGCTGGTTTACCTGTCTCAACCAGTCCTGATTTTTATAGGATTCCATCTTTTCATCCTTCATAAAGTCAAGTGCATTAACTACCTCTGTCAATATAATGCGGTCACAAGGATATAGGCATTTCAACTGTGAAAGATATTTATAAATATACTGTTTCAAATCCGATTCCTTCCAACTTAAAATATCCTTGTATTCCCACTTACAACCTTCAAGAAGCCCACTCTGCTTCATCTGTGGAATGCTGTTGCGTGTTTCCACAGAGTGTGTAACATAGGTGCCTTTTTTTGCGGCCGGGTTCCAGATATAAAGCAATCCATAACTAAGCTCAGAAATATCCAGCATCAGCCAGTCTGCATGACTTTCGCGAAATTCGATAAACGCAGTTTTATTAAAATCAGCAGCTGTACTGTGCTTTAAGAAATCTGATTTCGCAACACAGTCGTCATATGTTACGCTCCGCAAGCCGATATCACAGACTGAAGGGGAAACCATAGATACCGGTGAATTTGCCTGAAGAAATCGCTTTACCCGATAGCTTTTACATTCCGCATGGAATCCAAAAATATCCCTCAAAACACAGCAGCCGGAAAGATCAAATGTAGTTTCCTTTTTAAGTGGCAAACCCGTTGGATTTACCCCCTCCGCCTAAAATTTGCTTAATTTCCCTTATATTCCCTTTTCCCAAAAATTTCTCATATAAATTACATATAGAGTCAACCTCAGATGTAAAACAGATCTGTTCCCCCTTGTGCAGCCACAGAACCTTATTGCACATCTCCCGAATTTGTCCGATAGAGTGGGAAACCAGAATTGTCGTTGCACCGCCCTGGATGATTTCTTTCATTTTCGCGGCGCTTTTGCTTCGGAACGCACCATCACCAACTGAAAGGACTTCATCTAATATCAGCAAATCCGGCTGTACCAACGATGCAATCGAAAAAGCTAGCCGTGATTTCATACCGGAAGAAAGCTGCCGAAACGGCCTGTCCTGGAATTCCTCTAATTCCGCAAACCGGATAATTTGACTGTAGGTTTCATCCATAAATTTACGTGTATAACCCAGCATTGCACCACGCAAATACGTATTCTCACGCACGGTCAAATCCCCGTCGAACCCGCTGGCCAGTTCCAGCAGTGCGGCAATACTTCCTTCCCGTCTGACAACCCCTCTTGTCGGCTCCATGATGCCGGAAACCGCTTTCAGCAGCGTAGATTTTCCTGCACCATTTGTGCCGATAATCCCGAGCATATCGCCCTTTTCCAGCGCAAAGGTAATATCCCGATCTGCCCAGAACTCAGTTACCTGATAATTACGCTTCAACCGACGCATCACATATTCCTTTAAGCCAATGTCCTTAAAGTCTCCCGTCATATATCGGATGGAAACCTGTTCCAACTGCAAAACGCTCATCTGAGCCCTCCGTCATACATAGTATAGAAAGCGCGTGTTGTATTTTTTATACATCCAACATCCAATCGAGAGTACAATCACAACATCCGTCAGCATCAACAGATGAAACCATAAAGTCGGTATGGTTGCCTCAATAACAATTTTACGAAAATATCGGATAAAAAGGTACACCGGATTTACCAAAAACAGGCACTGCGTTGTATAATCATATTGATCGATCGTATAGAAAATAGCAGACATATACATCAGCAGCTGTGTAAACACCGTCCACAAATATTGTATATCCCGGAAAAACACAAACAGCGCCGAAAGAATCAGCCCGACTCCCACATTAAACAGCACCAAACAGACAATCGGATAAATCAGAAGAATCACCTTCCAAGTGAAAACGATTTGATCCAAAAAGCAAAACACGACAAAGACACACAAGGTCAGACCGAAGTTAATCAGCGTTTGTATATTTTTTGAAAATAAGAACAAATATTTAGGAATATTTACTTTAGTGAATATTCCTGCGTTCCCCATCAAGGAAACCATCCCCTGTGACGTCGATTCATTAAAATAACTGAATACCAGATTCCCACAAAAAAGATAGGTAGTATAATGTTCCATTGTCCTGCCAAAAAACTGTGTAAACACCAGTCTCATAACCAGCAGCGTGAGAAGAGGCGAAAGGATACTCCACACCATTCCCAGAACTGTGCGTTTGTATTTTTTCTTAAAATCCCGTTTTACGAGCTCTTCAAAGAGAAACCGCCGATTCATCAAATTTTTGAACATAAAATCTCCTATACGCACACGGCACAGAAATCCGGTCAGCCTCTATAAAGCACTTCCAGTTTTTCCACGATTTTCGCAGGCGTGCTGCACATCTGGAATTTGCCCTTCTCCTCCTGCTCAGAGAAACCAAATCCATAGGTCACCCCAAGAAACGAAATTCCCCACGCCTCCGCTCCTTCCATATCGTGAATACTGTCACCCACTAATACAGTTTCTTCCGCAGATGTTCCTAACTGGCTCATACACATTTGAATTAACTGCGCCTTTGTCCGCCCGTCCTTTTCATCCATGCCGTAAATTGCAGAAAAACAATCAAATACACCCATATCCCGCAGCATTTGTTTTACAAAGCGATCCGCTTTAAGTGTTGCAACACCCAGCAGCACCCCACGCGCATATAATTCTCGCAGGGCATCCGCAATACCGGGATAAAGTGACGCTGCATGAATCCCCTGTTCCGCATAGTATTGCCGATAAAACGCAACTGCTTTCTCCGGCTCCGCAAATCCAAACCGTTCCTGATAGGTTTGCAGCAACGGCCCTCCGATCACTTTCCGCAGCACGCATTCCTCCGGTGCAGGCTGTCCCATCATTTTATGCGCATAACGGTGGCTGGCCAAAATACCCGGGGATGTGTCTGCCAGCGTACCGTCCATATCAAAAATAACACATTTATACATCACTCGATCTGATACCTCGTAGGCGTTACAATTTCATACGGGAAGCCGCCCAGCGCAAGTTTCAGCTGCCGGGAAATATCCTCATTTTTCTGCGCTGCCGCATCCCGTTCCAACACGCTTTTGTAAATCCCAATGCAATAATTAGGGCTTGCTGAAAAACAGTTATCAGTCTAAAATTCGCGTGAAATATGAGTT
>CASTST010000070.1 GCA_949451655.1 uncultured Eubacteriales bacterium | reverse complement strand
TGCTTTGATATTGTTCACCATAATGGAAACGGGACGCATACCGGACAGATCTTTTTCGCAGGCAAGACCGGTAAGGGGATGGGTATATGCGGGTTCCGCAGCGTTTTCCAGTTCTGTAGTTTCTTCTTCTGTTGTGTCGGCAGTGGTGTCTTCCGGTTGTTCTACCTTTTTGCAGGCAGGCAGCAGCAGAATGGCTGCTGCCAGAAAAAGCAGAAATATTTTTCTTGTTTTCAAGAGAGCCACCGTTATTCGCCGATCAGGCGTTCCAACCAGATCGTACCCAGTTCAAATGCTTCGTACAGACCGCTGCGCAGCTCCTGCTTTACGATTCTGTCTCCATCGGACAATGCAGGATCGGTTTTCATAATCTGGATAATAATTTTATCCGGCACATTTTTCCCGCCGACTTCTTTTTCATTCATGATGATCATTTGGAGGATATACTCATCATCCATATTGCCGTACAGAATGGTGTTGCCTTCACGTACCAGGGGGCGTTCCTTGTACATCAGAAATTTGCCCTTTACCGTTGCGCCTTTTAATGTTTCTTTTATTTCATCAGTCATAAAAACTCCGTTCCGCTGCCGGACGGCAGCTCTGTTGTGGATTGTGTATTAAGGTATTTCAGACCGGGGATTCCCGGATATACTTAATTATTGTACTATAAATTGCCATGGATGTCAAGAAGGAGAGAGGGGGCGGACTTTTGGGGGTAGCATATATAACGAAAATGCATTGAACCGGGCAGATACTTGTGATAAAATTGAAAGGAACCAATTGAGACTCTGAGGTGCTTATATGAAATTTGTTATGTCTTATAGTTGCGGCAAAGATAGTACGCTGGCGCTCCATAAAATGATTCAGCAAGGACACGAGCCTGTAGGGCTTATTGTTATGGTCAATGAATCTGTGGAACGTTCTTATTTTCACGGTGCTGATTATACTATGTTAAATCAATATTCGCAGGCTCTTGGTATTCCCATGATATTGTGTCGGGCAAAAGGTGATACTTACCATACGGCTTTCGAAGAAGGACTTGAAAGGGCAAAATCAATGGGTGCCAAGGCGGCATGTTTTGGCGATATAGATATAGAAGAAAACAGGCAATGGGAAGAAGAACGATGCAGTAATGCGGGACTGATCCCATATTTTCCGTTATGGCAAAGAGGGCGTGAAAAAAACGTACAGGAGCTTATAGAATTAGGGTATAAATGTTTGATTAAAAGCATCAATATGACTGTTTTGCCAAAGGAAATACTTGGGAAATACTTAGACGATGATTCTATATCTATAATGAAAAAGGCAAATATAGATATTTGCGGTGAAAATGGAGAATATCATACCCTCGTAGTCGATGGACCGATATTTAAAAAATCTTTGGAACTTTCTATCGGTGAAATTATTGCGTTCGGGGATTATGCAGTTGTTGATATTCGGTGTGTTGAAGATTTATGAGGCAGCCGCCCCGGGCGGCTGCCTTTTTGTATTTTCTTTCAGGACAGGAAGGCATATTTGCATCCTGCTTTTGCATATATTTATCCAGAGAAAGAAAGGCATGGTGATTGTATGAAAAAGTGGATTTCTGTATGCATGGCGCTTTTACTGGTCTTACCTGTGCTGACAGTTGTACCAAGAGCGGCACAGGAAGATATCAAACCCTTTGATGTGAATGCAAAAAGTGCGGTGCTGATGGATGCGCATACAGGCACAGTGTTGTATGCGAAAAATGCCAGTGACGCACTGCCGCCGGCATCCGTTACAAAGGTGATGACCCTGCTTCTTATTATGGAAGCGATTGATGCGGGGAATCTGTCTCTGCAGGATAAGGTAAGTGTCAGTGAATATGCTGCTTCCATGGGCGGTTCCCAGGTGTACTTGGAACCTTTTGAAGAAATGATTGTGGAAGATCTATTAAAAAGTGTGGTAATCGCCTCGGCAAACGATGCTGCGGTGGCGCTGGCAGAAAAGGTTGGCGGCAGTGAAGAGGCTTTTGTCAACCGGATGAATGAGCGCGCTGCGGAACTTGGAATGGAAAGCACGCATTTTGAAAATGTGACCGGATTGGACGACGATGTGGAAAATCACACCCTCAGTGCACTGGATATCGCCCTTGTATCCCGGGAGCTGATTACGAAACATCCTGCAATTTTGCAGTACAGTTCCATTTGGATGGATACCATTCGGAACGGTGCGTTCGGCTTGTCCAATACCAACCGGCTGATTCGGTTTTACAGCGGCGCTACAGGACTGAAAACCGGTTCGACCTCCAAAGCCGGCTTTTGTATCAGTGCTACTGCCTGTCGTGACGGAATGCATCTGATTGCTGTAATCATGGGCAGTGAAACCCGGGATATCCGGAACGCGGCGGCAACCCAACTGCTGGACTGGGGCTTCGCCAATTATACAGTTTATGCAGATGAAGGCGGCGATGCCGGAGAAATCAGTGTGGTGGGCGGTATGGAATCGGCGGTTCCCCTGACGAGAGAGGGATTTTCCGTATTGCTGCCGAAGGGAAAAGAGAAAAAAGTGGAAGTGCAAACAGAGCTGGGCGAATCTGTCAATGCACCGGTCAAAGAAGGCGATGTGATCGGAAAAGTGAAATATGTCTGCGACGGTGAAGAAGATCGGGTACGGCGGAATCCTTATGAAGATGTTAAAAAAGTTTTGCCTGTATTAAAATTTTAAGTCGGACAATCTTGCAATCTCTGTCGAATTACTGTATTATATATAGTAGAAGTATATTATGACGGAGGAAGTAAAGTATGTCTATCAGACTGAATGATAAATTCATTCGTCGCTATGTTTCGGCGGAGGAAATGGAGGGAATCCGTCCTCAGGTGGAACTGGCACTTGAAACGCTGCAGCAGGGAAGTGGTCTCGGCTCTGATTTTTTGGGGTGGATTCGCCGTCCCGTGGATTATGACAAAGAGGAGTATGCCCGTATTCAGGCGGCAGCGGAGAAAATCAGAAAAAGCTGTGACGTGCTGATTGTGATCGGAATCGGCGGTTCCTATCTGGGTGCCCGCGCAGCGATCGAATTTGTACGGGGCAATTACTATAACAGCCTGCATGACGATGTGCCGGAGATTTATTTTGCCGGCAACAGCATTTCTGCTTCTGCTCTTG
Organism: uncultured Eubacteriales bacterium; assembly: GCA_949451655.1. Classification (GTDB taxonomy): domain Bacteria; phylum Bacillota; class Clostridia; order Oscillospirales; family CAG-272; genus Avispirillum. The sequence goes on along the minus strand of CASTST010000070.1, from coordinate 8,036 downwards.
CAGATACGCTGCGTCTTTGTGAAGGAAAGGATATTTGCGTAAATGTAGTATCCAAATCCGGAACAACGACGGAGCCTGCGGTGGCATTCCGCATTTTCCGTGAACTTTTGGAAAAGAAATACGGTGAAAAGGAAGCTAGAGAACGTATCTTTGTTACAACAGATAAAAAAAGAGGCAAGCTGAAGGAATTTGCGGACAGCAAGGGTTATGAAACCTTTGTGATTCCCGATGATATCGGCGGCAGATATTCTGTACTTACAGCTGTAGGTCTTTTACCGATCGCCGTTTGCGGCATTAACACAGACGATATGCTGCGGGGTGCGGCAGACGCAATGCGCGCTTACACCAGCGCAAAATTTGAGGAAAACGACTGTTTGAAATATGCAGCGTATCGGAATATCCTGTACCGTGCAGGCAAGGTAACAGAAATTCTGGCTGCATACGAACCCAGTCTCCAGATGTTCGGCGAATGGTGGAAGCAGTTGTTTGGTGAATCGGAAGGCAAGGATGCAAAAGGACTTTTCCCGGCGTCTGTGATTTTCTCTACAGACTTGCATTCTATGGGTCAGATGATTCAGCAGGGAATGCGCAATATTTTTGAGACAGTTTTGGATGTGCACGCGTCCTGCGATAAAGTACCTGTTCCTATGGATCTGGAAGATGCAGACGGTATGAATTTCCTGTCCGGCAAGGATTTGCATGAAATCAACCGCTGCGCGATGGAAGCTACGCTGTGTGCCCATTCTGACGGCGGTGTGCCCAATATTGTTCTGGAAATCCCCGACAGAAGCGCATACAGCTTCGGTTATCTTGTATATTTCTTTGAACTGGCATGCGGTGTGTCCGGTTATACATTGGGTGTGAATCCCTTTAACCAGCCTGGAGTGGAAGCATACAAGTCCAACATGTTTGCGCTTTTAGGCAAGCCGGATCCTTCTTTGGATGCACTGCGTACGCTGCTGGAACAGCAAATGAAGTAATTCACACGCCGGTAAACCATATTTTACAAATCTTTTTGAGAAATTTCACAAAAAACTTTGATTTTCACTTGCATTTTTTGTTTATTTACGGTATAATACAAATGTACAGATGAATAACATCTGTTGGGTACTTATTCTGTTATAATCACGGAGGAATGGCTATGCTGAAAGTGATCGTTGGCGTGAAGGGAACTGGAAAAACAAAACAGTTGATTGATATGGTGAACGCTTCTTTGAAATCATCTCAAGGTGCTGTCGTTTGTATTGAAAAGGGCGATAAACTGAAATTTGATGTAAAATATCAATGCAGATTGATTGATACAGAATATTACGGTGTGGAAGATGCAAATGCACTTTATGGATTTATAGCCGGTATTTTGGCAAGCAATCACGATGTTACTGATCTTTATATAGATTCTGCACTGAAAATTTGCGGCGATGATACGGATGTGTTTGATCAATTTCTCATTATGCTGGATGTACTTACATCCAGAGCAAATGTAAATTGTGTAATGACATGTTCTATTGCAGCAGAAAAAGCAACTGAGATGATGCAGAAATACGCATAAGTAAAGCAAGGTAGGGGGATGTGTTTACATCCCCCTATTTTTTTATTTTTAGTAAAATTTTCGGTCAGCGGTGCATTTTGAGTCAGGTTTTAATGGATTATTAAAAGCTTGTAAGCGGGGCTGCTTCTTTTATAACAATGAAATATGTCGAATTGTGTTGACAAGGAATCGAATGTTTCCTATAATAAGAATGTTGCTGCATTGGCAATGTACATATGCTGTAAGGGAGGGAAACCTGATGGCAAAAAGATGCCAGGAAAATGATGCGGAAATCCGTAAAATGATTCTTGACGCGGCGGAACGGATCGGTGAAGAACAGGGAATCGATAAAATTACTGCACGGCGGATCAGCAATTCAATCGGCTATTCCACCGGCGTAATTTACTACCATTTTCAAAATAAACAGGAGATTATGGACCTTCTGTCGCAAAATCGAAATAATGATATAAATGAAACGATTCAAAAATCCATTGATCGAAATGGAACCCTGCGTGAGAACAGCTTGCGCGTAATGGAATGTATATATCAGTTGATTGTGTCCAACCGGAATACGGATGTCCGTTTGCTTATGGAGAGCAGCTGCGACCCTGAAAAGGGCAGTCCGTGGATGGAACTTACCCGTTATATATTGGATATTGCTGCCGAAAAGGGCGAGATATCGTCCGAGGGCATAGAGAATGTCACCTATGGTCTTTGCAGCTTTTTCGTGGGATATGGTTTAATGCTTTCAACGAACTGTCCGCAGGATCAGGCTGCCGCACAGCGTCAGGCAGGTCATATTGCAGATGTTCTGCTGCATGGATTTTTACAGCATTAAATAAAGCCTGGGAATTTTATTTTCCCGGGCTTTTATTATTTCATGTGCAAATTAGAAGCAGCAGTCGCATTTTGTTAAGAATATGCGAAAAAAATATGTATAAAATGTTGCAATTGCGAAATAAGTGTGGTATATTAAACTTATCATGTGTGTAATGGAATATGGATCAATACAGGAAGAGGGTCTGACAGGTTCATGAAACTTCTGGAAGATAAAATTATACGGGATGGAAAAATCGGCGCAGGAGATGTTTTGAAAGTCGACAGTTTTCTGAATCATCAGATGGACGTTGCGTTTCTTTGTGAACTGGGAAAGGAATTCAAACGCCTGTATGCAGATGAAAAAATAACAAAAATACTGACAATTGAGGCTTCCGGCATAGGGATCGCCTGTCTCACTGCACAGTATTTTGATGTGCCTATGGTGTTTGCCAAGAAAACGAAAACCAATAATATTTACGGGGATGTGTATACTTCAAAAGTGGAATCGTATACCCATCAGAAAACGTATGATATCATAGTATCAAAGGAATTTTTAAAGGCAGGCGACAGGGTTCTGATCATTGATGATTTTCTTGCGAAGGGAAGCGCGCTGACAGCGCTGATTTCCCTTGTCCGTGATGCGGGCGCCCAGGTGGCAGGCGCAGGAATTGTGATAGAAAAAGCGTATCAAAGCGGCGGCGAATGGATTCGCGGGCAGGGCATTCGTGTGGAATCCTTGGCGCGCATCAAAAAAATGGATGCTGACGGTATTGAATTTTGCTGATTGTCTTTTTTGATTAATTGGAGCTGTGCTCCCGTTAAAATAAATTTTTTATTTTGGAGGTTCGCAAATGAGCAGAAAGCTTCTCTCTGTGCTTTTGGCGCTTTCCATGGTATTTTGCATGTTTGCATTTGCCGCATGTTCCGAGAAAAAGGAAGAAGGCGGGGACAAAGACAAGGCAAATGAGGACATCAAGATTGGTGCAATTCTTCTGGGCGATGAAAATGAAGGATATACATTCGCACATATTGATGGAATTCAGAAAGCTGCAAAAGCGCTGAATCTGAAAGAAGATCAGATTGTCTGGCGTTACAACGTACCTGAAAATGAGAACTGCTATGATGCGGCAATGGAATTGGTAGATGCCGGCTGCGATGTGATTTTCTCAAACAGCTTCGGTCATCAGACCTTTATGCAGCAGGCTGCAACGGAAGTACCGGAAGTGACCTTTGTTGCTATGACAGGTGACACAGCCGTGTCCAGCGGATTGGATAACCTCTGCAATGCTTTCACTAAGGTTTATGAAAGCCGTTACGTTTCCGGCGTGGTTGCCGGTATGAAGCTGGCGGAGCTTGTGAAAGAAGAAAAGCTGACGGATAAGAACTACGATGCAGATGGCAACATCCTGATTGGCTATGTAGGTGCATATCCGTATGCTGAGGTTGTTTCCGGATATACCGCATTTTTCCTGGGTATTCAGTCTGTGGTTGAAAATGTTGCAATGCAGGTGCAGTTTACAAACGAGTGGTTTAACATTACAAAAGAGAGTGAAGCTGCCAATATGCTTATGGCGAGCGGATGTGTAATTATCGGTCAGCATGCGGACTCCACCGGAGCGCCTTCCGCTGTGCAGGCGGCGCATGAAAAAGGAACTGTAGCATATTCCGTAGGCTATAATATTGATATGCAGAGTGTGGCACCGGATGTTGCGCTTACTTCTGCGACAAACAACTGGGCTGTTTATTATGAATATGCCATTTCCACCTTGCAGAAGGGTGAGAAACTTCCCCAGAACTGGGCAGAAGGCTACGAAAAGGATGCAGTAAAAATCACAGAGCTTGGTTCCGTTTGTGCTGAGGGAACTGCTGAAAAGGTTGAAGAGGTAGTTGCTGCAATCAAAGCAGGAGAACTGCATGTATTTGATACTGCGAAATTCACTGTAAAAGGTGAGAAGGTTGACAGTTGTGTTATTGATTTGAACAATAACTTTGAAACGACGGATCCGGAAGATAAGGAAGCGATTTGGGACGGATACTTCCATGAATCCGAACTGCGCAGCGCACCTTCCTTTGCATTGGATATTGACGGAATTACAAAATTGAACGCCGATTAACGGTATTCTGACACACAGAGGGAGGCCGATAGGCTTCCCTCTGTGCTGTTTTGCAAAAGTTAAAAATCGAAGGTATGTCAATGACAAGACAATCCCTCTGTCACGGCAAAGCCGTGCCACCTCCCTTTGCTGGGGGAGGCTAAGAGATTGGAGCGAACTTTTTATATAAGGGATGCAGAAGGGCTCAAGCAATGGTTGGGTAATGTCCATCATTTAGTATTATCGGTTGAAAGGAGGGATTTGCTTGGAACAACAAACTGCCATTCGGATGCAGAATATCACGAAAAACTTTGGTCAGGTTCTGGCAAACCATAACGTATCCATAGATATCCGTAAGGGTGAAATTCTTTCTCTTTTGGGAGAAAACGGGAGCGGGAAAACCACGCTGATGAACATGCTTTCCGGTATATATTATCCGGATGCCGGAAAGATTTATGTAAACGGGGAAGCTGTTTCCATACGCTCGCCCGAGGATGCGTTTGCATGCGGGATTGGGATGATTCATCAGCACTTTAAGCTGATTGATGTTTTTACAGCTGCGGAAAATGTGGTTTTAGGACTGCATGGGAAGGACGCCAATCTGAAAAACGCTGTAAGCAGAATCCGTGACATTTGTGAGAAGTACGGATTTGAAATGGATCCCAGTCAAAAGGTATATAATATGTCCGTTTCCCAGAAACAGACGCTGGAGATTATTAAGGTGCTGTACAGAGGCGCGGATATTCTTATACTGGACGAGCCTACCGCAGTGCTCACGCCCCAGGAGACAGAACATCTTTTTCAGGTGATCCGGAATATGAAAAAAGCAGGTAAGGCTGTGGTGATCATTACCCACAAGCTACATGAAGTGCTTTCTGTATCGGATCGGGTTGCAATTCTGCGCCGCGGGGAATATATAGATACGGTAGCCACGGCGGACGCAACCGTTCAATCGCTGGCGGAAATGATGGTGGGAAAAAAGATTACGTTGAATATTGAACGCCCTCCTGTGCAGAATCCGAAAAAGTGTATTGAGGTCAAGGGGCTTACTGTGGAAAGCCAGGACGGAGTGCGCCTATTGGATGATATTTCTTTTACGGCAAACAGCGGTGAAATTTTAGGGATTGCCGGCATATCGGGATGCGGTCAGAAGGAACTGCTGGAGTCCATTGCCGGACTGCAGAAGGTCAGCGCAGGCACCAGTATTTTATATACGGCGCCTGATACTGAGGTTTCTGTAGAATTAGTAGGCAAGAATCCCAAGCAGATCCGGGAGATGGGGATTTCTCTTTCCTTTGTGCCGGAGGACCGGCTTGGTATGGGACTTGTAGGCGCAATGGGCATGACAGATAATATGATGCTCAAAAATTACCGGCGCGGGCGTACACCGTTTGCGGAGCGTGGAGAGCCGAGAAAACTTGCGGAAAAAATCCGGGAGGAGCTGGAAGTGGCTACGCCGGGGATCAACGTACCGGTACGTCGGCTTTCCGGCGGAAATGTGCAAAAGGTGCTGGTTGGCAGGGAAATTGCTGCGGCGCCTACTGTACTTATGACCGCATATGCTGTGCGCGGATTGGATATTCACACTTCCTATACAATCTATCATCTGCTGAATGAGCAGAAAAAAGCAGGTGTGGCAGTAATTTATGTGGGCGAGGATTTGGATGTGCTTCTGGAACTGTGCGACCGGATTTTGGTGTTGTGCGCCGGACATGTGAATGGAATTCTGGATGGAGCATCTGCCACAAAAGAAGAAATCGGAATGCTGATGACACATTTGCAAAAGGAGGGCAGCAGCGATGCAAAGTAAAGCTGAAACGATATCAGCAAAAAAGAAATATCGGGAGCCTTTGGCGCGTATTGCCAAACGGGATGCAATGCCAGTCCTGCTGTCATGGGGCATTCGTGCCGCTGCTGTGCTGCTTTCCCTGATTGTCAGCGCTGTGGTTATATATTCGATCACGACAATGAACCCCCTGAAAGTATACGGTGCAATGTTTGAAGGTGCATTCGGATCCCAGCGTAAAATTTGGATCACGGTGCGGGATACAATGTCTCTGCTGTGTATCGGCATTGCCCTTGCTCCTGCTTTTAAAATGCGTTTTTGGAATATCGGAGCGGAAGGGCAGGTGTTGGTCGGCGGCATTGCCACAGCAGCGTGTATGATTTATTTGGGTGATGTACTGCCTACATATGCTTTGTTTATTGTGATGATTGTGTCCAGCTGTCTTGCCGGCGCATTGTGGGGTGCTATTCCGGCGCTGTTTAAATCCCGGTGGGGAACCAATGAAACGCTGTTCACGCTGATGATGAACTATGTGGCGATTCAGATTACCTCCTATTGTGTAGCCCTTTGGGAAAATCCCTATGGCTCCAACTATGTTGGTATCATCAATCCCCGGACGAAGGCGGGCTGGTTTCCGGAGGTGTTTGGAAAGCAGTATATGCTGAACGTGATTATCGTTTTGACGCTGGCAGTTGGGATGTTTATTTATTTGCGCAGTACAAAGCACGGTTACGAAATTTCCGTGGTAGGTCAGTCGGAGAATACTGCACGGTATGCCGGTATCAATGTGGGAAAGGTATTTGTCCGCACCATGCTGATTTCCGGCGCGGTAGCAGGACTCACCGGATTCATCGCAGTGTCCGGTTCCAGTCATACGATTTCTGTAAACACTGCCGGAGGCAGAGGATTTACTGCAATTATAGTGGCGTGGATGGCTAAGTTCAATACATTAACGATGATGCTTATTTCATTACTGCTTATTTTTCTGGAAAAAGGAGCGAATGAAATTGCATCCAATTTTGGATTGAATGATTTTGCGTCTCAAATTATTACGGGCATTATATTATTCTTCATTATTGGCAGTGAATTTTTCATCAATTACCGGATAATCTGGCGGAAAAAGATCAGGGAGGCGGTGTGAGATGTTGGATTCTGTTATATCCCTCATTCAGGCAGCTGTTGTTTTCGGAACTGTAATCATGCTGGGATGCATTGGCGAAATTCTTTCGGAGAAATCCGGAAGCCTCAATTTGGGCGTTCCCGGTATTATGTATATCGGCGCGATTGCTGCGCTGATCGGCGTGTTTTTTTATGAAAGTGCGGTGGAGATGCCAAATCCGTTACTTTGTATATTGATTGCATTGGGTTGCGGGTTTGCGGCGTCTTTTGCAGCGGGAATGCTGTTTAGTTTCCTGACAATAACACTGCGTGCCAATCAAAACGTAACCGGATTGACGCTTACAATATTTGGATCCGGACTTGCCAACTTTTTCGGCGGGTCGCTGAATAAGCTGGCAGGCGGCGTCGGGCAGATCTCTGTGAGCGCTACCAGCAATGCGTTTCGCACTCATATTCCCGTTTTGTCAAATATACCTGTGGTCGGTCCTCTTTTGTTTCATTATGGGTTTATGGTATATTTCGCCATTATTGCCGCAATTTTGCTTCAGTTTTTCCTGTCTAAAACATCTACCGGACTGAACCTGCGGGCAGTGGGTGAAAATCCTGAGGCGGCGGATGCAGCGGGCATTCATGTAACCCGATATAAATATCTTGCAGCCTGTGTCGGTGCGGGAATTACCGGACTGGGCGG
>CASTST010000069.1 GCA_949451655.1 uncultured Eubacteriales bacterium | reverse complement strand
TTTGAAACATATCTGCCTCCTTGCTGTAAAGCAAATTACTTTACAAGTATAACAGAATGTGCAGGGAATGTCAATAGGGAAGGAGATTTTTTATGTTATCTTTTATATTATCAACGGTTATCAGGAAAATATTGCTTCAGTATCATGTTTTCAAGATAAATATATTGTGCAATGGCATAAGTCCGTGGGTCTACTTCTTCTATAAGATGTTCGGTACAATATTTTTTAAGAGCACCAAGACTTGGAATTACAATATTTCCATGCTGCGCTAAAGCCCCAATTAGAAGCACACTTTTGATTTGCCGCTCTGCTGATTCTGTACACATTAAAAAGAAACCATCGCGATCCAAATTCAAAATGGAGGTGTAATATTCTTCCATCGACATATTAAAGGATTGTGCTGTTTGTTCGTACTCCTTTACAATTTGCAGTGAAAGACTTTTTATATCGTCTTCTGCTATATCAAATTTGCAGTTTTCAAATGCCATATCATAAAAAGATTTTTTATCCTCCATATAGTATTCAAAATCAATTTCCTCCAATTTAGTTTTGAATAAATACTGATAAAATTCAAAGAAAGAAGGATATCCTTGCTCAAACAAAATATCCGCCGTTTCCGGTCCGCCGATATAACGCACAATGGATACAATTCTTACAACGATCGTATCGTTTTCGTATGCATGATAATAATTTTCTGAAAGCGCTCGATAATGTTTTTTTGAAAGTGAGTTGACGGGGGCTGTGATTTCATCACCGCTTTTCATTCCTACTAAACGTTCTTCAAGTAAGCAGTCAAACCGGTTTGAACAGACAAGGATAACTACGTTATCTTCGCTATACTGCAATTCATTTTCATCATTCCGTATTTCAATATTTGCCAGTATCGTGTCACCTTTTCTTATTGTGCCGCTGCTGTCTAATTCTTTTGTGTAGTAGGCTTCTAAAACTTCATCTATCCGAGTGGAAATCTCGGAATATTTTATTTGGCGCTCAACCGGATTATAGCGTTCAATCGCTTTAAAATTTACTTTTTTTATGCTGGAACTTTCTATTTTATAGTTCATATTAAGATAATTAAGATAATTTTGTGCAGCAATGTCAATTTCAATTGGCTTTGCTTTGCATCCTGTGACTGGAAAGATAATAAGTAAGCATAAGAAAATAACAGAAAATTTTTTCATAATATTACTCCCACAATAAAAATAATGCGGTCTACATATGTTGCCGCATTATTTTTCTTCTAACGTTAATATGTAAAAGGTCCAAAATTATTGCTGATATTATTTGCTTTTATAAATACGCTTAAACCATCGTGCTTTCCTTTAACAATTCCTACCGCTTTTCCATAGGTCGTTGTCCCATCACAAATATATGTAACGCCCCCGCTATCTCCAGACATTGTCATAGCTACATCTGCCTGTATCATATCCGTGAAATATATTTCATTATAATACCCTACATTGATGTTTGGAATACGCGCCCGGTGGTTAAATAAGTAGTCTGCCCAGCTTTATATATTTTCGTATTTTTACGTATCGAAGCTTGTGTACCGTCAAGAGTTATTCCCGGTGTGGCAATCTCAGGCTTCGAACTTGAATAACAAACAGTATTACTGTTTGTATATTTGGTGGTTATTATATTAACAAAAGAAGCATCGACCGTGTCACCGTACTTTCGGTCAAGAATGATCCCAATTCTGTTTCCCTCGCTCAGACCCAAATTGTCCGACATCGCATATACAGATTTACCTATGGCTGTACCGTGTCCGCAGGTTACAAACCATAATACGTCCTTTCGTTGCGCCGATACATTGCCCTGTACCCCGTACTGCAAAGACTTCCTTTAGCGGTACCATCGCTGAGCACATGATCGAGTACGAATAATGAGCGCCCGGGACGCCACTCTGTAGCTTCTTCTTCAATAATCGGAGGTGCATCTGAATTTACAGTATACAAAACATCCTCCAAACCTTCCACTTTGGATTCAAGACATTGAATGTAGCCTTCATATATAGCAAGTGCATTTGTTTCTTCTTCTGTAAAGGAAGCGTCGGATTTCGCCATTTGAGAATCAACAGCAGCATTTGCCTTTTCCACTGCTTTTTCCATGGTTGGTGAAACATAAAATTCTACAGAAATAGTATTGTTCAGATCATCATATACAGTCCGGGGATAAGCGCTCATCAGAGTGACAGTGTCCAAATCTGTTTCCACGCCGTTTCTGACTCTATCCTGCAAATCTCCGATTCCTGCATTGATTGTGTCCAGTTTCGCTTTTGTATGGTAATATGATCCGTTACCTTCTTCAAACAATACAGTTTCACATGCCAAATCATTTAAAATGAAATTCTGACACCGATCGGAAGGGCAGCTGAGCAACACAACCAAATCACCGTCGTCATTGTCATAAGCACCGGAAAAATGCTCCCGCAACTCATCTGCATGGGATTCAATATGTTCTAAAATAGTATTGTAATAATTGGTTGCAACATAGTTTCGGGTGAGATATTCCGGGCTGTCAAAATAAGAGTCAAGGGAGTCCTTTGTGGCAGTTTCCTCAGAAAATAATTCCTGCACATCAGCGGCGCAAACAGTCAGATCATAGCCGCTGTCAGCATCTTCCACCGCATTTCCAGATAGGATGCCGAAGGGCAATAAAATAACAATCGCCAACAATACAGATAGAACTTTTGTGTTTTTCATTTGCATACCTCCTGAAATTTTATAATTTAGTAACATTGTAACAATATTATCCTATACATAAAATAGCATATTATATATGTAAAGTCAATATATTTTAATTTTTTTGTGCAATATATTCCAAAAGCTAAAAAAACAACCATGATTTCATGATCATGGTTGTTTTCCATATGCAATATTCAGGAAACTTTTTCTACAATTGCTTCCGCCCAGCGAACGATTTCAGTTCTTTCTTCCAATGAAATCTTTTTGCCGCCGAACAGTGCAGGACCACCGTTTACATAATAGATATCGTCTGTGAGCACGTTTGTGCCTGCTTCTTTCAAGATATCAATAATTGTCTGCAATCCTTTGTTTTCAGCCTGCTGGGGACCATCTACAAAGATTGCCACATTGTGTGCAGCCTGCTTGTTCAACTGACGGCAGAACAAACGAAGCTGGTCATTGGGCTCATCCTTAATTGTCATGCCGATGAATACAACACGTTCCTTATCGCAGGGGAAAGCGGGGGGAACATCATTTACCAAACATTTAAAAGCCTCTGCAATTGCAGTTGCAAAGGTTTTCACTTTTGCTTTTTTTGTAGAATACATAACACGCACTTTTACTTTAGGTGCAGCCATAATTAAAAAACCTCCGAATGGAATATATATGCATATTGTAGCATGAATGACATCAAAAAGCAAGTGGGATTGTGAAAATATAGTTCCTACTATGTTATTTTAACAAAAAAATACAAAAATCCTCCTGTAAGGCAGTTACAGGAGGATTTTATGCTATGTTTTCATTACTGTGCGTGTTCGCTGCGTTTCATCATAAACAAGGCTTTGCTGATAACAGGGCATACTACTACATTCAATGCCAGTTCTACAAAGAAGTTTACGCCAATGAGAACAACAAACACAAGCGCCACCAAGCTGCCGCCTGACAATGCAGAAAAATCCGGATTATCCATAAGCGGTTTTCCGAAAATTGAAAGCATTCCGAGTGCAAAAATTCCAGTATTCACAACTGGGCACACTATAGCGGAAGCAATCACGTTTGCGGCCTTGAATTTTGAAAATTTCATGAATAGCTTATACACCAAGCCGGACAAAAATCCTGCTGCTGCAGTTTTTATAACGCAGAGAAGGGCAGCTGCTACCGGATTTGTTGCTACCAGGAAAAGATAGAAAGGACTTTGACCAGTCAGCACCTGAATCATTGTAACAATGCCGGAAACGCCGCCGATCATTGCACCACAAACAGGTCCAAAAAGAACGCCTGCAATAACAATCGGTACAAGGCCGAAGTTCAAGCTGATTGTTCCAATGGGGATGTAGATCAACATCAGAACAACTTCCAGAGCTGCAAGAAATGCAAGCTGTACCATGCGAAGTGTTTTTGCGCGTGTGTCAAGGGGCTTTGCCATAATTTACCTCCGGGACTTTCACCCAATGCTGCCGTCCAAAGAAATGTTTGGTAAGGCGCATGCATAAAATTTATAATCAGGCCGTAGCCGGACTACCATAGCGGACGATAAAATTTTGTATAATTCAATTACACTTTCGGTTTGCAAAATAAAGAGCAGCGGCTCCGTTCACAGTTAAATCTGCATCTATTTTCATTTTGTTGCGGCAATGCGGAATAACGATTTCAGCATGTCCGCCGGTTGCAATCATGGATAAAGTTTCATTTCCTTCACACAGCGTTTCCCGCAGTTGCCGAATAAATCCATCGATCATGCATATATGACCGTTTATAATACCGCTTTGAATACTTGTTACAGAATTTTGCCCAATCAATACCGCAGGTTTTACAAGTGAAACATCATTCAAAAGCGCTGCAGAATCAGTCAAAACATCCAATGCGATTTGCAAGCCAGGATGAATGATCGTTCCTACAATGTTACCGTTTCGGTCGACCGCAGTCAGCGTTGTTGCTGTGCCCATATCAACCACAACAAAAGGCGGCGTACAGGATAGCCGTGCAGCCGCTACGTTTGCAACAATATCCGCACCAAGCTGAGAATGTACATCTATATTGATTTTGAAACCTGTATGCGTACCCGCACCAACCATAAACGGTTTGTGACCGCAAATTTGAGCGGCAGCCTGATAGATTGGTGTGGTAAGTGATGGAACAACGGAAGCAATCACAGATGCATCAATCTGATCAGACAATTGGAAGGCTGACAAAAATTGATTTATGTGTAATCTATATTCATCGGTGCTTCTTATAGAAGATGCAGCTATCTGAAATCCGGCAATTTTTTCAAGAGGTTTATTATAAACAGCAAATTTTATCATAGAATTGCCGATATCAATAGCCAACAGCATATAATCCTCCCAAATTTTAAAAATCGCTTCCCTCAATTATACAAAATTTGCATTTTGTATAATTGCGTATGGTTCAACGCCGGGGTCGGGTCTGTGAATGTGGTCTGCATCTGCCCTGTTCGTATGTGCGCCGGCGCAAAAGACGCGCCGGGAGACGTTCCCTTGCAGTTGTTTTTCTTAATTATGTATAATATCATAAAGCAGTCAAGAATGCAAGGAACTTTAGCATCAAACACAAAAATAAAATATATTATCCAAATCACTTGTAAAATATGATTTGCAACGTTACAATATAATTTAGTATTGATATTATAATGTGGAGGATTTAGTGTGTCCGATCAAGAATTGATGCAGCTTGCAGAAACTGCAAGAACAAACGCATATGCTCCGTACTCAAGTTTTAAGGTTGGAGCCGCACTTCTGTGCAGCGATGGAAGCATATATACCGGCTGCAATGTAGAAAATTCATCTTACGGAGCAAGTATGTGTGCGGAACGCGCCGCAATTTCGAAAGCTGTTGCTGATGGAAAACGTATATTTGTAAAGATTGCTGTATGCGGTGGGAAGGTCAATACAGAAACACCCTGTCCGCCATGCGGAATCTGTCGGCAGGTTTTTCGGGAATTTTGTGAAGACAATTTCCGTATTGTGATGAAAAATGGCAATTCCCTCTTTTCAGATACAATCGGCGACTTGCTGCCGCTGTGCTTTCAGAAGAGTCTTTTAGATTTATAATTTGGTGATATAGATATGAGAATAACAGATATAATTGAAAAGAAAAAGTATGGAATCCATCTCGAGGACAAAGAAATCCAATATTTGATAGATGCTTATGTCTCAGGAGAAGCAGCTGATTATCAGTTGGCAGCTTTTGCGATGGCTGTATATTTTCAAGGGATGGATGATGCCGAAACAGCAGCACTAACTATGTCCATGGCAGAAAGCGGACATCTTTTGGATTTATCTGCTTTAGGGAACTTATCGGTAGATAAACACAGCACCGGTGGAGTGGGAGACAAAACCACACTGATTGTAGCGCCGCTTGTTGCGTCTCTGGGAGGATATGTTTCAAAAATGTCCGGCAGGGGGCTTGGTCACACGGGTGGAACAATTGATAAATTATCGGCAATTCCCGGTTACAAAACTGTGTTAGAAGAAGATGTGTTTATTCGGCAGACACAGGAAATCGGTATTTCTGTGATACAGGCAGGCGGAGTATTTGCTCCTGCTGACAGCAAACTGTACGCATTGCGGGATGTTACTGCAACGGTTGACAGTATTCCGCTGATTGCTTCCAGCGTAATGAGTAAAAAGATTGCTGCCGGAGCAAAAAATATTGTTTTGGATGTTAAAACAGGCAGCGGTGCGTTGATGAAAACGTATGAGGCTTCCCTGCTTCTTGCAAAAACAATGGTATCTATTGGAAAAAATTGCGGGCGAAATGTAACTGCGCTGATCACTGATATGGACAGTCCTCTTGGAAATGCCGTCGGCAACACATTAGAAGTTGAAGAAGCAATTGCCGTACTTCATGGCGGCGGTCCAAAAGATCTGTGTACCATATGCCAGCACCTTGCCGGAGAGATGTTAGCACTGGTCCACGGTGGAACTGCAGAAGAATGGAAAGGAAAAGCTGCGGCTGCACTTTCGAATGGTAACGCACTGGAATACTTCTGTAAGTGGATTCATGCACAAGGGGGAGACAGCAAAATAATTGAAGATCCTTCCCTGTTGCCCCACGCGAAGCATAGTATGACGTTATATGCTCCTGAAGCAGGATACATCACACACACAGATACACAAAAAATCGGGCATGCTTCTTTGCTGCTAGGCGCAGGAAGAAGCAAAAAAGAAGATACCATACAAATGGGAGCAGGAATTTTGTTATCTGCAAAGTGTGGAGACTATGTCCGCAAAGGAGATTTGCTTGCAAGCCTTTATACGGATGATGCGAATACATTTTCTGATGCAAAAGATGAATTGCTGTCGTCATACACCTTTTCTTCTGAAGCGCCTGAAGTAGCACCCTTAATTTATGATGTTATTCGGTAAATTGTTTTGACATAGGAGAATGTTATGGGAACAGGAATTCTTGTATGCGGCTTAAATGGAGCCGGAAAGAGTACATTAGCAAAAATTCTTGCTGAAAAATTGCATTTTTATTTCATAGATAATGAAGACCTATATTTTCCAAAGACCAATCCCGATTATGTCTATGCCTCACCACGTACGCAGGAAGAAGTTGAAGAACTCCTTTTAAGCAAAATTAAAGCACATGAAAACTTTGTTTTTGCTTCTGTAAAAGGAGATTATGGTCAAGCTATTTCCTCCTTTTTCCACTTTGCTGTATTGATTGATGTTCCTAAAAATATTCGAATACAGCGAGTTAAAAATCGTTCTTTTCAGAAATTTGGAAATAGGATGTTATTAGGTGGAGATTTGTATGAACAGGAAGAAGCTTTTTTTAACTTTGTTGAATCCAGAGCAGAAAATACTGTTGAAGAATGGATACAATGTTTAAAATGCCATATTATAAGAATTGATGGAACAAAACCCATTGAAGAAAATATTTATTATATTTGTAATCTCATGCACCAAGTTTCAAAAAAGGTAGAAAAATATAAGAGCAGAGGTTTACAGCAATAGCTGTAAACCTCTGCTTGAAAAAACACTAAAAAAATTCAGCCGAAAGGCTGAATTTTTTTGGTGACCCATCGGAGAATCGAACTCCGGACACCATGATTAAAAGTCATGTGCTCTGCCAGCTGAGCTAATGGGTCGTTTGCTCACGTGCTTTTAAGTTTACCACATGTTTCTTTATTTGTCAAGAAGTTTTTTAAATATTTTTAATTTTTTTCGATAAGCCCGAATAATCACTATCTTGACGGCAATAAAGTAATATGATAAACTTGATTTACAGATATAAAAAACATCTGTATGAACAGTATGCACCATTATGTATAAATTCAATCAGAAAAGAGGAGCAGCCATGATAGACAACACAGCAATGTTTAAAATTCCTTACGGATTATTTGTACTAAGCGCCAGAGAAGGCGACAAGGACAACGGCTGTATCATCAACACAGTTACGCAGGTAACTGATTCTCCGCTGCGGATTACGGTTGTCGTCAACAAAGACAACTATACCTGCAAAATGATTGAGCGGACAGGTATTTTTAATGTATCTGTTCTTGCGCAAACCGTTCCATTCAGCATGATTCAGCAGTATGGATTTCATACAGGGGCGGATACGGACAAATTTGCTGCCGGACAGGGCGTACGCGCTGAAAACGGCGTAAAGTATATTGAAACACATACAAACGCATATTTGTCCGGAAAAGTCATCCGCACCGTAGATTGCGGCAGCCATCTGATCTTTCTCGCCGACGTAACGGAAGCTGTTCTTTTGTCTGATGCCCCCAGCGTTACGTACAGCTATTATCAGGAGCATATTAAGCCAAAGCCGGAGAAAAAGACTAAGGGATATATATGCAAAATCTGCGGATATGTATATGAAGGCGATCCCCTGCCCGATGATTTTATCTGCCCCATATGTAAACATGGCAGTGCCGATTTTGAACCACTGAGCGAATAAATTCAAAAATGCACTTGTATTTTGTAAAATAAAGCTGTATAATAAAAACACAATTAAATACTTTGACACGGGAGCTTGCATAACAGGCTGAGAGGAAGGTGTTCCCTTCGACCGTTAACCTGATTTGGATAATGCCAACGTAGGGATCTGCAAGCAGAGTATATATTTACGGGAAGGTACACTGAATCGGTGCCTTCCCCTTTTTGTATCCGGAGGTGAAAATCATGATAAAAATCAATGGCACTTTGCTCGACGTTGCAGGAAAAACCGTAGCGGAATATCTTACAGAAAACGATTACGATTTGAAGCGGATCGCAGTGGAGCGAAACGGAAATATCGTGCCGAAAGCACAATATGACACCGCTGTATTAAACGATGGCGACGAACTGGAAGTTGTCAGCTTTGTGGGGGGCGGCTGATGATACCCACAAAGGAAGAATGGATCCGCGCGCTGGAGGCTCGGCATGGCAAGACCTTACAACAGAGATTTTCTGCCGCAGCAGTTGCAGTGTGCGGACTCGGAGGACTTGGCACACATATTGCCTTTGCGCTTGCCCGCGCAGGTATTGGCAAGCTTATATTGATTGATTTTGACCGGGTGGATATTACCAATCTCCACAGACAGCAATACAAAGCGACACAAATTGGCAGATATAAGACAGAGGCATTGGCTGAAAATTTAAAGGAATTTGCGCCGTATTTGCATACGGAACTACATACTGTACGCATTACGGAAGAAAACGCAGCAGAGCTTCTCAAAGATGCCAATATTATTTGTGAAGCTTTTGACTGCGCGCAGGAAAAAGCAATGCTTGTGAATACCGTACTTACCGTAATGCCCGAAAAATACATTGTTTCCGCCTCCGGAATGGCTGGTATCGGCAGTCCGAATACGATCCGGACCCGCAAAATCGGAAAAAATCTTTATCTTTGCGGTGACGAAAAAAGCGACGTATCAGACGGACTGGGGCTTGTTTCCTCCCGGGTGATGTTGTGCGCCGCACATCAAGCGCACACAGTTCTGCGTATTTTAGCAGATCAGTTTGAAGTTTAATAAAGAAAGAAGGATTTTATATGAACAATGATACGCTCATAATCGGCGGTCATGCATTTGATTCCCGTTTTATTCTCGGATCAGGGAAATACTCACTGCATCTCATAGAGGCTGCGGTAAAGGACGCCGGCGCACAAATTATCACCCTTGCGGTACGCCGCGCAAACACAAAAGTGCAGGAAAATATTCTGGATTTCATCCCGAAAGGCGTCACCCTTCTGCCCAATACAAGCGGTGCGAGAAATGCCGAAGAAGCAGTGCGCATTGCAAGACTTTCCAGAGAATTGGGATGCGGCGATTTTGTAAAGATTGAAATTATGCGCGACAGCAAATATTTGCTTCCGGATAATCAGGAAACAGTCCGGGCAACGGAAATTCTTGCAAAAGAAGGATTTATAGTGCTGCCGTATATGTATCCCGACCTGAACACAGCCCGTGATCTTGTCAGCGCCGGCGCGGCTGCAGTTATGCCCCTTGCTTCTCCGATTGGCTCCAATAAAGGACTTGCAACCAAAGCATTCATTCAGATTCTGATTGATGAAATTGATCTTCCAATAATTGTGGATGCGGGAATCGGACGACCTTCCCAAGCGTGTGAAGCTATGGAAATGGGGGCCGCCGCCATTATGGCAAACACTGCCCTGGCAACCGCCGGGGATTTACCCCTGATGGCGGCAGCGTTCCGGCAGGCAATCGAAGCAGGGCGCAAGGCGTATTTGTCCGGGCTTGGCAGAGTGCTCGCAAGAGGCGCTTCTGCCTCTGATCCGCTGACAGGATTCTTGCACGATTGAGAGGCAAAGATTATGGAAAATCACTTTTTTGTAGATTCCGGACACCTCTCACCTGAAGCGCAGGCAAAAAAGCACAGACTTGAAACCGATCCCTCTTTTCGCAAAAACCACATGGAATACCTGCCAGGAATGGAAAAAATAGATTCCGACGTTTGTGCAAATGTTCTGTCACAAATGCAGTCCTATGATCCTTTGCAGTATTCTGCCAAGGATGTAAAAGCCGCTCTAGAGCATGAAACCTGCTCCATCGAGGATTTCAAAGCACTGTTATCTCCCGCGGCAGAGTCGCTTCTGGAGGAAATGGCACAGAGAGCAAGACTGGAAACAAGTAAGCATTTCGGCAACACTGTTTATATGTTCACTCCCCTATACTTAGCCAACTATTGCGAAAACTATTGTGTCTACTGCGGATTTAACTGCTATAACAACATTCAGCGCATGAAGCTTACAGAAACACAAATGGAACATGAGATGCAGATTATTGCGGACAGCGGCATGGAGGAAATTCTTCTTCTCACCGGAGAAAGCCGCGGGCAAAGCGACGTACATTATATTGGCGAAGCGTGCAAGCTGGCACGAAAGTATTTTCGTATGGTGGGATTGGAAATTTATCCGGTCAATACAGACGAGTACCGTTATTTGCATGATTGCGGCGCCGATTATGTTACAGTGTTCCAGGAAACATATGATACAGACAAATATGAATCTCTG